>JAIYDR010000084.1 GCA_027487395.1 Rhodobacter sp. | reverse complement strand
TAGGCCAGCTCCTGCACAAGGTTCGCGCCCGCCTCTTGCATGTGATAGCCAGAGATCGAGATCGAGTTGAACTTCGGCATCTGTGCCGAGGTGTATTCGATGATATCCGCAATGATCCGCATCGAAGGCTCGGGCGGGTAGATATAGGTGTTGCGGACCATGAACTCCTTGAGGATGTCGTTCTGGATCGTACCCGAGAGCAGGCTCTTATCAACGCCCTGTTCTTCACCCGTGACAATGAAATTGGCCAGAATCGGGATCACAGCGCCGTTCATGGTCATGGAAACGCTGATCTTGTCCAAGGGGATGCCGTCAAACAGCACCTTCATATCCTCGACCGAGTCGATGGCGACACCTGCTTTGCCGACATCGCCCACGACGCGGGGATGGTCGCTGTCATAGCCGCGATGGGTGGCCAGATCGAAGGCAACAGACACGCCCTGTTGCCCTGCCGCCAGTGCCTTGCGGTAGAAATTGTTGGACTCTTCCGCCGTCGAAAACCCCGCATACTGCCGGATGGTCCAAGGACGGCCCGCATACATCGTGGCGCGCACGCCGCGGGTGAAGGGGGCGACACCGGGGACTTCGTCCATCTGCGGCAGGCCTGCGGTATCGGCGGCGGTGTAGAGCGGTTTGACCGGGATGCCTTCGAGCGTGTTCCACGTCAGCGATTCAGGGTCGCTGCCCCGAAGTTCCTTGGCTGCAAGCGCCTGCCATTTCGCAAGTTTGTCCGACATTAACGCGTCCTTTCCTTCAAACCGGATTGGGCCTTCCGGCGGTCTTGGGTTTTGCGGTTTCCGCCCTATATTCCCTTGCAAAGGGAGAGCCGATGACACCGCTATATGGTCTTGTTCTGGCGGCGTTTCTGCCGTTTGCCGCTGCGGCGCAGGAGGCCTTTGCCCCGGTGCCTGCAAGCAGCGTCGCGCTGGAGGATTTGCTGTACCTCAAACGCCCGGTGGTGGTCTTTGCCGACACGCCCAACGATCCGGCATTTGTGCGGCAGATGGCGTTGATTGCGCAGGAGTCGGCAGATCTGGCCGAACGCGATGTGATCGTGGTCACCGACACCGACCCCAAAACCCCGTCGGATTGGCGCACAAAGCTGCGCCCGCGCGGGTTTTCACTGGTGCTGATGGACAAGGATGGCAAGGTGGTGATCCGCAAGCCGCTGCCGTGGGAGGTGCGCGAAATCACCCATGCCATCGACAAGACCCCCCTGCGACGGCAGGAAATGCAAGAACGCCCTGCCGCGGGCGGATAGGGCTGCTGGGGCAGCCCGGCCTGACGCGCGCGCGGGTCATCGGATCACTCGAACTCCATGATCACGTCATCGACGCGCAGGCTGGCACCGGCGCTGGCGCTGATTTTCTTGACCACGCCGCGGCGTTCGGCCTTGAGGATGTTTTCCATCTTCATGGCCTCAACAGTGGCGAGCGCCTGACCTTCCTGCACCTCTTCGCCCTCTTCCACGGCGATCTTCACGATCAGGCCGGGCATGGGACACAACAGGAACCGCGAAGTGTCGGGCGGCAGTTTTTCCGGCATCAGAAGCGCCAACTCGTGCTGACGCGGGGTGCGGACATGGACTTTCAAATCCGCGCCGCGCAGACGCAGGCGGAAGCCGCCGCTGATCTTGCCAACCTTCATCACCAAGGGCGCGCCGTCGATCATCAGACGGGCGAGTGCCTGACCGGGCGTCCAGTCGCTTTCGACGCGGCAGACCGCGCCATCGGCAAAGGTCACAGTTGAGCCAGCCTTGTCGGCGGCGATGGCCAAGGGCAGCACCTCGCCTTGCACGGTCACGACCCAATCATCGCCGACGCGGCGCTGATGGTTGTCCATCGTGCCGCTGATCCGCGTGCGGCGGATTTCGGCAACGCGATTCATCGCAGCGGCAGCCGCAGCGACACGGCGCAGGGTGGCGGCATCCAATGTCGCCCCTTGAAAGCCTTCGGGATACTCCTCGGCGATGAAGGCGGTGGTGATATTGCCCGACACAAAGCGCGGATGGTCCATCACCGCGCCAACGAAGGGCAGGTTGTGGCCAATGCCTTCGACCTCAAAGGTGTCCAGCGCCAGTCGCATTTCCTCGATCGCCGCGCCCCGTGTTTCGCCCCAAGTGCAAAGCTTGGCGATCATCGGGTCATAATACATGCTGATCTCACCGCCCTCAAACACGCCGGTGTCGTTGCGCACGATGCCGCCGCGCGGGGTGGTGCCTTCGACCGGGGGGCGGTAGCGGGTCAGTCGGCCGATGGAGGGCAGGAAGTTGCGATAGGGGTCTTCGGCGTAAAGGCGGCTTTCCATCGCCCAGCCGTTGATTTTCAGGTCTTCCTGTTTGAACGGAAGGGGTTCGCCATTGGCGACACGGATCATCTGTTCAACAAGATCGACGCCAGTGATCAGTTCGGTGACCGGGTGTTCCACCTGCAAACGGGTGTTCATCTCAAGAAAGTAAAAGTTGCGGTTGCCGTCGACGATGAACTCCACCGTGCCCGCAGAGGTGTAGCCCACGGCTTTCGCCAAGGCGCAGGCCTGTTCGCCCATCGCTTTGCGGGTGGCTTCATCCAAGAACGGCGAAGGCGCTTCTTCGATGACCTTTTGGTTGCGGCGCTGGATCGAGCATTCGCGTTCATGCAGGTAGACGCAATTGCCGTGCTTGTCTGCCAGCACCTGAATTTCGATGTGGCGGGGTTGCGTGACAAATTTTTCGATGAAGATACGGTCATCGCCAAAGCTGGCGGCCGCCTCGTTCTTCGAAGATTGAAAGCCTTCGCGCGCCTCGGCGTCATTCCATGCAATCCGCATGCCCTTGCCGCCACCGCCTGCCGATGCCTTGATCATCACCGGATAGCCGATTTCGCCGCTGATCTTGACCGCTTCATCCGCGTCAGCAATCAGGCCCATGTAACCAGGAACGGTGGACACGCCCGCCGCTTGGGCGATTTTCTTGGAAGTGATCTTGTCGCCCATCGCCTCAATCGCGGGGGATGGCGGACCGACGAAGACCACGCCCTCAGCCTCCAAAGCCGCAGCGAAGTCGCGGCGTTCGGAGAGGAAACCGTAACCGGGATGGACTGCCTGCGCGCCAGTCTGGCGGACGGCCTCCATGATCTTGTCGATCACGATATAGGACTGGTTCGCCGGGGGCGGGCCGATGTGCACAGCCTCATCGGCCATTTTCACATGCAACGCGTTGCGGTCGGCGTCGGAATAGACCGCCACCGTCTTGATGCCCATCTTGCGGGCAGTCTTGATGACCCGGCAGGCAATTTCGCCCCGGTTGGCGATCAGAATCTTGTCGAACATCTCTCTCCCCTTGTCCCACGTCCGGGCCGGAACGCGGTCTTGTCGGCGCAAAAGCAAAAGACCACCTGGGCGGTTGGCCCAGATGGTCCAGATGAAGTACTCGACCGTGCACCCTTAGGGGCGGCGGTCAGTTTGGCGTCAGTAGCTGGGGCATTGCCCCGGAACAGAGCAGCTTGCCGCGCCGGCAAGGCCACCGATGACGGCGCCGGTGGCAATGTTGCTGTCGGTGATGTCAGCCACGGCTGCACCAGCAACGGCCCCTGCCGCGCCGCGCGAGAGCGGGTCCTGCATGCAGCCCGCAAGGGCCATGACGGACAAAAGGGCAACGGCGATAATGGATTTTTGCATGTTGGTCTGCCTCTCAGAGTTGTTCGACACCCTAAGATTACCGCATTTGCGGCATGGCAAAAGGAAAAACTAAACTTTGGCATAGCCAAGCGCACAGCATAGGCCAAAGACTGCCGAACGGATGGGGTAGGCGACGATCCGCCGGATGCCGTTTGACGGAAGCATAGCAGGGCAGAACGTCGGGGCGTCATGCGTCGTCCGATCCGTCATCGTCGGCGTCAAAGTCATAGGGGGTCGCATCAGCAGCGAACACCTCAGGAAAGGCCATTTCGGCGCGTTTGATGTCGATCTTCAGCCAAGCCTCATAGCTGGCGGGATTGAACGGGTCCTCGGCGGCCACAACCTCGCGCCCGAACAGCCAGCTGAGGCGGCCTGCATCCAAATTGCCGCGTTGAAAGGGTTCTTCGCCGAAATGCGCCCAAAGGGCGGCCATAAAGCCCTGATCGGCCATGCGGTCGGCGTGCTTGCGGTCCTTGAACCGTTCGCGCCGGGTGATTTTGGTCACGCCGTCTTTGTGATTGGCGCGGCGGATGGTGAATTGGAAGTCGGTTCCGGGCAGACGCCCCGGGAATCCGCGATGTTTCAGCATGACAGGCCCCTTTGGCAGCGAAGGGATGGGTCATGCCCGAAGCCTTGGCCCGCGTCAAACGCAGACAGAAGAAGGGCGGGCCGAGGCGTCAACGCCCCATTGGCCCGCCCAAATCCGTTTTTACTTGTACTTGCCGGTGTAGGCAGGCTCAGCAGTGACTGCTGGCTGTTCCACATAAACGGCTTCTTCCTTTTTGGCGCAGGCGGCGACGAACGCGACGCAGCACATTGCCAACAGGATCTTGGTGCTCTTTGACATCCTCTACTCCTATTTTCTTGGAGGGTCATGAAGGATGAAACGCCATCCCCCTGCCCTCGTTCCGAGGTATAGGCCGCTTGGGTTCGGCCTGCAGGGACCTTAGCGCAAGTTGCGCGCAAATCCCATTCACGCCTGACCAAGTTGTCAGCCTGTGGCGCTGCTACATCAGCAAGGCCATGTGCGGCAAGAAAAAACACGGAAATCACAGGGGACATCAGAACATCTCCCACGTGCAGACGCCGTCGGTGATGCTGAAGGATTCAAAGAATTGGGTGGCCTCGGGCGCGGATTGGCCAAAGGACACAGGTCGGTCAGACAGGGAAATGACGATCTGCTCAGGCGGCGGCGTGTTGTCCTTGACGCGCGGCAGAGCGAAGGCGTCGCACAGGTGCTGCATGTCGCCACTGGCGGTGTCAAAGTCGATGTCGCCCCCCGGCCCGATGGCCGGAGCGACGAACAGAAATCGCATGGCAAGGCCGTCGGTGCCGGGGGCGTTCCAGACCACCTCTTGCAAGGTCACGCTTTGGCCCGAGGGCACTTCGACAGCGATGCCATCGCCAGGGACGACCTGCGGATCCTCTGTCGCCGCAGCCAAACCCACGCAAAGAACCGCCCCCAAAAGAGAGGCCGGGGCAACGGACAAAAACCGGCGGGCGGGCATGGCGGGGGCTTTCTGTTTTCAGATCAAAGCGGGATGTTGTCGTGCTTTTTCCACGGGTTGGTCTGGCGTTTGTTCCGCAAGGCGGCGAACGCGCGGGCGACGCGGCGGCGGGTGGAATGGGGCATGATCACCTCATCGATAAATCCCTTTTCCGCAGCGACGAAGGGATTGGCGAAGCGATCCTCGTAATCCTTCACGCGGGCGGCGATCTTGTCTTTGTCGCCGAGTTCACTGCGATAGAGAATTTCCACCGCGCCCTTGGCCCCCATCACGGCCACTTCAGCGGTGGGCCATGCATAATTGAAATCCCCGCGCAGGTGCTTGGAGGACATCACGACATAGGCCCCGCCATAGGTCTTGCGGGTCAGGACCGTGACTTTGGGAACGGTGGCTTCGGCATAGGCGAACAAGAGTTTCGCACCGTGCTTGATGACCCCGCCATATTCCTGTGTGACGCCGGGCAAGAAGCCTGGGACGTCCACCAGTGTCAGGATCGGAATTTCAAAGGCATCGCAGAAGCGCACAAAGCGCGCGGCCTTGCGCGATGCGTCGATGTCGAGGCACCCGGCCAGAACCATCGGCTGGTTGGCGACGACGCCGACGCTTTGGCCTTCCAGACGGATGAAGCCGGTGATGATGTTTCCGGCGAAGTCCTTTTGAATCTCAAAGAAATCGCCCTCATCGGCGAGTTTCAGGATCAGTTCCTTCATGTCATAGGGCTGGTTCGGATTGTCCGGCACCAAGGTATCCAAGGACGGCTCCAGCCGTGCCGGATCGTCAAAGAACGGGCGGACGGGGGCCTTCTCGCGGTTGTTCAGCGGCAAGAAGTCAATCAGACGGCGGGTTTCCGCGATCAGTTCGACGTCGTTTTCATAGGCCCCATCCGCGACCGAAGATTTCTTGGTATGGGTGGATGCGCCGCCCAGTTCTTCGGCCGTGACCTGTTCGTTGGTGACGGTCTTCACCACATCCGGGCCGGTGACGAACATGTAGG
>JAIYDR010000159.1 GCA_027487395.1 Rhodobacter sp. | reverse complement strand
CCTTGGCCGACAAGATCGTGGTGCTGAAAGACGGCAAGGTGATGCAGATTGGCGCGCCGATGGAGTTGTATCACAACCCCGCCAACCTGTTCGTCGCGGGGTTCCTTGGCGCGCCGTCGATGAATTTCCTTGAGGTGACGGTGCAGGCGGTGAATGGCGGCAAGGCCTTGGTCAGCAATGCAGCACTTGACCCAGTCGAGGTGTCCGCCGCGCGCGGGCCGTTTACAGTGGGGCAAAAGGCCATCCTGGGCCTGCGCCCGCAATACCTGGCGGTGGCCGAAGGGGTAGGACGGTTGCACGGAACCGTGGCGCTGACGGAACGTTTGGGCGCGGAAACCGTGGTTGAGGTGACGCTGAAAGACGGCAAACCCCTGATCGCAGCGCTCTCGCAAGACCGGGTTTTTCCACTCGGGGCGGCGGTTGAATTGGATTTTGACCCTGACAGCGCGCATCTGTTCCGGACCGAAGTGTGATCTGCGGCTGATACGTTTGAAGCCGTTCGTCATGTGGCTGGAGTGGTAACGCGTAATCAAAAGCGGCTCGGGGCACACCAGTTCCGCGCCTTGAGTCGCGGGGACATGCGGCAAGTTCGCTCTGCCACAAGCGAACGATAAGCATAGCGGCAGGCCCTGTGCTGATGAGGCGGCTTTCCAGTGCCACAAGTCCCTCTGCCGGCGCAGGCCTGAACTTCAGGGGCGGCCGTCAAAAGCGCCGCCTCGCTCCCCTTCCCGACGACAACCCCAGCGCGGTTATCGGGGAAAAGGAGGCGCGACAAGAAGATCAGAACCGCTGCGGGGCGGCGGGTTTGTTGGCCATGATCGCCTCAACCTCGGCCAGCACATCGGGAGTCAGGTCAGCGACACGGTCCAGCGCGGCAAGGTTGTCGGTCAGCTGCGACAAACGCGAAGCCCCAAGGATCACGGTCGAAACCCGCGGATTGGTCAGGCACCAGGCCAGCGCCAGATGATGCAGTGGCATGCCGATCCGTCCGGCCAAGGCGGCAAGGTCGCGCACCTTGATGATGCGGGCCTGTCCTTCGGGGCCGGTGAAGATGTCGCGCAGCCATTCGTAGCCCGGCAGCGCCGCGCGGGCATCCTGCGGGATACCGTCATTGTACTTGCCCGTCAGCAGGCCAGAGGCGAGGGGGGACCAGATCGTGGTGCCCAAACCAAAGGTGTCATAGATCGGGGCGTAATCGCCTTCGACCTTTTGGCGTTCGAACAGGTTATACTGCGGCTGTTCCATCGTCGGCGGGGTCATGCCCCAGCGGGCGGCGACGGCGTGTGCTTCAGTGATTTGCTGGGCCGACCATTCGGAGGTGCCCCAATAAAGCACCTTCCCCTGCATAATCAGATTATGCATCGCCCGGACGGTTTCTTCGATCGGTGTGTCCACGTCGGGACGGTGACAGAAGTAAAGGTCCAGATAGTCAACCCGCAGTCGTTTCAGCGCGGCATGGCAGGCATCGGTGACATGCTTGGCCGACAGCCCGCGCTGTGTGGGTTTTGTGCCGCCCCAGAACACCTTGGAGGACACGACATAGCTGTCCCGGCTCCAGCCCAATTCGTCAATGGCTTGGCCCATGACCAGTTCAGAGCGGCCTTGCTCATAGCCTTCGGCATTGTCAAAGAAGTTGATGCCCGCGTCATAGGCGGCCTGCATCATCTCTTTCGCGGGGGCGATGTCGACCTGCTTGGCAAAGGTCACCCAAGACCCAAAAGAAAAAGCACTGACCTGAAGGCCGGATTTTCCGAGACGACGATACTGCATGAAACTGTCCTGATGTCAGAGATGCGACCAGGCGCGGCCGGTGTCGTCAAAGATATGGGCCTCTGCCACGGCCAAGGCCAGTCCGACCGTGTCGCCCGCGTTGATGCGGGTGGCCCCATCGGCCTGCACGATGATGGACCCTTGGGGCGTGTCGACATAGGCGAAAGAGGTGTTGCCCAGATACTCCACGACCGAGGCTTTGCCGCTGAACTGTGCTGCTGAACCGCTGGCCAGCGTCACATGTTCCGGACGGATGCCGATTTCGACCGAACGTTCCCCCGCAAAACCAGCCACGGCGCGTGGCGGCAGGGTCAGGGTCACGCCGCCTTGCAGGGTGACCGTGATGCCGTCCGCGCCATGCCGCGCCTGCCCTTTCAGGAAATTCATCCCAGGCGAGCCGATGAAGCCTGCGACAAAGCGGTTGGCGGGACGGTTATAAAGCTCCCACGGGGACCCGGCCTGAGAGATCACGCCCTTGTCGAGGACGACGATCTTGTCGGCCAAGGTCATGGCTTCGACCTGATCATGGGTCACATAGATCATCGTGGTTTTCAGGTCATTGTGCAGTTTGGCCAGTTCCAGCCGCATCTGCACGCGCAGCAGGGCGTCAAGGTTCGACAAGGGTTCGTCGAATAGGAACACAGACGGATCGCGCACCAAGGCGCGACCGATGGCGACACGCTGGCGCTGCCCGCCGGACAGTTGGGCGGGTTTGCGTTCGAGCAGCGGCTCCAGCCGCAGCATGGCGGCGACGCGGGCCACCTGTTCGGTCTTCTTCGCCTTAGACACCCCGGCCAAAGACAGGCTGAAGCCGATGTTTTCGGCCACGGTCAGATGCGGATAAAGCGCGTAGGATTGGAACACCATCGCCACGCCACGGCTTTTGGGTTCGGTCGTGGTCACGTCGCGGTCGCCGATCCGCACCGTACCGCCGGTCACCGTTTCCAGTCCTGCGATCATCCGCAAAAGAGTGGACTTGCCGCAGCCTGAGGGGCCGAGAAGGGCACAGAACGACCCGTCCTCGACCGACAGGTTCAGACCGCTGATAACCTCTAACCCGCCGAACCGCTTGGTCAGTTGCGAAAGCTCTACAGACGCCATGACTATCCCTTGATCCCAGCAGAAAGTGTGATCGCCTGCGTGACGCGGCGTTGAAAGAACAGATAGGCCAGCGCCACCGGCAAAGACGCCAGCACCGCACCGGCCAAGACGCGGCCATAGGCCACGCCGTAAGCATCCTGCACCGCAGAAACGCCCACGGTGACCGTCATCATTTTCTCATCCTGCGCCACGAGGAAGGGCCACAGGAAGCTGTTCCAAGCCCCGATGAAGGTGATGATCGCAAGTGCAGTGGTCACACCCCAGTTCATCGGCAGGAACACCCGCAGGAACACCTGCAATTCGGTGGCCCCATCCATCACCGCCGCCTCGCGGAATTCTTTGGGCAGGCCGTCAAAGAACTGCTTGTAGACGATCACTGTGACGGGGCTGAGCAGCATCGGCAGGATCATCCCAATATGGGTATTGAGCAGCCCCACCCCGGCGATGATGATGAAGTGGTTCACGATCAACGCCGTGATCGGCACCATGAAGCTGGCAAGGATCGTCCACCACAGCAGCATCCGCCCCGGAAACCGCAGTTGCGAGATGGCAAAGCCGGTGCAGGCCGACATGAACACCACCAGAACCGTGACACTGACCGATGTGATGGTGGAATTCAGATACCAGATCGGCAATTCGGAATTGACGATGGAAAAGATGTAGCCGCTTAGCGTTGGCTCAGTCGGGAGGAGACCGAATTCCTGCACCGTGGCTTGGTCACTGCGCAGGCTGGTGATCAGCGCCCAATAGATCGGAAAGAACCACAGCGCCGCACAGATCAGCGTCAACAGGGTCAGAAGGATCCCGGCGGGAGAGCGCGTCAGATGCGACAGTGCGGTGGATTGCGAGGTGTCGCGGGTGGTAGGATCGCCGCTCATTTCTGCCCCCGGATGCGAAGTAGCTGGAATTGCAGGACTGAGAACACGACAACAATCACGAACAAAGCCAGTGCAATGGTTGCAGCATAGCCGCTGGAGTTCTTTTGGAACGCCTGTTCGTAGATGTACTGCACAAGCACCATCGTGGCCTGCGTGCGCCCGCCAGTGGCAAAGAGATAGACCTGATCGAAGATCTTCAGTTGCAAGATCAATTGGATCGTCAGGCACAGCACCGTGATCGGCCAGATCAAGGGCCAGGTGATGCGGCTGAACATCTGCCAGCGGGTGGCACCGTCCAAGGCTGCGGCCTCATAGAGGTCTTTGGGGATGTTCCTTAACCCTGCCAGAAACAGCAGGATGGAAAAACCATTGGTCCACCAGATCGTGATCACCGCCACGCTGGGCATGAACCATGGGATTGCGCGCCACAGGTTCACAGGACGGCCCGTCACCCATTCCAGAACGCTTTGCAGCATCCCGAACTGCACGTTGGTCAGCCAGTCCCAGATCACATAGACCACCGTGACCGGCAGAATATAGGGCAGGAAAAACGCCGCCAGCACCGCGCTTTGCAGCCAGCCGCCCAGACGCGACACCATCAGCGCGATGCCCAGGGCGACCGCCGTTCCGGGGATCACAGTCAACAGGACGAAGTAAGAGGTGTTCCAGATCGCCTTGAAGAAGATCGGGTCTTTGAACATCCGCGTGTAATTGGCGAGGCCCACCGACTTGCCCGCACCGATCAGCGGCGCGTCGGTAAAGGTCAGCATCACCATCTGGATCACTGGCCAGACGAAGAGCCATGCGTAAATGAGGATGAAAGGGGCTGTCAGCAGATAAGCGACCACAAGGTCGCTGCGACGGTTCCTGAGCATGTGGCCTCCGGCCGATGTGAATTGGCGGATGCGGATCGGCGGGCCTTGTTCCCAGGGCCCGCCGAAGGGGCGCGTTACTGCAGCGCGTCCATTGTGGCTTTCATTTCTGCCACGGCGCTGGCGGCATCGGTCTCGCCGTTCATCGCCGCCGTAAAGGCATTGCCAGCCGCATCGAACAGGGCCGATGCCACACCGGCATGCACCGATTTGGGGTCAAACACCTGATTGGCGGTCAGCTTGGCATAGGTCGCCTGCGGCTGCATCGCCTTGTATTCGGCGGTTTCGGTCACAGCCACGTTGGCCGGAACGTGACCCGCCGTCGCCCAGAAGAGCGAGTTGTCGGACATGTACTTGACCACCTCAAGCACGGCCGCGTGCTTTTCCGGGGTCGCAGGCTTGCCCGCGTTGTTCGGGATCGCAAAGGCATGGCTGTCGGCATAGGTGCAGGGCTTGTCGAACAGCACCGGCAGTTCGATGGCACCCCAGTTGAACAGTTTGCCCTGCGACTGCAGGTCCGCCATCGTGGGCACTTCCCACACGCCGTTGATCATGAAGGGCGAGGCACCCGAGGTGAACAGCGCCACGGTCGACGGATAATCGGTGTAGCTGGGGTTGTAGCCGTTGCCGACCCAATCCGCGATGACCTGCACGGCATTGGCAAGCTTGTCGGCGTTGTCATCGGGGAACCATGCGCCATCGCCGCCGATCACGCCATTCTGCTGGCAGAGCAGCGAATAGATCGTGCGGAAGGCAAAGCCGCCATCAGCGGTCACCTGCACGATGGACCATTCATTGCCGTCGTCCTTCAGCTTTTGCAGAGCGGCGGTGAAGTTATCCTTGCCGTCCAGCCCCGTGGGCAGGCCATCCGCACCGATCAGACCCGACTTTTCCAAGAGGTCCTTGTTGTAATAGAGCACGATGGGGTGGGTATCGAAGGGCACGGCATATTGCTTGCCATCCACATTCACCGCGTCCCAGGTTTCCTTGGCAAAGCTGTCAGCGCTCAGCCCCATCGTCGCCATGTCTTCGGGCGTGATTTCGCTCAGGGTGCTTTGGCTGACGGCCAGCGGAATGCGCGAGGCGTGATAGGTCATCACGTCCGGGCCTTCGCCCACTGCGGCAGAGGTTTGCACCTTGGTATAGAACGGCACACCCCAATCCAGCGTGGTGGCCTGAATCTCGATCGTGTCGGCATGCGCTGCGTTGAAGTCTTCAATGAGCTTCTTCATGCGGACGCCATCGCCGCCGCCGAGGAAGTCCCACCACACAACCGTCTCCTTGGCCATTGCCATCGGAGCCGCAAATACAGCAGCCAGAACAGCCGCACTTAACAGGCGTTTCATCCTTAGACCTCCCATGTCGCGGGCCTTTGCGGCCCAGTTGCGCCTTGATTGTTGGTGTTGACCCAGCGGCGCCTCCGGGTCTGTCCTTTTCGGGCGGTAGACTTTTGGGCAACCGTCGGCCTCCTCCTGCCGTTGGTCGCAATCCGTCCGCTTGGATCAAAGCCTACGGAGCGAGCCGCCCTTGTGTCAACCGATTTTCAGATATGTATCGGTTAATGCGATACCTTCACGATGCGGCCCTCAAGCAGCACCGGCATTTTGGGCCAGACGCAGCAACGCATGGGTCAAGGCGGTGGCGACAGGGTCGATTCCGGGCGCATCCTCTCGCAGGCGGAAGGTGGTGACGACCAAATGGCCACGGCCGACCACCCTTTCGGCAATCAGTGCGGCGGGTTTGTTGCACCAGCCCACCACCAAGCCCGCGTGCACCGGCCCGCCATATTCCCATGTGCGAAAGCCGGTCAGCACATGATGGGGAATCACCCGGTCAAAGGACAGGTCTACCAGCGGCCCGCCGGGAATATCGGCAAACACGCCCGCACGGCGGATCCACGAAAAGCCAGCAATCCAGTCACCGCGCCAGATGGTGCCTTGGCGGGCGTGCAGCGCCATATTCGGCATCTGCCCCTCTTGGCTGATGGGCAAGCCGGGGATGTCGTCGACGATCGGGATAAAGGGCTGATCGCGCGGCGGCGTATCCGTCCGCAGGCGCAGGCCCCCGGAACCATCTGCAATCACAAGGTATTTCGCGCCCCCTTGCATCCGGGCAATGTCTGCAGCGTCGAGTGCATGGGCCACCGTCACCTCTGCCTGATCGGGCGGCAGCACGGTCAGACCCAGCGCCGCCAGATCGGCGGCGAGCGCCGGATCTGCGCTGCCCACCGTTGGCATCCCTGCCAAGGCGGGGCGATGATAAAGCGCGATTTCCACCCGGTTGGTCGCCAGCACCTGCCCGCCCGCCATCAGGGACAGGTCCAGCACCAGCATCCGGTTTCCGCCATGGTCCGGCAGGCGCAGGCGAATCCCCTCGGTCGCCGCCACGGCCAAGGCCGGGGTGGCGACGACAGGGCAAACCCCGCTGGCATCTTCGATCGTCCAATGCAGGTCTGTGGCTGGCAACGCCTGCCCGCCTGTGGCGACCGACAGGCCAATCTCGAACACATCCCCGGCCCATCCCGCATATCTGTCAATCTGCGGGACGATGACCACATCGGCATTGATCGTGCCAAAGACAGCATGGAACGATCGGGGGTTGCGGTTCATATCGAGAAGTCCGTTAGACTCCCAGTGCACATCGGTAAACTCGGTGATGACATAGCCCTGAATCGGCGCGTGAGACCGCATCGACTCGATCTCATACTTCAGGTTGGCGAATTGGTAGCCCTGCACAGCGGCCACGAATCCATCAAAGCTGCCAAAGACACGCTCTAGCCGCATCTGGGAAAAACGGTCTTGCACGCCATGCGGATAGGCCACGCCATCGCCCCATGATCCGCCGGTTTCCATCCACCACGGCTCTGCCCCATTGATCCGCACCTGATCAGGATGCGGCAGGCCCCAAACCCCGAATTCCGACACGACCAAGGGTTCATCGCCCCGCCGCTGCCCATCGCCAAAGGGCGAGAATGTCCAATCTGCCCGCGCTGCAAACTCTGCGGTCAGCGCATCCCATTCGGCCCGCCGTTCAGGGACAGAGCGGTAATAGTGAAAGTCGTCGATGTCAGTTTTCACATGGAAATTGCCGTGGCAGGGGGAGTTGTCCACCACCAACCGCCCCGGATCGCGCTGTTTAAGCCAATCATATGTTGCTGCCAGCCATGCCCGATGCGCGGGGTCTTCGCACAGACGAATCCCCCAATCTTCGTTGATCAGGGTCCAGATCACGATGCAGGGGTGGTTGCCGTCGCGGGCAATGATCCCCTCCATCGTCGCCTTCATCCGCTGCGCCGAGGCATCGGTGAAAGTGGCAACGTTTGGAATCTCGGTCCAGATCAACAGGCCCATCCGGTCTGCGGCCTCAAGATAGCGCGGGTCGGGGATTTTGATATGGGTCCGCAGCATGTTCAGGCCCAACTCCCGCGCCTTGCGGAACTGATCCTCAAGGTAAGCCACAGAAGGCGGGGTGCAGATACCTTCGGGGTAGTAATCCTGATCCAGCGCCGCCCGCATGTAGAAAGGCGCGCCGTTCAGAAAGAACTTCCCATCCCGGGCTTCAAAATGTCGAAAGCCAAAGCTGTGCTCGGTCCGGTCCAGCACGGCGCCGCGCACGATATCGACGCGCAGCCGGTAAAGGTCGGGGTGATCTGGCCCCCAGAGGCGCGGCGCTTCCAGTGTCAGCGTCGCTGCGGTGGTGGTGCCGGTGGCGGTCAGGTCATGGTGCAGCACCCGCGCGCCGGCGGGGTCAATGACGGTCAGGTGGATATCGGCACCGATCGCCGCTTGTGGAAGATGCAGCGTCAGGCCAATCCGGCCAGACGGGTCGGCGCTGATGGCTGCGCTTTCAAGATGACAAGGGTGGCGCAACTCAAGACTCACGCTTTGCCAGATGCCGCCCGTTGGGCCATACCAGCTTTGCTTGCCATGCGGGATTTCGGCAAAGGGCGCATCGGGACTGGTCGCCGGATCGCCATCCGGAAGCAGGCATTCCACAGTCACCTCATTTTCCGAGCGCAAGATGGAGGGCGGGATGACGCAGACAAACGGCAACCAGCCATTGTCATTGCGCCCGACCTCAACCCCATTCACCCGCACGGTTGAAAAGTAGAAGACCGCGCCAAAGTGCAGCACGATTTCGGTGCCCGGCGCATGATCCGGCACCGAAAAGCGGCGGCGATAGACCGCGCGGCCCGAACTGTGGCGCAGGTCAGCGAATTGCGCCTGCCATGGCCCCGGCACAGTCGCCACGCGCCACGATCCATCCTCGTGTCTGAAGTCCCATGCGCCATCCAAGGACAGCCTTTGCCGCGCACCCGTCATCGCTTGATCCTGCACGTTCCGCCTCGCTGAAGATTTTGCTAAAGTTTTATCAGTGACAGGCGTAGCCGATCCGGTCTAATCCGGTAAGACGATTCGCAGCGGGGCGGGTCACAACAGACTGGACAGGATGCCCAAGCGCGCAACATTGGCCGATATCGCACAAAAGGCGGGGGTTTCGCAGGCGACGGTCTCGCTGGTGCTGAACGGCGTGGCCAATGCCCGGATTGCGGATGCCACGCGGGCACGGGTGCAGGCTGTCGCGGCGGAATTGGGCTATACGCGCAAAGCATCGGTGCAACAGGGCGGCGCGCCGGTGATCGGGCTGCTCATCGACGAGGTGGTGACAACCCCCTTTGCGCCCCCGTTCATCGAAGGGGCCCGGCTTGAGGCTGCCGCCCAAGGTGCGCTTTTGCTGGTTTGCTGCACCGGCGGCGATGCAGCGGTAGAGGAGGCGGCGCTCACATCATTGCGCGCCACGCGCTTAGCCGGGGTGATCTATGCCAGCCTAGTCACACGCGCCGTGCAGCCGCCGGCCGCATTAGAGGGCCTGCCCGCTGTGCTGCTGAACTGCCACGCCGCGCGCAGCCCTTTGCCATCCGTGGTGCCGGGGGATGTGCTTGCCGCTTTTTCTGCGACCACGGCCTTGATACGCGCGGGCCATCGCCGCATCGCCCATATCCCCGGCGAGGATTGGGGCGAGGCCGCGCGCGACCGCGCCTTGGGCTATCGCCGCGCTTTGGCCAGCGCGGATGTGCCCTTTGATCCGGCGTTTCTGGCAACACCGGCATGGACGGCCGCCTCTGGCCGGACATCGGCTCTTGCGCTGCTTTCGCAAGCAAACCCGCCAACGGCGATCTTTTGTTTTAACGACCGTGTTGCGCTGGGGGTCTATGAGGCAGCGGCAGAACATGGCCTGCGTCTGCCCGATGATCTGTCGGTGGTCGGCTTTGACAATGACGACATCGCGGCCACCCTGCAACCGCCGCTGACGACGATGCTCCTGCCGCATGATGAGATGGCGCGTTGGGCGGTGGACCGACTGCTGTCACCCGCGCCCTCGGCACCGCTGCGGATGAAGCTGGAGTGCGAGTTGATCCAGCGCGCCTCGATCACCCAACCACGCCAGATTTGACCAAACCCGAAAAGCTGATACAGATGGCGGATTGAACCGAAAGGCCGCTGGATGAGCCGCAACTTCCTGATCGTCGATCCCGAAGAGGGAATTGAAACCCTGAAAGCCTTGGCATCCCCGGTGCGGGTCGGAATCCTGAAACTGCTGCATCAACAAGGTCCGATGAACGTCAACGCCGTTGCCGCCGCGATGGACATGCCGCAGTCCAGCATCTCTGCCAATGTGCAGTCGCTTGAAGATGCGGGTCTGATCCGCACCGAAACCCAGCGCGCCAAGAAGGGAAACCAGAAGATTTGCCACCCCTTGTTTGACGAGGTGCTGGTGATGTTCAAGAAAGACACCTCCGCCACCAAGGACAATGTGATCGAGGTGGCGATGCCCTTGGGGCTCTACACAAGCTGTGAGGTCACGGCCCCCTGTGGACTGTGCTCCACCGCCGGAATCATCGGGCTTTTGGATGTGCCAGACACTTTCCTTGATCCGGGTCGGATGACGGCGGGGCTGGTGTGGTTCACCCGCGGCTATGTGGAATACAAGTTTCCCAACAACACCAAGCTATTGAATACACAGGTTAATGCCGTTGAGTTTTCGATGGAGTTGTCATCCGAAGTGCCAGGAACGGCAGCGGATTGGCCGTCCGACATCACCTTTTCCATCAACCAGATTGATGTGGGCACCTGGACCTCTCCGGGGGATTTCGGCGATCAGCGCGGGGTCTACACGCCCGATTGGTGGAAGCTGAAGGGCAGCCAATACGGCAAGCTCAAATCCGTGCGCGTTACGCAAGAGGGCACCTATATCGACGGGCTGAAAATGTCGCCAGTGTCGCTGAAAGACCTGGACCTGAACGCCCATAAGTCGATCCGCTTTCGCATCGCGGTCAAGGATTCCGCGCGGCATCCGGGGGGGATCAACATCTTTGGCCGGGGATTCGGCAACTATGACCAAGACATCCTCATGCGTCTGACCACCGAACGTTGAGCCATGTCGCGCGTTTGGCCTTGACGCAATTCCCGTTTTCCTGATGTATATCTGTAAAGCAGATATCTAAGCCAACTGAAACAACAGGTGGCACCGTCTTGGAGGGACGCGAGATGAAGGCAACGGCCATTGCGCACAAGGATTACACCATCGCCCGGATCGACGACCGGGTGTATTCGGCCTTTCTCGAACATCTCGGCCGTGCGATCTATACCGGCATCTACGAACCCGAGCATCCAACCGCCGACAAGAACGGCATGCGCGGCGATGTGGCGCAACTGGTGCGTGATCTGAACATCCCCTATGTGCGCTATCCGGGGGGCAACTTCGTCTCGGCCTACAACTGGGAAGACGGCATCGGCCCGCGCGACCAACGCCCGGTGCGGCTGGACCTCGCTTGGCATACATCGGACTCAAATCAGGTGGGCGTGCATGAATTCGCCGATTGGTGCGATGCGGTCGGCACCCAAATGATGCTGGCGATCAACCTCGGCTCACGCGGATTGGATGAGGCGCGGAATTTCGTTGAATATGTCAATGGGCCCACCGGCAGCTATTGGGGCGACCTGCGCAAGAAGAATGGCCGCGCCGAACCCTTTGATTGCCGCCTGTGGTGTCTGGGCAACGAAATGGACGGCCCTTGGCAAGTTGGGCACAAGACCGCCGAAGAATACGGGCGACTGGCGAATGAAACCGCCAAGGCCCTGCGCGCCTTTGACAAATCGCTGGAACTGGTTGTCTGCGGGTCGTCGAATTCCGACATGAAAACCTATCCCGAATGGGAACGGATCGTGCTGGAACACACTTATGAATCTGTCGATCACATCAGCCTGCACATGTATTTCGCCAACCGGACCAAGCATCCCGGCAACTATCTGGCGCTGAACCACAAGCTGGACCGTTATATCGAAACGGTCGCCTCGACCATCAACCTCGTCAAGGCGAACAAACGCTCCAAGCATCAGGTCTACATCAGCTTTGATGAATGGAACGTCTGGTATCACTCCAATGAACAGGACCGCGCGATTCTGGCCGGGAATGAGGGCTGGCCGCATGCGCCGCGCCTCTTGGAGGATATCTATTGCTTTGAGGATGTCTTGCAGGTCGGCTGCATCCTGAACACCTTCATCCGCCGCTCTGACAGCGTGAAAATCGCCTGTATCGCGCAGTTGGTGAACGTGATCGCGCCGATCATGACCGATCCGATGGGCGCGGCCTGGCGGCAGACGATCTATTACCCCTATTACTTCGCCTCGATCTTCGGGCGCGGCACGGCGCTGAACCTTGCCGTCACCTGCCCCGGCTATGATGCCGATGTGGCGGATAATGTGCCCTACCTCGATATCTCGGGCGTGCATGACGAAGCAGGCGGCACCGTCAGTTTCTTCGCCGTCAACCGCCACCCGACCGAGGTGCTGGACCTGTCGCTTTCGCTGCAGGGCTTTGGCGCGCAGGGGCGGGTGATTGACCATCAGGTCATCACGCATCCGGACCTCTATGCCGTGAACACCGCCGTTAATCCGATGAACGTCGCCCCCAAACAAGGCGCAGGCGCGATCATCGAAGATGGCGCGTTGAAACTGGGCTTGCCGCCGTTTTCCTATCAGGTCATCCGCGTCGCGCTGACCTGATCCTCCCCGGCGGCGGGCGGTTCTTGACTGCCCGCCGTTGTGATCATTCCCGCAGCCAGACCTGCATCGGATTTGGTCCGCGATTGCACCAGATATAATAGGGCACAGCGGAGAGAGGGGCATCGGCCTCCGTCGGCGGTTCCGTTCGGTAAAGCGTTTCGGCAAACCCCTGATCCGATGCGGCGCGGCCAATGCCCTCCACAACGGCCACCCCACCCAGCAAGTCAGCGCGGAAGCGGGATGTCAGCGCGACGTCTCGCGGAAGGCGGATGCGGTGCAAGGGCGCGGGTTGATCCCGACCTTCCAGACAATAGACCAACGGCCCGCGCCGCAGTGCCACCCGCCCCACATCGGCCTTTACATCCGGGTGGGCGTAAAGCCGTTCGGCGGGCATCGGCAGGGTCAGCGTCACCACATCCCCCGCGCGCCAGTCCCGGCGCAGGCGGGCGTAACCGCGTTCAGGCTCGACCGGCACGGGCGTGCCATTGATCGCCAGCGACGCGCCCTGACACCAAGACGGGATGCGCAAGGACAGGGTGAATGCGGTGGGCGTTGCAGGATCGACCGTCACCCGGATCGCGCCATCCCACGGATAGGCCGAGGTTTCGGTGATCTGCACCGCCGTTCCCGCCACCTCCAACTGTGCCGAGGCCCCGCCGTAAAGATGCAGCGCCACCTCATCACCCGCCAGCCCAAAGACATAACCGCCAACCGAAGCGACAAGCCGCGCCACGTTCATCGTGCAGCAAGGGCAAGGGTGCCATTCCCAGCGGCGATGCGTGCCGTCGCTGTCCAGCTTGTTGTCATAGAAATAGGTCTCCCCATCCTTGGAGAGCCCCGCCAAGGCATTGTTATACAAAGCCAGTTCCAAGAGATCGGCGTATTGCCCATCAAGATCAAGGTTCAGCATCCGCGCCGCCCAGAACACCATCGCCACGCTGGCACAGGTTTCGGCATAGGCGGTGTCGTTGGGCAGGTCGTAATCTTGGGTGAAGCCTTCGTTGCGGGCCGATGGACCAAACCCCCCGGTCACATACATCCGGGTGCGAGTGACGTCTCGCCACAGAACCTCGCAGGTTTGTTTCAGGCAGTCGTCGCCATGTTCCGCCGCCAGATCAGCCATTGCGGAATACATGTACATCGCCCGCACCGCATGACCGACCACCTTGGTCTGCGCGCGCACGGGCAGATGCGATTGCGAAT
>JAIYDR010000417.1 GCA_027487395.1 Rhodobacter sp. | reverse complement strand
GGCCACTCCCCCGGCGGCATTGCCTTGTGGGAAGCGGCCACCGGCATCCTGTTTTCGGGCGACATCGTCTATGATGGCGAGCTGATCGAAGGCACCTCCGCACTTGAAAACGCGCAATACATCGCCTCGATGGAGCGGCTGTTGAAACTGCCGGTGCGGGTGGTGCATGGCGGGCATTTCCCCAGTTATTCCGGGGAAAGGCACCGTCAGTTGATCACCGATTGGTTGGCCGCCAAAGGGGTTTAGGCCGTCACTTTGGCCTTTTTCGTGGCGCGCAAATCCTCGACGCTGCGGACGCCAAGCCGCGCGGCACCCTCCCATACCCGCGTCTTGACTTTGGGCGATTTCAACCGCTCTGCCGCCGCCGGAATGGCACCCGCGTATTGCGGCAACCAAGCGGCTTGGGCGACGAGCATTTCATCGACCATTTGCCAGACCTCTTCGGGCGTGCAAATCGCGCCGACAAGCGGGTCATGCAGCACCGCCTGCTTCAAGAGCTCCACATCCCCGGTGATTGCGGCCTGCACGCTCATCCGCTGAACATGGACGGAGGCCGAGCAGGTTGCCGCGCAGGCCAAGGGCAGGGTCACGCCTTCGACCATGTTGATCCCGAAACGGTCCACATAGCCGGGGCTTTCAATGATGCAATCCTCAGGCAGGTTGGTGATCGTCCCGCCATTGCGCACGTTGAAATGCCCGCGATAGGGGCGGCCCGTCTCCAGCGCCTCAAGGATATGGCTGGCATGTTCATCGGTGCGCTGCCAGTCGGACAGGGATTTTCCGGCCTCTTCCAGAAACACTGGAAAGTCGGTTTCAAACCAGTTCCGGTTTTCGGTGGTGTAGCGCAGATAGCCCCCGGTTTCGCCGTGGATCCATTCATCCATGCTGATCCAATCGAGGATCTGTTCGGGCCGTTTGCGATACCACGGCAGGTATTCCGACAGGTGGCCATTCGACTCGGTCGAGTAGAATCCGAATCGTTTCAGCACATCAATCCGCACCTTTTCCTGTTTGGAAAACAGGGGATGCGATTCAAAGGCGGCGATCAACTCATCCCGCCCGATGCTGCGGCCCTTGTGGCGGATGTCCAGATACCATGTCTGATGGTTGATGCCGGAACAGACGATCTCGACCTCATCCATCGGCACACGCAGGGCGGCGGCGATCTGGCGATGGCCGTTCTGCACGCCGTGACACAGGCCCACGGTCCGCACTCCACCATGCTCAATCGCAGCCCACGTCATCATCGCCATCGGGTTGGCGTAGTTCAGCAGCAGGGCGTTCGGTTCGGCCACCTCACGGATATCCTTGCAGAAATCCAGCATGGCGGCGATGCCGCGCTGGCCGTAAAGGATGCCGCCCGCACAGATGGTGTCACCGACGCATTGATCGACACCGTATTTCAGCGGGATGGAAATGTCGGATTGAAACGCCTCAAGCCCGCCGATACGGACCACATTCATGATGTAGCGCGCGCCGGACAAGGCTTCGCGGCGATCAGTGGTGGCGGTGACGCGGGTGGGAAGATTGTTGACCGCGACGATGCGGCGGATGATTTGCGCCACCATATCAAGGTTATGGGCGTTGATGTCGGTGAGCGCGATCTCAATCCCACCTTCGGCAAATTCGGCGACTTTCAGGATGTCGGAACAGAGTTTCTTGGTAAAGCCGACGCTGCCCGCGCCGATGATTGCGATCTTGAAGCTCATGGTATCCTCCGCTTTTGCCTGTGGACAGGCTAGGCGCAGGGGCGCGGCGCGTGTATGGTAAAGGTGTGATCCTTTGGGTGATTTCATGCTTTCCGTACTGCTGGCCCATGGCTTTGATATCCGCTCTTTCCCCCGCGCCACACCGCAGGGGCTACAGGTGGTGACGGATGCCGCAGGCTATGAGCAGCGCCGGAATGAGGTTTATAACTGGGACGGTCTGACGCGCGGCGCGACGCCATTTCTGGTGATCCAACATACGCTGGTCGGCGAAGGTCGGCTGGACTATGCCGGGGTCAGGCATCGGTTGACGCCGGGGAAAACCATGCTTGTGACCATGCCGCATGCGCATCGTTACTGGCTCGAGCGGGGCGGACATTGGGAATACTTCTGGTTTCTGATCTCGGGCCGCGAAGCCCTGCGCATGGCCCGCGCCATCCTTGAGGCGGCGGGTCCGGTGTTGACCCCGTCTGAGGGCGCGGTCACCCAGATGGCGGCGGCTTGTTTGCGGCTTTTGTCACCCCCAGCGCCCAACGCCGCAGAGGCTTCGGCGGCAGGTTATGCCGCGCTTTGTGCCCTGCATGACGCGGCCTTTGCCGATGCGGCAGAGGGCATTGCCCCCTCTCCCGCCCTTGCCCGCGTGCTGGCGCATGTTGAACGCAACCTCGCCGCCGATCTGCATATCGACACCCTCGCGCGGGTGGCGGGGATGAGCCGGGCGCATTTCGTGCGGCGCTTCGCGGCGGAATATGGCGTGGCCCCATCGGATCATGTGCTGGCCCGAAGGATGGACCGGGTGGAGCGTCTGCTTTTGGCGACCGAGATGAAAGTGGCTGAGATTGCCAAAGCGGCGGGCTTTGCCGATCCCAACTACCTTGCCAAGGCGTTCCGGCGGCACCGTGGGGTGTCACCCTTGGAATTCCGCGCCACGCGGGATGGCGCGGTTTAAGCAGGCACGCTCAACCCATCCAAGAAGGCCCGATGCCCGATGGCCCGCCCTGCCGCGCGCTTATACTCACCCGTCAGTTTCGCGGCCTCGGCCCTTGCTTGGGCGCGCAGTTTGGGATGACTGGCCAGCCACGCCTTGGCCTTGGCGGGGTCCAACAGGCCCAAGCCATCCAAGACCGGCACATGCAGGTGATGATCCGTATGCGGCAGGCCCATCGGGAAGGGCGCGAAATCCGCAGCCCCCGGCACGCGGCCATCCCATGCCGCCAGACGGTCCGCCAGATGCGCGGGCAGGTTCCCGGCCACATCGCGCCAGAACGGGGTGTCGCGGCGTTCGCTGACGTAGTGCAGGCGGATAAAGTCCCTAAAATCATCCACTTGCCGGGCCGAGGCCGCGTTGAAGGCCAGCCGCGCGCGGTCATCCGGGTTGGGCAGGACAGAGGCCAGCAACATCAACTGCACCACAGTGCCGTGGATGGACGTCGCCTCCAGCGGTTCAAGGAAGGACGAGGACAGGCCAAGCGCCACGCAATTCCCGATCCATTGCCGATCCAAGCGCCCGGCATCAATGCGGATGTCATTGCGGACATGGATGGGATGGCCAAGCACACGCTCAATCTCATCCTTGGCCTGATCTGGGGTGATATGGGCGTCGGAAAACACATAGCCACAGCCGTAACGGCTTTGCGTAGGGATTTTCCACATCCAGCCCGAGCCTTGCGCCCAAGCCAGCGTGCAGGGGTCAATCTCTTCGCCTTCGGGAATATCCAGCCAGAACGGGATGGCGCGGTTGACGGGCAGCATATCGCGGTAACTGACCCAAGTGCCGCCCATCGGCCCGATCAAAGCGCGGCGAAAGCCGGTGCAATCGACGAAGAGGTCGGCTTCAACCCGCGCGCCGCCCTCAAGCTGCAGCGCCGTGATGTCGCCGGTTTCGGGGTGGCGTTCGACGCGCGAGACCTGATCGTCGATGGTGGCGATGGCCTTGGCCTTGGAGCGCAGCCATTTCCCCGCCAAGGCTTGGTCAAAGTGATAGGCGTGATGGAACGGCCCCACGGCCACGCGGCGGCCGTCTACCTCCGCAAAGGGGCTTTTGTTGCGCGCCAACAGGTGTTGGAACAGATGTACCTGCCCCACGCTTTCCCCGCGTGAGACTTGGTAAAGGTCCAGGGCGTTGACCTCAAACCCCGCCACGCGATGGGGATCGTCAATCGGCCCGTCGTAGCTGTGCCCCAAGCGCCGCCAATCGCGGTGGCGGATGCCGAATTTGATGGTGGCCCCGGTTTCGGCCAGAAACTCCATCTCATCCAGACCGAAGTGGTGCAACATTTGCCGGAACACCGCCGTGGTGCCTTCGCCCACGCCGATGGTGCCGATCTTGCTGCTTTCAATCACCGTGACCTCACAGGGATGGCCGCCGCGACGGGCGGAATCGCCCAGCATCATCGCGGCGAGCCAGCCCGCCGTGCCACCCCCAACAACGCAAATCCGCCGCGGCCACATGGTCTTAGCCCGCCTTGCGCTGCTGCACGCGCGCCCATTCCGGCAACCAATCGCCATGCGCTGCCAAAAGGTCATGCGTCAGGGACCAGATTTGGTCGAGGTCGAGTTCCGCCCCTGTATGCGGGTCCAGCATCGCCGCGTGATAGATGTGTTCGGGGTTTTCGGTCAGCAGTGCCTGCACCGTCAAATCCTGCACGTTGATATTGGTCCGCATCAGCGCGATCAGTTGCGGCGGGATGTCATGCACCACGGTGGGTTGCAGGCCCATGTGGTCGACCAGCACCGGCACTTCAACCGCACAGCCATCGGGCAGTTGCGGGATAAAGCCACGGTTGCCGATGTTGCCGTAAATCACGCTCGGTTCGCCCGTCACCATCGAATTGACGATCTGGCTGGCGTATTCGTGGCTTTCCTTCACCTCAACCTCATTGGCGGAGGCGAGTTTTTCGGCCTCTTTCTTCCAGCGCGCGATCTGCTCGACGCAGCGCTTGGGGTATTCGTCCAGCGGGATGCCGAATTTCTCAATCAGGTCGGGGCGGTCGCGCTTGATGAACCACGGGGTGTATTCGGCGAAATGCTCAGAGCTTTCGGTGACGAAATGGCCAAGCCGCGTCAGCATCTCATAGCGCACCTTGTTGGGGCAGCGTGGGTTCCAATGGCTGGGCTTGGGGAAGCGGCCTTCGCGGTAACCTTTGACCAGATCGGGATAAAGGTTGCGATAGCTGCCATCGGCCTGCTTGTGCTCGAACGTCAGGTAAAACGCCATGTGGTTGATGCCCGCCGCGCGATAGCGGATGTCCTCCACCGGGATATCCAAATCGCGTGCGAGCTCCCAAGCCGTGCCCTGCACCGAATGGCACAGACCCACCTGCCGGATTTTCGGATACTTCGCTGCGATGGCCCAAGTGTTGATCGCCATCGGATTGACGTATTGCAGCATCACCGCCTCGGGTGCGACCTGCATCAAGTCTTCGCAGATGCTCCACAGATGCGGGACGGTGCGGATGCCGCGCATGATGCCGCCGATGCCGAGGGTGTCGGCAATGGTCTGGCGCAGACCGTAAGCCTTTGGCACCTCAAAATCCGTGATGGTGCAGGGATCATAACCCCCGACCTGAAAGCAGCAGACCACGAAATTGGCCCCGGTCAAAGCGCGGCGCTGATCGGTGTAGGTGGTGACCGAGGCTTTGCCGCCAAGGGTTTGCGCCAGTTTTCCGACGATCACCTCTGACTCGCGCAACCGTTCGGGATTGATGTCCATCAACCGGATTTCGGCATTGGCAAGCGCCGGGCGCGACAGGATATCCCCGGCGATGTTCTTGGTGAAAACGGCGGACCCTGCGCCGATGAAGGTGATGACGGTTCTGCCCATGGCTGGCTCCAAGATTCTAAACGGCGATATCGAAAGCCGCCTTCACAAGGCGGCGGGTGTAATCGGTGGCGGGGGCGCCAAGCACCTCTTCGACCGGGCCTTGCTCCACGATCTTGCCATTTTGCATGACGATGACGCGGTGGCAGAGGGCGCGGACGACTTTCAGGTCGTGGCTGATAAACAGGTAACTGAGGCCCTTTTCGCGCTGCAACTTGCGCAAAAGCTCGATGATCTGGGCTTGCACGGACAGGTCAAGCGCGCTGGTGGGTTCATCGAGCAGGATGAACTCAGGCTCCAAGGCCACAGCACGGGCGATGGCAAGGCGCTGGCGTTGGCCGCCGGAAAACTCATGCGGGAAACGCGACAGGATGGTGTCGGGCATGCCTGCATCGCGCAGGGCTTGGCGCACGCGGTCAAGCCGATCTTCGCGGGTTTTGCCGATGCCGTTGACGATCAGCCCCTCTTCGATGATCTGGCGCACCGACATGCGGGGGTTGAGGCTGGAGAACGGGTCTTGGAACACGATCTGCATGCGCTGGCGAAAGGGTTTCATCCCCTTGCGGTCCAGCCCGTCGATGCGATGGCCCAGAAAATCCACCTGCCCACCGTTCAACTTGTTCAGCCGCAAAAGCGCCTGACCAAAGGTGGTCTTGCCGCTGCCGGATTCGCCCACCAGACCCAAAGTCTCACCGCGCTTGACGGCCAGTGATAGGCCATCCACCGCTTGCAGGTCATGATAGCTGCCCCGGAACGCCCCGCCTTTCCGAAGCGTAAAGGTCACGCGCACATCGCGGCCGGCTAGGACGGTCTCTTCGCCCACTTGCGCCGGGTCCGCGCGGCCTTTGGGTTCAGACCCAAGCAGGCGCTTGGTATAGGGGTGTTGCGGGTTGGTGAACAGCGCTTCGGTCGGGCCGTCTTCGCGCACTTCGCCGTGCTGCATGACGTAAACATGGTCGGCGAATTGGCGCACCACGGTCAGGTCATGGGTGATCAGGATGACGGCCATCCCGGTCTTTTCCTTCAGCGCCTTGATCAGGTTCAAAATCTCGGCCTGCACCGTCACATCCAGCGCTGTGGTGGGTTCATCCGCAATCAGCACATCGGGATTGTTGGCCAAGGCCATGGCGATCATCACGCGCTGGCGTTGCCCGCCGGACAGTTGATGCGGATACTGGTTCACGCGGGACTCGGGGTCCGGAATCTGCACCTCGCGCAGCAATTCCACGGCACGGGCGAGCGCGGCCTTGCGGGTGATTTTCTGATGAATCCGCAGGATTTCCGCGATCTGCGCGCCCACGGTATAGACGGGGTTCAGGGATGACATCGGTTCCTGAAAGATCATCGTCAGCCGATTGCCACGCAGGCGGCGCATTTCGGCATCCTTGAGGCGGGCCATGTTCACCCCGCCGTACAGGATTTCCGTTTGCTCCGACACTTCGGCGCGCTTGGACAAAAGCCGCATGATGGCGCGGGCGGTGACGGATTTGCCGCTGCCGCTTTCGCCGACCAGCGCGATGGTCTGGCCCTTGAGCAGAGTAAAGGACACATCGCGGACAGCCTCAATCCTGCCGCCGTCCACGTTGAACGACACCCCGATGTTCTTGGCCTGAATGACGGTATCCTGGGTCATGGCAGCCTCAATAGGGGTCAACGGCATCGCGCAGACCATCGCCCAGCGCGTTGAAGGCGAACACGGCGAGAAGGACGAAACCGACCGGCGACATGATCCACGGATAGGATCCGATCACAGAGAACGTCCCGGCATCCTGCAACATCAACCCCCACGAGATCAGCGGTGGCTTCACGGCAAAGCCCAGATAGCCAAGGAAACTTTCCAAAAGCACAATTGCCGGGATGCCAAGGGTGATTGATACGATTACATGGGACAGCACATTGGGCAGGATGTGGCGGGTGATGATACGCCCATCCCCTGCCCCCACGGCCATCGCGGCACGCACATATTCAATCCGCGCCATCGACATGGTTTTCGACCGCACCTCGCGGCTAAGCTGCGCCCAACCAAGGCCGGAAATGACCAGAATGACAAAGGCGATAAAGACCGAAGATGGCGCCGTCACAGGGATCAGCGTTGTCAGCGTCAGGTACAGCGGCAGTTGTGGAAAGGCGAGGATGATTTCCACAAACCGCTGAAACCACAGGTCAAACTTGCCACCCAGATAGCCCGAGGCGATGCCCAGCAGCGTCCCCGCGATGGTAATCAAGGTGATCGAGGTCAACGAGATGATCAGCGTGATCCGACTGCCATGGATCCCGCGCGACAGGATATCGCGGCCCAGTTTGTCAGTGCCCAGAATGTGCAGTTTTGTCCCATCCGCCGTCCCGATCAAGCGCCGCTCCATCGGGATGAACCCCCACATCTCATAGGGCTCCCCTTTTGCGAACAGGGCCAGCGGGCGGGGGTTGGCGAAATCCGGGCCGATCAGGGGTTGGAAGGTGATGGGGTCCAACTCCTCGGTTTCCACAATCGGATAGGCCACGGGCCAGAGGGTAAATCCGTCGGGTGTAAAGAAGGAAATCCGATCCGGCGGCGCAAAGGCGGTGCTGGCGTCATTGGGGTCCACCGGGGCCACAAAATCGGCAAAGACCGAGACGACCAGCAGCAGCGACACTAGGATCAGCCCCAACATCCCCGGCACGGATTTCCGGAACCGCCGCCAGACCAGCGCGGGGTAGCTTTGGCTGTTGCTATTGGCGGCGGAGAGGCGGGTGTCGGCGACTTCGCCTTCATGCTGTGACAGGCTCATGCATTGCCCCCCAACCGGATGCGCGGGTCCAGTGCCACAAGCAAGAGATCAGCAATGATATTGCCGATGATCAGCGTCGCCCCAAGCACCAGCAAAAGCGTGGCGGTGACATAGACATCGCCGATGTTCATCGACCCCACGATGGCCGGGCCGATGGTGGCAAGGCCAAAGACGATGGCCACCTCAATCTCGCCGGTCAGCATGTAGGGCAGCACCACGCCCTGATAGGCGACCAGCGGATGCAGCGCGTTCGGAACCGCGTGGCGCATGATGACGGCACCCTCGCCCAGGCCCTTGGCCCGCGCCGTCTCGATGTACTGCGCGTTGAGCGTGTCCAGCAGGTTCGCCCGCATCACGCGCATGTTGTAGG
>JAIYDR010000003.1 GCA_027487395.1 Rhodobacter sp. | reverse complement strand
CGTGCGGCGGCGGCGGGGTCTTTGGCCTGCCAGATCGGGCGGCCGACGACGATGTGGTCGGCGCCGTCGCGGATGGCCTGATTTGGGGTGGCGGTGCGTTTTTGGTCTCCGGTGGCGGAACCGGCGGGTCGCACACCGGGGGTGACGATCAGTTTGCCCACAGCCTCGGGCAAGGCGCGGATCATCGCGGCCTCTTGCGGGCTGGCAATCACGCCATCGGCCCCGGCAGCCAAAGCGCGGGCGGCGCGTTCCAAGGTGATCTCGTGGATATCCCCGGCTTTGATCAGGTTTTCATCAAGGTCTGCGCGGTCAAGCGAGGTCAGGATGGTGACGGCTAGGATTTTCAGATCCGTCCCCCGCTTGCCCTCTTGTGCCGCCCGCACCACCTGCGGGTCGCCGTGGACGGTCAGGAAATCGAGGTCATATTGCGCGATGCCCCGAACAGCCGCCTCAACCGTGGCACCGATGTCAAAGAACTTCATGTCCAGAAAGATGCGCTTGCCGCGTTCCTGTTTCAGCTCATTGGCCAAAGCAAGGCCGCCGCCCGTGAGCATACCAAGGCCGATCTTGTAAAAGCTGGCCGCGTCGCCGATGCGGTCGGCAAGTTGAAGCCCCTGCACAACATTCTGCACGTCGAGGGCGACGATCAGGCGGTCATCGGACATGGCGGGCCTCTGGGTTGGGGTTTGGGCGGTGTCTTACGGTGTCTGACTCAAAGGCGCAACTCGAGGGTCGCGCCCGCACCGATGCTTTGGACATCGGGGCCGTCCCAATCGGTGCGGTTTCGGAACAGATTCCCGCCGTCGCCGCGTCCTGCTACACCTGTCCCCAAACCAAGGGGCGAGAGTGATGATCCTGTGTTTCGATATCGGCGGCAGCCGGATCAAGGCGGCGATGGCGGTGGGGGGGATCGTGCAGCCCTTGGGCTATGCCCCGACGCCGCAAGATGATTTCGCAGCCTTCCTGCGCGTGCTGATGGGCTTTGCCGAAGGGCACCAGCCATGGGGCGTGGCCATCGCCATCGCGGGGGTCATTGATCCGGCAACCGGGGCGCTGCGGGTGGCCAATATCCCTGGCGCGGATGGCAAGTGCCTTGCGGCAGAGGTGACCGCCGCGCTGGGCCTGCCCTGTGTGGTGGTCAATGACGCCGATGCCTTTGTGCTGGCCGAGATTAAGGCAGGTGCGGCGGTGGGGCATCGCAATGTGTTTGGCGTGATCCTTGGCACCGGCGTTGGTGGCGGGTTGGTGGTGGATGGCAAGCTTGTCACCGGACCGGGGGGATTTGCAGGCGAATGGGGACATGGGCCGGTGGTGGACCGCAGCCTTGCGCCGCATTTCCCCTGCGGTTGCGGGCAGGTGGGCTGCCTTGACACGGTCGGCGGCGCGCGCGGGATCGAGCGGCTGCATCTGCATTTGCACGGGCAAACCGTCCTCTCGGATTCCCTTCTGCGCGACTGGCGCGACGGCGGGCAGGCGGCGTCCCAAACGGTTGACCTTTGGGCCGAGGTGATGGCACCGCCCTTGGCAATGATCTTGAACACGGTTGGAGCGTCGATCGTGCCGGTGGGCGGAGGATTGGCCAATGTGCCTGAACTCATCGCGCGGCTGGACTCCGCCGTGCGCCGACTGATCCTGCGGACGGGGGATCAACCCCTGATCATTCCAGCCAAAAGCGGGGTCGAGCCGGGCCTGATCGGCGCAGCAGCAGCGGGGGAGGCGGCCTTTGGCTGACACGCTGGTTGAAATCTGTGTGGACAGCCCGCAGGGCATCGCGGCGGCGGTGGGCGGCGGTGCGGACCGGATCGAGCTTTGCGCGGCCCTTGCTTTGGGAGGTTTGACCCCCTCGGTCGGTTTGATGACGGCGGCGGCGGAGTGCGGCGTGCCAGTCCATGCGATGATCCGTCCCCGCGCGGGCGGCTTTCGATGGAGCCACGCCGACCTGACCGCAATGCGTGATGAGGTGGTGGCGGTGGGCGAAGCGGGCCTTGCGGGCATCGTCATCGGCGCTTTGGATGATCGCGGCGGCTTGGACCTGCCCGCCTTGCGCGCGCTTATCTCAGATGCGGCGGGGTTATCGGTGACGCTGCATCGCTGCATTGACCTGATCGATGACCGGGTGATGGCGATGGAGCAGGCGATTGATCTGGGGATCGGCTGCATCCTGACCTCTGGCGGCGCAGAGCGGGCAGTGGAGGGGTTGGGCGAGCTTGGCCGTCTGATCGACCGCGCGGCGGGGCGGATCACCATCATGCCGGGGTCGGGGATCACGGCGGCGACGGTTGATGACCTGCGCGGGCTGTCACCCTTGGCGATCCACGCCGGTTGCAGCGTTTCGGTGAAAGAAGAGGCCGACGTGGTCCGCTTGGGCTTTGGCCCGGTTGACCGCCGCGACACATCGGAACAGGCTGTGCGCGAATTGATAGCAAAGGTGCGGGCATGGTGACGTCGATCCTTGAGATTTACGAAGTGGCCTCAGGTGAGGTGCGCGAGGTGCTGCGCCATGAGGGCCGGATCGAGGCGCCGAATTGGCACCCCTTTGGTGATTGGCTGTTGGTCAATGGCGACGGGGGTTTGTTCCGCGTGCCTATGGCTGCGCCTGCGCTGCATCCCGTTCCGCTTGGGATTGAGGGGCGGTGCAACAACGACCACGGAATCTCACCCGATGGCACACAGATCGTGGCGTCTTTGCATCGCGGTGGCGGGTCCGAGATGTTCGTGATGTCGGTCTGTGGTGGCGATGCGGTGCAGGTGCTGCCCGATGCGCCGTCATGGTGGCATGGTTGGTCCCCTGATGGCGCGCGGCTGGCCTATGTCGCGGCGCGGGGCGGCAGTCGGGTGATCGACGTTTACACAATCCCGGTCAGTGGCGGCGCGGAAACCCGGCTGACGATGGGCGAAGGCCATTCCGATGGCCCCGATTACAGCCCCGACGGCGCGCGGATTTACTGGAACTGTGACCGCGATGGCCACGCGCAGATTTGGGTGATGAACGCGGACGGATCGGATCAGCGCAAGCTCTTTGCCGACGAGTATGTGAACTGGTTCCCGCACCCCTCGCCGGATGGCCGGCATCTGGTCTATCTGGCCTATCCGCCGGGAACCCTTGGCCACCCTGAGGATTTGCCCGTTGCCTTGGTCCTGTGCACCCCGGATGGCGGGAACCGCCGCCGCATTCGCGAATTCACGGGCGGGCAGGGCACGATCAACGTGCCAAGCTGGGCCCCAGACGGATCGGCCTTTGCCTATATGCGTTATGAGGTGTAGTTGCCCCTCTCCCCGATGGGGAAAGGGGCGCGCGCCGTCCTGCTGGCAGCTTGGAACGGGCGTGTGGGATAAGCGGATCAAGCCGCGAGGGACGCCTGCGGTTCAGCCTTGGTGAAGATATTGGACGGGCCGGGATGCAAGCCCGCCATCCGAAGGCGCAACTCACGTTCTGCGGCGTGCAGAAGGGCAGCCTCGATCTGCGGATAGCGCGAGCGGTGCGGCAAGACGCTGCTGACCACCAGTCGGGCGATGTGGGGTGGATCGTCGGCATCATCCTGAAAGGAAAGTTCGACCCGGCCAAGGAACCTGTTTCCTGCCGGATCGAAACTTACCTCCCGCAGCATGCGGGATGTAATCGAAAGCATTATGACTGCCTGTTCTTCTTCTTAGCCTGTACGGGTGATTCTGACGGTTTTGCGACTCGGCGGGCAGTGTGCATCGGGATAGTTTCGAACAGACCTTTGGGCAGGGGTATGGCCCGGGCCTGGCAATTTGGTCGCAGAGAATGGGTCGGGCCTTGCAGGGGCAAAGAGATGCTCCCATCTTTTGGGCAAGGCCGTGCGGGCGTGCCTTTTGAGGGCGTCCGAAACCGGTGCTTTGAAAAGGAGAGATGCCGATGAACCTGGAAAAGTTCACGGAACGGTCGCGCGGGTTCCTTCAGGCCGCACAAACGATTGCTGTTCGGGAAAACCACCAACGCCTGACCCCTGAGCATCTGCTCAAGGCGATCATGGACGATGATCAGGGCATGGCCGCCAACCTGATCCGCCGCGCCGGGGGGGAACCGGCCCGCGTGTCGCAGGCCTTGGCGCTGGCTTTGGGAAAATTGCCCAAGGTGACGGGCGACGCGCAGCCCTTCATGGACCCCGGCCTCGTCAAGGTGTTGGACGAGGCGGAAAAGTTGGCGAAAAAGGCCGAGGACAGTTTTGTTCCCGTCGAACGCATCCTGATGGCGCTGGGCATGGTGCCCGGTGCGGCCAAGCAGGCGCTGGATGCAGGCGCGGTGACGGCGCAGAACCTGAACGCCGCTATCAATGACATCCGCAAGGGCCGGACGGCGGATACCGCCAGTGCCGAAGAAGGCTATGACGCGCTGAAGAAATATGCCCGTGACCTGACCGAAGCCGCGGCAGAGGGCAAGATTGACCCGATCATCGGCCGGGACGAGGAAATCCGCCGCACGATGCAGGTGCTGTCGCGCCGCACAAAGAATAACCCGGTGCTGATCGGGGAACCCGGCGTCGGCAAGACGGCGATTGCCGAGGGTCTGGCGTTGCGGATTGTCAACGGCGATGTGCCGGAATCCCTGCGCAACAAGAAACTGATGGCACTGGACATGGGGGCTTTGATCGCCGGGGCCAAGTATCGCGGCGATTTTGAGGAACGCCTGAAGGCGGTGTTGAATGAGGTCACCTCGGCCAATGGCGATGTGATCCTGTTCATCGATGAGATGCACACGCTTGTTGGTGCAGGCAAATCCGATGGCGCGATGGATGCGGCGAACCTCATCAAGCCCGCTTTGGCGCGGGGTGATCTGCATTGCGTGGGCGCAACGACGCTGGATGAATATCGCAAATATGTGGAAAAGGACGCAGCCCTTGCCCGCCGGTTCCAACCGGTGATGGTGTCAGAGCCGACGGTTGAGGATACGATTTCCATCCTGCGCGGAATCAAGGAGAAATATGAACTGCACCACGGTGTGCGGATTTCGGATTCGGCCATCGTGGCGGCGGCAACGCTGTCGCACCGCTATATCACCGACCGGTTCCTGCCCGACAAGGCGATCGACCTGATGGACGAAGCCGCAAGCCGCTTGCGGATGGAAGTGGACAGCAAGCCAGAAGAACTCGACGCGCTGGACCGCCAGATTCTGCAAGGCCAGATCGAAACGGAGGCGCTGAAGAAAGAGGATGACGCCGCATCCAAGGATCGGCTGGAAAAGCTTGAACGCGAACTGGCCGATTTCCAACAACGCTCAGCCGAGATGACGGCCAAGTGGCAAGCGGAGCGTGACTCCCTGGAAAAGGCGCGCGATCTGAAGGAACAGTTGGAACGCGCGCGCGCCGATTTGGAGCATGCCAAACGCGAAGGTGATTTCGCCAAGGCCGGTGAATTGCAATACGGTCGGATTCCGGGGCTGGAGAAAGCCTTGACCGATGCCGAGGCGCGCGAAGGCGATGCCTTGGTGTCCGAAGCCGTTCGTCCCGAACAGATCGCCGAAGTGGTGGAACGCTGGACCGGCATTCCCACCACCAAGATGCTGGAAGGTGAGCGTGAGAAGCTGCTGAAGATGGAAGAGGCACTAGGCAAGCGGGTCATCGGTCAGCGTCAGGCCGTGGTGGCGGTGGCCAATGCCGTCCGCCGTGCGCGGGCGGGGCTGAACGATGAAAACCGTCCCTTAGGGTCTTTCCTCTTTCTTGGCCCCACTGGCGTGGGCAAGACCGAACTGACCAAGGCGGTGGCGGAATACCTGTTTGACGATGAATCCGCCATGGTGCGGATCGACATGTCGGAATTCATGGAAAAACACTCCGTCGCGCGTCTGATCGGCGCGCCTCCCGGCTATGTTGGTTACGATGAGGGTGGGGTGTTGACCGAGGCTGTGCGTCGCCGTCCCTATCAGGTCGTGCTGTTTGACGAGGTGGAAAAGGCCCATCCTGATGTGTTCAACGTGCTGTTGCAGGTGCTGGACGATGGCATCCTGACCGATGGTCAGGGCCGGACGGTCGACTTCAAGCAGACGTTGATCGTGCTGACCAGCAACCTTGGGGCGCGGGCGCTGTCGGAGGTGCCCGAGGGCGCCGATGTGACGGCGGCACGGGCCGAGGTGATGGAGGCCGTGCGCGGTCACTTCCGCCCCGAATTCCTGAACCGTCTGGATGAGACGATCATCTTTGACCGTCTGGCGCGGGCCGATATGGGCGGCATCGTGGATATCCAGCTGAAGCGTCTGGAAAAGCGTCTGGTCGGGCGCAAGATCACGCTGGCCCTCGACCGTGATGCCCGCGCTTGGCTGGCCGACGAAGGCTACGATCCGGTTTTTGGCGCGCGCCCTTTGAAGCGGGTGATCCAGCGCCATTTGCAAGACCCGCTGGCTGAGATGATCTTGGCCGGGGATCTGCTGGACGGGGCAACGGTGCAAGTCAGCGCGGGGGCCGAAGGGCTTATCATCGGCGACCGGGTCAGCGCCTCGCGCCGTGCAAGACCGGCACAGGCCGTGGTTCATTAACTGGAGGGGGGCGGGCCAGCCCCGCCCTTTCTGGTTCATGGACCTGGGTCATGCAGCGAAGCGGCGGGATCCGTATCACAGGGAAGCGCATGTTTGATTCGTTATTCTGCGATGTTCAGTTTTGCAAAAAGCGAATACTTCGCGGCAATAACGGAAAAAATGCCTAAACTTTGGGCAGTTTTTGTGGCAAATTGGCGTCATGTGTGCATCAAGCCGCGGTCAGACGGACATACACGGTCTTAGGTATTGTAAACATAGACCAAAGTATGGGAGATAATCTCGTGTGACGTGAGTTCCGGCCTTGTAGAGCCGCAGACTTGGGGTTGATGCCTCGGGTTGTCCGAATAGGGCAGAAGGGCAGGCAGTAGCCTGCCCTTCCTTGTTTCTAATCTCAGCCTTCCGGCGGCAGGATCACAGCGTCAATGACGTGGATCACGCCATTGGTCGCCTCAATATCGGCCGTCGAGATCGGCGCGCCATTGACCTTGGCCCCGCCTTCCAGCGTGATCGTGACTTCAGCGCCCTGAACGGTGGCGGCCTTCAGACCTTCTGACAGATCGGTCGACATCACTTTGGCCGGAAGCACGTGATAGGTCAGGATGCTGACCAGTTTATCCTTATTCTCGGGCTTCAGCAGGTCTTCCACCGTGCCCGCAGGCAGCGCCGCAAAGGCAGCGTCCGTCGGGGCAAAGACGGTGAACGGGCCGGGGCCTTTCAGCGTTTCCACCAGACCGGCTGCTTCGGCCGCTGCAAGCAAGGTGCCGAAACTTCCGGCCGCCGCTGCCGTATCAACGATATCCAGCGATTGTGCAAAAGCAGGGGCCGCGATCAGGGTCGAGGCCGTCAGGGCAAGAAACATTCTACGGATCATGGGCGTCATTCCTTCGTCTGTGCCGGGATTGGCAAGAGGGATAGGCATGACCGGGGGTGTCAGATCAGTCTGACTTGTGCGTGATCCGGCCTTGCCGCCACAGCGCCGCCGCCTAAGCCAACCGTTGTGCGGATTTCAACAAAACTGGTTGTGACCACATTTGAACGCCTGTGATTGAAACTTTGCTATGTGCCGCGCCGTACTGCAAAGGTGAGGGGATGTGCATTGCCTTTTGCCGCCAGCCCGTCACGATCCGCATGGTATGATGTATCCAACAAGGGAGAGTGCAAGATGAGCCGGAAGACAAACCTGACGTGGTCAGATGTGACGCCGAAATCGCTCTGGCTCAGCCGCCGGGGTCTTCTGGCGGGTGTGGGCGGTCTTGCGCTGGCCAGTCCTGCCGCCGCGCGGATCGAGGCGGCGAAAAGCCCGCTGTCCACCGATGAGACGCCGAACACCTTCGAAGAGATCACCACCTACAACAACTTTTACGAATTTGGCACCGACAAGGGCGATCCCGCCGCCAATGCAGGCGCGCTGACGACTGACCCTTGGGCGATTGAGATTGGCGGGATGGTGGACCGCCCCGGCAGCTATGATCTGGCCGATGTGGTCAAGGATCAGCCGATCGAAGAACGCATCTACCGGTTCCGCTGCGTCGAGGCTTGGTCGATGGTTGTGCCGTGGATCGGCTTTTCGCTGTCGGGCCTGTTGAACCGGGTGGGGGTGCAATCCGGCGCGCGCTATGTCGCCTTTGAAACGCTGGTTCGCCCCGAAGAGATGCCGGGCCAAACCCGCCCCATCCTCGATTGGCCCTACCGCGAGGGATTGCGTTTGGATGAAGCGATGCATCCCCTGACCATCCTTGCCACCGGCCTCTATGGCGAAGAGATGCCAAAGCAGAATGGCGCGCCGATCCGCTTGGTGGTGCCGTGGAAATACGGGTTCAAGTCGATCAAGAGCATCGTCAGGATCAGCCTTGTCGCCGACATGCCGCAGACGACATGGAACATGCTGCAACCGTCGGAATACGGCTTCTATTCCAACGTGAACCCCGAGGTAGACCATCCGCGCTGGTCTCAGGCCAGTGAGCGTCGCATTGGCGCGGGTATCTTCGCCGGCCGGCAGGACACGCTGATGTTCAACGGTTACGCCGATCAAGTGGCCAGCCTGTATGCCGGCCAGGATCTGGCGAAGGATTTCTGACATGCAGGCGGTGAACCAGTTTTTGCGACGTGTGCCATCTTGGGTGGTCTACGTCGGCGGCGTTTTGCCTTTTGTTTGGATTGTCTGGCTGGCGGTCAATGGCGGTCTTGGGGCCGACCCGGTGAAAGCGATCGAACTGCGCCTTGGGCTTTTGGCGCTGCAATTCCTTGTGGCCGGACTCTGTATCACACCGTTGCGCTGGGTTGGGCTGAACCTGATCCGTTATCGCCGTGCCATCGGGTTGCTGGCCTTCTTCTATGTCACCATGCACCTCTTGACCTGGGGGGTGCTGGACATGGGGCTGCGCCTGGACCAGATCGCCGCCGATCTGGTGAAACGCTGGTACATCATCATCGGCCTTGCCGGGTTCGTGATGCTGGTGCCATTGGCGCTCACCTCCAACAACCTGTCCATCCGCCGTCTGGGGCCAAAGGCATGGCAGCGCCTGCACCGTCTGACCTATGGCGCGATCCTCGCGGGGGCCGTGCATTACGTGATGATTGGCAAGGTCTGGCTGGTGGAACCCCTGCTCTATCTGTCCGCTGCCGTCGCCCTCTTGGCGTTGCGGGTCTGGAAAGCCCGCCCGCGCGCGGTGGCGATGGCCTGATTGGGGCGGGTGGGCCCTGAGTCTGTGGATAACTGCGGCGGCACAGGATCCACCGTGCCGCCACGCAGAAAAAGCGCGCCGCATCGCAGCGTCCCTTGTGGCCAATCTGCCCGCAACCCCAAGATTTTGCGTCTGAAATCAATCGCGTCAAAAAAATGCAATCATTCTCGCTTTTCCCTCTTGCGGCTTTTTGCACGGTTCCGTAGATACCGCCTCACCGAAGCGAAACAGTGACGGTGACGGAACGGACGGTTGCTGAAAGCGACAGAACGCTCTGGAAAATCTGAAGGTAAGGCGCACAGAGGACGCTAGGAAACTGGCGGTTCTGTGTATTTTTTCTTCGGGTCGCTCTTTGACATTATGAATTGATGAAGGGATATGTGGGCGGTTTGGGCGCATCGGCGTTTGACTGTTTGCATATCGGCCTACTAGGGGGTTTTGGCGTGAGCTGGGATGTCCCGATGATGTAGGTGTCAGCTTCACTGT
>JAIYDR010000022.1 GCA_027487395.1 Rhodobacter sp. | reverse complement strand
TTGGCAAGAAACCCGCCCATCTGGCGGCCTGACCAAAGGGGCGCGCAGGGTCGCGCCCCGTTCCTTTCCAAAGGGCAAACCATGACCAATTACGCCGTTGTCGGTGCAGGCTGGATTTCGCAAGAAGCCTTCATGCCCGCCGTTGCCACGACCGGAAACTCGCGCATGCAGGCTATCGTGTCGGGCAGCCGAGACGCCGCGCAGAAGCTGGCCGATTTCCATGGCGTGCCAGAGGTGGTCGATTACAGCGGCTATGACGCGCTGCTGGCCAGTGACCGGATTGATGCCGTCTACATCGCGCTGCCGAATTCCATGCATGCCGATTACGCCATCCGCGCCTTACGGGCGGGCAAGCATGTGATGGTGGAAAAGCCGCTTGCGACCAGCATGGCGGAAAGCGAAGCGATGGTGGCCGCCGCGCGGGACAGCGGGGCGTTCCTGATGACCGCCTATCGGCTGCACAACGAACCCGCCACCCATGCGATGGTTGAGGCCGTGCGCGGCGGGGTGATCGGTGATGCTGTCTATTTTGCCGCGACCTTCGGTTTCCAGACCCAACTGGGCAACCACCGCCTGAAGGCCGGGCATTGGGGCGGGGCTTTGCCGGATGTCGGCGTCTACTGCCTGAACGCCGCCCGCCACATCTTCGCCGCCGAACCTGTGGCCGTGCAAGCCATGGCCAGCCGCCCCGCCGCCGATCCGCGCTTTGCCGAGATCGACGCGAGCCTTGCCGTCACCCTGCGTTTCCCCGGCGACCGTCTGGCCCAGTTCTTCTGCTCCTTCGGATCAGCCGAGACCGAGACGATCCGCGTGGTGGGATCGAAAGCCGAATTGATCCTCGACCCCGCCTTCAAATTCGACTCCGTGCTGCAAATGACCCTCCGCACGCCGGGCAACGAACAGCGCCAGACCTTCCGCCAGGTCGACCATTTCGCAGGCCAGATCGCCTATTTCTCCGACTGCATCGCACAGGGTGTGCCACCTGAGGCCGACGGCGAGGAAGGTCTTGCCGACATGCGCGTCCTGCTCGCCATCGACGAGGCGGCGCGGACCGGCGAGACGGTGCGGCTGGAACCGCGTGTCTTCGGACGCGGGTTGGAAGCGGGAATGGTGCGGCGTTTGGCAGTGACGGATCGGCGTTTGCTCGTGTAAATGAGGTAAAGCACAGACGCAGTGTTTGGGTCTTATGCGAACTTCTGCTTTCTGCCCTTAGCAGCCCTTCGCCATGACAAAAAGCCGTACGCCTTAGATGTTTTCGCGCGTGTAAACTTCAAACGAAGCGATGCTCGTCTGGTTGCTCCCGGGAGAGCCGCAAGCGCGGATCATGCCGTCGATCGCGTCGCGGGCAAGGCGCGCGAGGGGATGGGAGATGACGAGGGTCATCGTGCCGTCAAGCAGGGCCGCACGGGTGACTTCGGTCAGGTCGTAGCCGACGACGACCATCTGCCCCGACCGTCCGCTGGCGCGCAGGGCGGACAATGCGCCCGAAATCCCACCGCCCGAGATGTATAGCCCAGCAAGGTCCGGATGGTCGGCCAATAGCTTCTCTGTCATCTCCTGCGCAACGGCGGCGGATTCGAAGGTGGAGATGGGTTCGAGCAAGGTGAAATCCGGCGCGTGTTCGCGGAAGTAAGAGCGAAAGCCCGTCTCGTTCATCTCTTGGTTCCGGTAGCGCGGGTTCCCCATCAGGATGCCGATCTTTCCGGGCGCCTTGCAGATGTTGGCAAAGGTCCAAGCCGAAGTACGACCGACCTTCCAGTTGTCGAGGCCGATATAGGACATCTGCCCCGTGACACTGATTTGCGAGACGAAAGCAAAGACCGGGATGCCTCTTGATTGAATGCGTTCAAGTGCCTCGGTCACGACGGGGTGGACGGCGGCAGTCAGGCAGATTGCGTGGCAATCCTCGGCCAGAGCGAGGGCACGGTCGGCAACGTTCTGCGGCGAGAGATCTTCGAGGAACTCGATCCGCAACTCGATCTCAGCGCCCGCAGCATTTGTGGCGGCTTCTTCCATGGCGCTTGCAATGTTGCGGTAGAAGGGGCGATGGGGTTGGAGGAGCAGGACGCCGAAGCGGAGTTTCGGACGGGCCGCCGAGACGCGGGCCTGGATGCTGCCGAGACCGTAGAAGCCAATTTCCTCGGCGGCCTGTTGCACGCGTTCGCGGGTGGCGAGGCGGACGTTGCCTGCGCCGGAGAGGACACGGTTGACCGTGGCAATGGAGACGCCTGCGGCTTCGGCGAGGTCAGGGATGGTCGGGCGGCGCATGCTGCGATGATCCTTTTCGTATCATTTATCTGCATGATTGAAACGAATGATACGTTTTCATGTTTCCGCTATCATGGTGGGTTGATTTGATATGCGTCAAGGCGCTTATCTCCCGCCATCACGGCGGAAGCGGGCACTGAGTCCACACCGCCGCGCGGAGGGAGTTATCGGAAAGCTGACGGCGGGGCGCTGCGTGCCCCGGTGCCCCGGGGTCTGCCCCGAGGGTCGAAGCCGCATGCTTTCCGGACCCCTGAGCGAAGGGAAGAGGAAGGACGAAGATGGACGATCTGCAATTCGGCACCCGCAACAAGCGCGGCGACTGGGCACCGAACGCGCATCTGGAAGTGGCCCCGTTCTGGCAGCGCCCGTTCAGCATCCTGCGGGTGCTGCGCTGGGTGCCGGAGTATCTGTTCCCTTGGAACGCTTTCCACATGGTGACCGCACTGCTCTACTGGTTCTACGTCGTCCCGGATGTCGAGGTGATGAAGACCCTGTCTTTGGGTTGGGCATTCTGGCTTTATGCCATCAACGCGGCGGCGATCTTCGTGATGTATGGCTCAGTGGAGCTGTTCTGGTATGTCCGTCGCAAGCAAGGCACGCGGTTCAAGTATAACGCGAAGTTCCCCAGCGAGCAGCCGTCGGACGTATTCTGGTTCAAGTCGCAGAATATCGACAACTTCCTGCGGTCCTTCTTCATCTCGATCCCGCTCTGGACGCTGGTCGAGGTGTTGTTCCTGCACGCCTTCGCCGCCGGTTACGTCCCGTGGCTGAGCTGGTCGGACAACCCGTGGTATCTGGCGGCGCTTGTCCTGCTGGCCCCCGCGATCCACGAGGTGCATTTCTTTGCCATCCACCGGCTGATCCATACGCCGCTGCTTTATAAGTGGGTTCATTCGGTTCACCACAACTCGGTCAATCCCAGCCCGTGGTCGTCGCTGTCGATGCATCCGCTGGAGGGGTTCCTGTATCACGCGGTGGCCTTTTGGCACCTGATCATCCCGTCCAACCCGATCATCGCCCTGTTCCAGCTGCACATCGCAGGATTTGGTGCGGTGAACGGCCATATCGGCTTCGACAAGCTGGAGGTCACCGAGGGCACCGGCGTCGATAGCCACGCCTATGCCCATTACCTGCACCACAAATACTTTGAGGTGAACTACGGCGGCGATGGGCTGATCCCGCTCGATAAATGGTTCGGCTATTGGCACGACGGTTCCAAGGAGGGCGAGGCGCAGATGCAGGCCCGGTTTGAGAAAAAGAAGGCGCGGATGAATGCCAAGGCGGCCCGCACCTGACCCCGGCATCCGGCGTGTGACCCGGAGGAGGGGGCACGCCGGTCAATTTCCACCAATTTCAACGCCCACCGGGAGAACCGGGGGCACCCAAGGGAGGACAGACCATGAAACTTTCAAGCCTGACAAAGGTTCTTGCCACGACCGCGCTTGTGGCTTTCGCAGGCAGCGCATCCATGGCCGCGGATATCGCGGTGATCGGCGGCTCGAACGATGACGCCTTCTGGAACATCATCAAAAAGGGCATCGATGATGCGACCCCGGCGGTCGAGGCCAATGGCGGTTCGGTCAACTACCTGCGCCTTGTCAATTACGACAACTTCGCCCCCGATGTCGTGCAACTGATCCGCACCGCGATCAGCATGGAAGTGGACGGGCTGGTCATCCCGAACTGGGTGCCCGAGGCTGAAGACCCGGCAATCAAGGACGCCATCGCCGCGGGCATCACGGTAATCCTGATGAACGCGGGCGGCGCGGACAAGGCACGCGAGTTGGGTGCGATCAACTATGTCGGATCGGACGAATATGTGGCGGGTGTTGCGGGCGGCGAATACTTCGGCACCAAAGGTCAGAAGAACGTCCTGTGCATCAACACCCTGCCCGGCACCGCGAATATCGAGGCCCGCTGCAAAGGCGTGATCGATGGCATCACCGCCAAAGGTGGCAAGGGCGCCCAACTGCCGCTGCCGTCGACCAGCTTTGGCGATGCAACGGCGGTGGCCGAGGCGATCAAGGCCGAACTGATCAAGGATGACACCATCGACGGCGTCATCACCATCAGCGCAGGCGATGCGGACAGCGCAGCCATCGCAGTGGAACAGGCGGGCAAGACCGGCGCGACCGCGCTGGGTTCGTTCGATATGAATCAGGCCGGTCTGGACCGCATCAAGGCGGGAACGCAGGCCTTTGCCATCGACCAGCAACCCTACCTGCAATCCTATCTCGCGGTCAGCCTTCTGGCCTCGGCCATCGATTTCGGCACCGATCTGCCGGTGTTCCCGGTGCTGACCGGTCCGGGGATCGTGGATGCATCCAACATCGAGGCCACCTTGGCCGGTGTCGCCAAGGGCGCGCGCTGACCTGACCGTCCGGCCCGCGTCATCTTGGGCCGGACTCTTCTGCCGACGTGGTTTCGCGTCGCCTTCGGTTAGACGGAATGGGAAACGGCATGACCTCTAAAACTGCACGCAGGCCCGTCGCGGCCACGCCCGCAAATGGGCTGTCATTCGGCAGCCTTCTGCGCCGCCCCGAAGCGGGGGCCTTTCTTGGGCTGATCGCCGTCCTGATCTTCTTTGCGGCTTTCGGCGGGCTGACCTTTCTCAGGCCAGCGGGCATGTCGTCCTGGCTGAACGTGGCCGCCAACCTTGGGATCATCGCCATTCCGGTGGGCTTGCTGATGATCGCGGGCGAACTCGATATCTCGGTCGGTGCGATGGTGCCCTTTGGCGCGATGACGGTTGCAGTCATATCGGGGCATTACGGGATGTCGATCTGGCTGGGCATCGCGGTGACGCTGGCCTTTGGCGTGACGGTGGGGCTGATCAACGGGATCATGGTGATCCGGACGGCGGTTCCGTCTCTGATCGTCACCCTGGGCAGCCTGTTCGCGGTTCAGGGCATCGTTCTGGGTCTGACCGTGCTGATCACCAAATCCACCTCGGTCGCGCTGGCGGTCGACGGTCCGGCGAAGGCGATCTTTGGGGATTTCCTGTTCGGGGGACAGCTTCAGGTCATGGTTCTGTGGTGGTTGGCCCTGTCGGCGGCCTATGTCTTTTTTGTCCATCTGTCGCCCAAGGGAAACTGGATTTTCGCCATGGGCGGGGACAAGGTTTCGGCGCGGAACGCCGGTATCCCCACCGACCGGATGACGATCCTGCTGTTCGTGTTCTCCTCCACCTCTGCGGCTTTTGTCGGGATGTGTCAGGCGATCCTGTATAACTCGGCCCAAGTAGCGGGCGGGCAGAGCTTCATCTTCAACTCGATCATCTCGGTCGTGGTCGGCGGTGTTCTGCTGACCGGGGGCTTCGGGTCGGTGGTCGGCATCTTCTTCGGCACCATCACCTTCGCCATCGTAAATCAGGGCATCTACTACACCGATTTCGACCGCAACTGGTCGGCCCTGATCATCGGTGTCCTGCTGCTGCTGGCCGTGCTGATGAACAACACCTTCCGCAAGATGGCGCTGTCCTACAGCCCGAAGAAGAAGTGAGGGCGCGATGACCACTCCGATCCTGTCGCTGCAAGGCGTCAACAAGTCCTTCGGCCCCATCGACGTGCTGCATGACATCAACCTTGAGGTCCGCGCCGGTGAGGTGCTGTGCCTTCTGGGCGACAATGGCGCGGGTAAATCGACGCTGATCAAGATCATGTCGGGGGTCCACAAACCCACGAATGGGACGATTCTGATGGACGGCTTGCCCGTGGCCTTTGACACCCCGCGCGATGCCTCGGATCGCGGGATTGCGACGGTGCACCAGTTTGGCGGCACCTTCCCGCTGATGTCCATCGGACGCAGTTTCTTCATCGGGGTCGAGCCGACCAAGGGCTGGGGGCCGTTCAAGGTCTATGACCGGAAAAAGGCCAATGAGATCGCGGTCAAGGCTGTGCGCGACTTCGGCATCACCCGCATCTTCGATGGCGACCGTCTGGTTGGCGGGCTGTCGGGCGGCGAGCGGCAGTCGCTCGCCATCGCGCGGGCAGTGCATTTCGGCGCGCGGGTGCTGATCCTTGACGAACCGACCGCCGCGCTTGGCGTCAAACAGGCCACGCATGTCCTGCGGATCGTGAACGAGGCAAAGCGGCGCGGGTTGGCGGTGATCTTCATCACCCATCAGGTGATGCATGCGATGGCCGTCGGCGACCACTTTGCCGTGCTGATCCGTGGTGCCGTTGCCGCCGATTTCCGCAAAGGCGAAAAGACCCGCGAAGAGATCACCGATCTGATGGCCGGCGGCGCCTCGATGGCCAGTCTTGAAGCCGAGATCGAAGGCTTCGTCGCCAGCCATGACCGCCACCTGCCGCAGGTGGCGCAGCGCTGACCGGAATGGCGCAAGGCGGTGCTCCACCCGCCTATGCGCCTCTCCCGGGCGGTTCGGCCTGCCCGCCGGACCGCCCCCCTTTGAAACACGATAGGGAACCGACCCATGCCGACATGGACCCGCGCCTGTGCGACCGATGACATCGACCTTGATGACCTGATCCGCTTTGACCACGGGGCGCAGACCTTTGTGATCATCCGCAGCGAGGAGGACAGCTTTCACGCGATGGACGGCATTTGCAGCCATGAGAAGGTGCATCTCTGCGACGGTCTGGTGATGGAGGGCACGGTGGAATGCCCCAAGCACAACGCGACCTTCGACTACCGCACCGGCGAGGCGAAACGCGCCCCCGCCTGCGTCAACCTGAAAACCTTCCCCGTCCGGGTTCAGGACGGCCAAGTATGGATCGAGATCTAAGATCACATTCCCCCTTGCCGCCTGCGCGGAAATGCTCTGGCGCGACCGCCCCATCGACT
>JAIYDR010000320.1 GCA_027487395.1 Rhodobacter sp. | reverse complement strand
TCCTGTCGCGCCCCGGTCTGACGCCCGACGTGGCGGCGCTATTGCCCACCTTGCGCAAGTGGATGCCGGGCGATCCCGCCCGCGCCGCTGTCGATGCCACGATCCGGGCGCAGATGAGGGCCGGCGCGCAGCCCGTGACGGTGCAGGTCAAGGTCCACCGCGCCGCAGCCAGCTTGCCCGACGGGGTCGGCGCGCAAAGCCTCGCCGCCGCAGTGCAGATCGGCAGCCGCCGCGCGGTGGCGATGGCGATGCTGAAGGCGGGGCACGGGGTCAAAGACGCCTTCCTGATCCCCTGCACCAGCGCGACGGAGCAAAAGGCCCTGATGGCCCGCGTCCTGGACGAGGTCGAGGCCTTCGACCTGCCGTCGCCCGCGCTGGCCAGCCTCCTGGCGCGCGGCCTGGGCGAAGGGCTGGCCCTCGGCCGCCCGCCCGCGCCCGGCATGGTCGACATGGCCGAGATCTGGGGGGCTGACGCGCTGACACCCCAACCCTTCGCGGCCGCCGACATCCTTGCCGCCCTGGGCCCGCTGCCCGGCCCGCTGTCCGAGGCCACTCTGATCCAGAGCAGTTCAGTCTGGCTCGACCGATTTCCCCATCTGAACAGCTGGTTCGAAGATACCGGCCCTCTGCGCGAAGCACTCTCTCGCGCGCGCACAGATAAGGGGCTAGAGGCAGCGGTGTGGAAACACCTTGCCTCCCGTCGCGACCACTGGGCGCGGATCATGGCCTCTGCGGCCGCAGTTTTGGAGGCCGCACAGAACCCGCACTGGCCCGCCTTTGCTGCCGTGGCCCGCGCGCTGACGGACGATCACCCGCTGAAACGCATCCCCGTCCTGCACGATATCGTGGGCATCACGCTGGCGGCCTGGGCCGACAGCGCGGGGGCGGGGGCCGATACGTTCGGCGCCGGGGCCGAAGCCCTGCTGGCCAGTGCCGGTCTGCGCGCTGCCTATCTCGACGGCTACCTGACTGGCTATGCCATCGCCCCCGTCGCTCCGCCGCCCGAGGTCTGGCTGGGCAATTTGCTTGGCGAGATCGAGTTTCCCGGCGAAGAGGCGATCAACCGGATCATGGCCGTACTCTCGGCCCGCATCGCGCAAATCGAGGACATGGCCCCCGAACCGGCCGCGATGGTCGCCTACCTCGGCGCACTGGCCCCGAAGGACTGGCAGGCGTGGTGCGCGGGCTTTCATGCCCTTGTCACCGCCGCCCCTCGCGCCTGGCCCCCGCGCAGCCTTGGCACTGACGACAAGCGCATCCTGCGCGCGGTTGCTCAGGCGGCCGAGGGCCCGCCTGACTCTGGCCTCGCAGCCGTCATGCCTGTTTGGATCGCCGGTCGCCATTCCCGGCGGAGGTGAATTGCGCACTGGCCCAGCGCCCGATCGCCCAGTCCAGCGGCAGGTCGTTTGCAAAGCACCTGTCTTTACATTGGCGGCGCAAGCGGAGAGCGCGGACATGGTCGCAGCGACATCCCAAGACGAAGCTCAGCGCCGCTCGCTGATCAACCTGCGGGTCACGCGGCGGGACAGGGACCTGATAGATCGCGCATCGGCCAGTCATGGCTAGAACCGATCCGTGTTCATGATGGATGCCTGCAAGCAGGCCGCCGAGGATGCGCTGATGGACCGGCAGGCGTTCCGGCTAAACGCGGCACAGTTCGCCGCCTTTGTCGCGGCTTTGGACGCGCCGGCTGCGCCGCCTGATCCCGACCCCGGCGCCTTGGGAGAAATGACCGATGGCGCGCTGCAGGCTCCCGTCCCTCTGGCCGATCACCACGACGCCGAAGTCTTCGCCTGTGGCGTCCTTACGCTCAATGCCATGATCAGGCGGAAGGCGCGGGCCAATCACGCCTCTGGCGCCGCGCGCGTTTGCGTCCTGTGCCATGGCGACAAGTTTGCTGGCGTCTACAATCCGATGCAGGTCAGTGACGACAACCTAAAGCGATAGCCCACTGTTCAAACGCCCAGAGTTCGAAGAGTAGGCCGACCTTTCCCTCAGTGTGTTGGTCGACTTTTCGCAGGGCTGCGGGGCGGCACCTCTGCCCCAAGCAGGTTTTCCGTCCACTCGGCCGCGATATGTGGGTGATCCATCCGGTCTGTTCGCCCCTGGATCAACGCCAGCACGGTTGGCGGCGTCAGGGGCAATTCGCTGACGTCGCGTCCGATGGCGCGGGACACGGCGCAGGCGACCGTTGCACCGACATTCAGGATCGGGACTTCGCCCGCGCCCTTTGTCCCCAAAGGACCGATTGACGGGGCACCTTCATAAAGGTCGATCTCGACCGGCACCACATCGCCCGCCAAAGGCACGAGGTACTGCTCAAACCCCGGCTGCTCCAGCGCCCCATCCGGGCCTATGCTGATCTTTTCATGCAGCGCGTAGCCCAAGCCCTGCACAACGCCGCCTTGGATCTGGCTGTGGACCGCACGGGGGTTCAGGGCAAGGCCGACATCCTGCACCACCTTGTAGCTGAGCACCTCGACATGGCCGGTATCAGGATCGACGGCCACTTCGCAGTCGTGGACGGCAAAGACCGGGATATCTATCGCCTCGATGAAATGGCCTGCCGCACAGCCCGGCAGCGCGGCAACGCCCGGAGCAGTGAAGTTGCCATTGCCCGAGACGGGGCCATGAAGCGCCTCGGCCCGTGCGATGGCGGAGGTGATCGCCATGCCAGTGCCGGGACGGTCCGCGATTTCGACGCGGCCCTTGGTCAGGATCAAGTCTTCGGGCTGGGCTTGCAACATCTCGGCGGCGATGTTCAGGATTTGGTCGCGCACCCGTTCCGCCGCCATCTTGCTGGCCGCGCCAATCGACACGGTGGCCCGCCCGCCGCCGACGCCAAGGTCGCGCCCGGCGGCATCGGTATCGGCGGCCTTCACGATCACCTCATCCGGTGACAGGCCCAGCGTCGCTGCCACGATCTGCGGCAGGGCTTGCACCATCGTGCCCGACCCAATCTCAACCCCCGAGGTGACCAGCGTCGCACTGCCATCGGCGTTCAGGTTTACGGTTGCCGAAGACGGTCCGACAAAAATGAACCATGTCCCGACCGTCGTGGCACGGCCGTAAAGGCGGCCATCCGCCCTGTCGCGCTGGTCCGGCGTTCGGTCCCGAAAGGCGGCCATTCGGTCCAGCATTGGGCGCAGCACATCGCCCAGAAACACCTGTCCCGTCGCGCCGATATCGCCGTCGCCCAGCACGGCACGGCGGCGCAATTCCAGCGGATGCATACCGATGGCGCGGGCAATGTTGTCGGTGTGCCGTTCCAGAAAGAAGGTGTTGTAAACCCCGTTACAGGCGCGGAAGGCCCCGTTCGGCGGTGTGTTGGTATAGACCGCACGGCTGTTCAACCGCACCGACCCCAGCTTGTAATTCCCGCCCAGCGTATGGGCGGTCATGGTGGTGAGAAACACCTGCTCCCCCCCATAAGCCCCGCAATCCATCAACACCGTCGCCTCCCGCCCCGCGATCTCGCCCTCTGCCGTTACGGCAGAGCGGATGCGGACCTCGGCATTCTCGCGGCAAAGGCAGGTCAGGTTTTCTTCCTCGCGCGAGTGCACAAGCGAGACCGTTCGCCCGGTTTTCTGCGCCAGAACAGCGGCGATGGGTTCGATGGTGCAATCAAATTTCAGACCAAAGCCACCGCCCACCGCAGGCACGGTGACCCGCACGCGGGATGGCGATACGCCCAGCGCCTTGGCCGTCACGGCGCGCACCGTCCATGGCACTTGGGTGGAGGTGTGGATGTGGTAGCGGCCATCCTCATAACTCGCCACGGCGCAGCGGGGTTCAAAGGGCAGTTGGTTCTGGCGTCCAACCTGAAAGCAATCCTCGATGATGATGATATCGGGCCGGGCAAAGGCCGCGTCCGTGTCGCCACGGCTCACCCGCGCCTCCCACGCGACATTGCCGCCCCGGATGCCGCCTTCGCGCAAGAGTTCGTAGGACTTCCAGTCTGGATGGATGATCGGCGCGTCAGGGGAAAGCGCGTCAGCCATCGTCATCACAGCGGGCAGCGGTTCGGTTTCCACGATCACCGCCGCGGCGGCCGCGCGGGCGATCTCCAGCGTATCCGCTGCGATTGCGGCCAAGGGTTCGCCCTTGAAGCGGATGCGGCTGCCATTCAGCAGGGGATGGTCCGCGATCCCGATGCCGAAGAGACCCGGCGCATCCGATGCCTGCGCGATGGCCCGCACGCCTTTCATCGCCAGTGCCGGGGAAAAATCCATCCGCAGGATGCGGGCCGAAGCAACGGTAGAGCGAAGAATGGCCGCGTGCAGTACCCCTGCGCCAAGGTCTGAGGTGTAGCGCGTCCGCCCGGTCACCTTGTCCAGCGCATCGCGGCGCGGCAGGTTCATGACGACAGTGCGGGGATCGGTGGGTCGGTTCATGCCACGCCCTCCGCCTGCAAGGACAGAACCGCGTCGATGATCCGCTCATACCCCGTGCAACGGCAGATATTGCCGACAAGTGCGGCTTTGATCTGGTCACGGGTTGGGGTGGGTTCGCGGTCGAGGAAGTCGGTCAGGGTCATCACCATCCCCGGAAAGCACATGCCGCATTGCACCACGTCATGGTCAATGAAGGCCTGTTGCACGCGGTTCAAGGTGCCGGGTGGGGCCAAACCTTCGACCGTGACGATGCTGCATCCTTGCAGCAGACCGATGGGACGCAGGCAGGATGGCACCGCCTGCCCATCGATATGCACGGTGCAGGCCCCGCAAAACCCTTCGCGGCAGACGGCTTTCGCCCCGGTCAATCCATGCCGGTCACGCAGGACGTCCAGCAGCGGGGTTCGGGGGTCGATGTCCAACGTGATGGCTTCGCCGTTCAGGGTCAGTTCGATGGGCATGTCACACCTCTAGCTGGGTGAAGGCGCGGCGCAGCAGCACCGGCAATACGGACAGGCGGTACCATCCCGGCGCATCGACGGCGTCGCGCGCGGAGAAATCGCCCGTCAGCTGCCGCGCCGCCGCTTCGGCAAGGGCCGGATCAAGGGTGGTCCCGGTCAACCGTTCCTCAAGCGATGTCCAGCGGCGGGCGGTGGCTTCTACCGCGCCGACGGCGATGCGGATGTCTTTGATCCGACCGCTGGAAAGATCAGCCGAGACGCTGACAATCGCGCAGGGATAATCCCCCGCCTTGCGCATCGGCAGGCGGGCATGGGCCGCGCGGCGGGGAGAGCGCGCGACCTCAACCCGCACGATCAGCCCAGCGTCACCGCGTCCCGCCAAATGCTGCGCCAGCGGCAGCGATTGCAGGCCCTGCCCCGTGGCCAATATCACCGTCGCATCAGCGGCCAACAGCGCGGGCACAAGGTCTGACGCCGCGAAACCCCTTGTCCCGATGTTCCCACCCAGCGTCGCTGTTCTACGAATGCCGGGGTTTGCCGAAGCGCCCGCCGCCGTTGCCAGCCCTGCCAAATCGGGGTGCCCCACCAAAGCCCCTGCCAGCGCATCGTGCGTGAGCATCGCCCCAAGCAGGGCCTGCCTTGGCCCAATGGTCAGCACCTGCAGGTCGGCCAGCCCGCGCAGGGACATCAGCCGTTCGGGCAACACCTCATGGCGCAACGGCGCGCGCAAAAGCCAAGTCGCCCCGGCAATCGGAACCGCGCCCCCTGCCATCGCCGCCACCGCATCCGCCAGCGTCTGCGGGGTGGTGATTTCGCCGTAACCCGTCTCCGCCATCATCGCGTCGCCCCCGAAACAAACCCGACACAGCGTAAAGGACCGACTGCGCCTGTCTTGTCGTATGGCGCACAACGGCTTGTGCGCAGACGTCCAAAGGTGCTTTCTGCAGCAGCCCGCGTGATGTAGCCTTGCACCAGATCCCCCACGCGCGAGGAGGAGTTCCCACCATGCCGAGGGCAACCCACCACCCAGCCGAGGCAGACATCAGCAGTTGGCAAACGGCGGTGTCACAGGCCTATTTCCTTTTGGACACCGAAGCGCGACGCGATGGGCCGTTCAAGGGACAGCTTCAGGCGTGGCCGCTGGGACCGATCTCTGTCACGCGCATTGCTTGCGATCCGGTGCTTTACCGCCGAAAGCCCGCGCATCTGCGCGATGCGCGTGACGATGCCATCCTGATTTCGATCCCCACCGCCGCACGCGTCCACTTTAGCCAGAATGCCCGAGATGTGATCTGTGACCCCGGCGGTTTCGTGATCGAACGCAGCGACGCGCCCTATGAGTATTGGCACGCGGACCCCGATGTGCAGTGGGTGGTGAAAGTCCCGCGCGAGGCCGTTCAAGCCCGCATCGGCAGTGCCGAGCGGTTCTTGGGACTGAGCGTCGATGCCCGGTCGGGCCTGGCGGCCTATTTCCTTTCAAGCCTTTCCTGCGCCATCCAGCATGCGGATGCTCTTGACGATCAGGTCGGGGCAGCGTCGGGCACACATTTGCTGGACCTGCTGTGTCTGGCCTTGCAGAATGATCAGCGTGCGCTGGCCAGCAATGACGGCCCCGTGCGTCGCGCGCACCTAGAGCGGGCGGAGGCCTTCATCAACGCCAACCTCAAAGACCCCGCTTTGTCGCCCGCGCGCGTGGCCGAGGGCTGCGGGATTTCGCTGCGCTACCTGCAACGCCTGTTCGGCGACACCGGTCTGACGGTCAGCGATTACATCCGCGACCAGCGCCTTGCCCGCTGCCACGAGGACCTGATCGCCGGGCGTCCAGACCGCATTTCGACCGTGGCCTATCGCTGGGGCTTTACCGATCACGCGCAATTCTGCCGCCACTATCGCGCGCACTTTGGCCGCACCCCGAGCGAGGCCAGACGGGATCGGTAAGCAAGACCTCATCCGCTTGTCTGGTGGCAAAAGCATCCATCGCCACAGCCCGCCCAATTGGCAAAGCTTGAACCCCAAAGCCATTTGCACGTTGAATAGCGTTTACAAGCCACACACAGCGTTCCGATCGACCCAATTGCAGTGGCCGCGTCACGCGATGGATGGCGACTGCAAAGCGCGCGTCGGTGCCTGTCAGTTGATGGCGCCTTTCGGGCTGGCGCCAAAGGCACGGCGATAACACCGGTGGAAATAGGACAGGTCTGAAAACCCAGCCTCATAGGCGATGGATGAAATCAGATCAGACCGCCGACCAGCTTGCCGGTCATCCAAAGCGCGGCGTGCATGCTCTAATCGTTTTTGCAGCAGGTACTTGGTCGGCGTCGTACCAAGGGCGGCAAAGCCACGCTGAATCTGACGTAGCGAAAGACCAAGATCGTCCGCCATGTCCTGAATCGACAGATCCGGACTGCGATAATGCGCATCCAGATAGGCTTGACCAGAGGCCAGCGCGCGCGCGCCGCTGACATCGCAATCGATGCCCTTGTAGCCCTTCTGCGCCGACCGTTCATGGAGCATCGCGCCCAAAAGGCCGAACAACGCCTCACGCAGATAACCATCGGCGACAGAGCCGCTTGCGTCGCGCGACAGCACCTTGGTCAAAACCGCAGAAAGGCCCATCGTGGCCGCATCCTGACGCGGCAAGGCAATCCCGCCACGGATCAGGTCATAGCCAAAGCGCGCGTGCATCTCTGCACGGGGAAGATGCAATGAAAGCTGCCGCGTGTAGTCGCCGAAGAATACGAACTCTGACGGCACGGCACTGTCGATCAGCACGAAATCACCGGGACGCAGCAGACAAGACGTGTCGTTCTGGCGCATCAGGGCACGGCCCTCTTCTTGCAGGATCAAGAAGTAGTTTTCGCCCTGATCCTGCCGAATGGCTTTGCTGGTGCGGGTGATCCTTTGCACATCGGTGGCGACTTGCGCGGCCTCAATCCCGGCGCGGCGTTCAAGGCGAAGACCGCCCCGCATCACATGGCGGTCGTCTGACAAGGCCACGTCGAAGTTGCCGCAGACCCGATGGAGATCGGCCACGAACTGTTCGACGGGGAGCTGGGATGTGCTGATTCGTGTGGACATGCGGCCAGTTTAGCCGCCTCAACCATTTGGTTGCAACTGCAACGACATTCGGAACCGAAACTGTCGCCCCAGTCCGCAACTGCTGTCGTCTCAGTCCAAGAAAGAAAGCTGCGGCGCACACTAACCTTTGTCGCAGGGAACAGAGGGAGGAAAGCATGCTGGACTTTGGCATGATGATCGGCGGTCGCAAGATCGCCGCGGCGGAGAGTTTTGCCGTGTTTAACCCGGCAACCGGCGAGCTGGTTGGTGAGGCGCCGAACGCCTCTCTTGCCGATCTGGATGAGGCCGTCGCCGCCGCGCAAAAGGCCTTTCCGGCGTGGTCGCAGATGCCCGATGCCAGCCGCCAAGCCGCCTGTGCGGCCTTGGCTGGCAAGCTGGGCGAACATGCCGAAGACCTTGCGCGTCTGTTGACGTTGGAACAGGGCAAGCCCATGGGGGCCTTGGGTTCGCGTTGGGAATTGGGCGGGGCGCAGGCCTGGGCCGGATTCACCGCCAGCCTGTCGATGCCGGTCAAGGTATTGCAGGACGACAAAACGGGTCGGGTCGAGTTGTACCGCAAGCCGTTGGGCGTGGTGGGGTCGATCACACCTTGGAATTTCCCGGTGATGATCGCCATCTGGCACATTCTGCCCGCGCTCCGGGCCGGAAACACGGTGGTGATCAAGCCATCGCCTTATACCCCGCTGTCCACATTGCGGACGGTCGAACTTCTGAACCAAATCCTGCCGCAGGGTGTGCTGAACATCGTCACCTCGGATGACAAGCTGGCCAATATCGGCGCGGCGATGGCCGCACATGAAGGTATCCGCAAGATCGTGTTCACCGGTTCTTGCGCCACGGGCGAAAAGGTCATGCAGACCGCCGCCCGCACGATGAAGCGCCTGACGCTGGAAATGGGTGGCAATGATGCGGGCATCGTTCTGCCCGATGCCGATCCGGCAACGATTGCCGAGGGGCTGTTCTGGGGGGCCTTTATCAACAATGGCCAGACCTGCGCCGCGATGAAGCGGCTTTATGTGCCGGACACCCTACACGAGGCGATCTGTGACGCGCTGGTCGCCTATGCCCGCAATGTGCCGATGGGCAACGGCATCGAGGACGGCATCGCGCTTGGCCCGGTCAACAACAAGATGCAGCATGACAAGGTCAGCCGTCTGGTTGCCGCCGCCGCGCGCGATGGGCGTATCCTTCTCGGCGGTGCGCCGGATGAGGGGCTGTTCTCCCCCGTCACGCTGGCCACCGATCTGCCCGAGGATGCCCCGCTGATCGTCGAAGAACAGTTCGGCCCTGCCCTGCCGATCATCCGCTATACCGATGTCGAAGAGGCCATCGCCGCCGCCAATGCCAGCGACAACGGGCTTGGCGGGTCCGTCTGGTCCAAGGACATCCCGCAGGCCAAAGAGATCGCCTTGCGGCTGGAATGCGGGTCGGTCTGGATCAACAAGCACGGTGCCATCCAGCCCAACGCCCCCTTCGGCGGGGTCAAGAAGTCCGGTCTTGGCGTCGAGTTCGGCGAGGAAGGCCTGTTCGAGAATACCGACATCCAGACGATTTTCAGCTGAACAGCACCTTGGCGCCATTCAGTGCAAAAAGCCAAGAATGACCGAAAAGGGATCACCCGATGATAGCGACAAATTTGACGCGGCGATACGGAAACAAGTTGCCATTCGTCTGCGCAGGCATGGCGTTTGTTTGTGACACTCCGGACCTTTGCATCGCAACAACAAAGACTGGTGGAATAGGTGCTCTCGCGGGCAGCTTGCTTTCCCCGGACGGGTTGGCGCACGCCATTGACACCATACAGGCTGCGACATCTGGCCCGTTCCATGTCAACTTTCTTGCGATTTTTCCGCATGATCCGCACATCAGCGTCATAATCGAAAAGAAAGTTCCGATCGTTTCCTTTCATTGGGGTCTGCCAAGCCCGGAGAATCTCGCCCGCCTCAAGGCTGCCGGTGTGTCGGTCTGGGCGCAGGTAGGATCGGCGCAGGCCGCCCGTGACGCCGTTGCCGCTGGCTGCGACGCCATTGTGGCACAAGGCAATGAGGCCGGCGGCCACAACTACGGCGGCCTGCCGTTGATGGCGCTGGTGCCGCTGGTGCGCGACGCGGTCGGACTGGATGTTCTTGTGCTTGCGGCGGGCGGTATCGCCGATGGTCGCGGCATGGCCGCTGCGCTGTGTCTTGGGGCAGATGCTGTCTGGGTCGGTACGCGCATGGTTGCCACTGTGGAAAGCAACGCTCATCCTGAATTCCGCGCCCGCCTGGTGGCTGCTTCGGGCGAGAACACCGTGCTAACCGGAGTTTACGGGCCAGAAGCACCCAGCTTTAACCCCATGCGCCTTTTGCGCAACCCGACCATCGACGCTTGGCAGGGCCGGGAAGCCGAACTGCCGGTGGACAGGTCGCAGATGCCGACAATCGGCCAGACACAGTTTGCTGGGCAGATGGTTCCAGTCCGCCCCTTTGACGCCATTGTAACGGTCCCCGAAACCGAAGGCGACTTTGACCAAATGCCGATGCTTGCGGGTCAAGGTGTGGGGTTGATCACGGCCGTTCTTTCGGCGGCAGAAGTTATCACATCCATTTGCGAGGAAGCGGACGCCATTCTCTCGCAACTTGGCCGTTGATCCTCAAGGACATCACTATGCCAAATGAATTTGACTACATCGTCGTCGGTGGCGGGTCTTCGGGCTGCGTCATGGCCAGCCGTCTTTCGGAAAACCCGTCAAACCGCGTGTTGCTGATCGAAAGCGGGCATAAGGATGGGCATCCGTGGATTCACATCCCGTCAACCTTTTTCAAGGTGATCGAAAAAGGCCGCGATATCGTGGCCTATGTGGGTGAGCCCAAGCCTGAACTGAACAACCGTCCCAGCATCGTCATTCAGGGCCATGTGATCGGCGGCGGGTCGTCGGTCAATGCCATGCTCTATATCCGCGGCCACGCCAATGACTACAACCAATGGGCGCAACTGGGCAATCGTGGCTGGGCCTATGACGATGTGTTGCCGGTGTTTCGCGACCTTGAAAACAACATGGTGCTGTCGGACGCATTCCACGGCAACAAGGGTGAGCTTCACGTTTCCAAAACCCGCTATCAACATCCCCTCAGTCAGGCCTTTGTCGAGGCTGGGCAACAGGTGGGCTTGCCTCACAATCCAGATTTCAACGGGGCCGAACAGGAAGGTGTGGGGTTCTACCAGACCACCACGCATGACGGCAAACGCTGGTCGGCGGCGCAGGCTTTTCTGCGCAAGGCTGAAAAGCGCGGCAATCTGGTGATCCGAACGCAGACGCGGGTGGCGAAGGTGACCTTTGACGGACCACGCACCACGGGCGTGATGCTAGAGGACGGCACCCGGATCACCGCGAAAGCCGAGGTGATCTTATGTGCCGGGGCGATTGAAACGCCGCGTCTGTTGCAGCTTTCCGGTGTGGGGCCGGGGGCGCATCTGCAATCGCTCGGCATCACTGTCGTCTCTGATCTGCCCGGCGTGGGCGAGAATTATCAGGACCATCTGGAAAGCACGGTTCAGGGGGAAACCCATGATCCGATCAGCCTGATGGGGCAGGACAAGGGCCTGAAGGCCGCGTTGCATTTCCTGAAGTACATGACGACGAAACAGGGGTTGATGACCTCAAACGTGGTGGAATGCGGCGGCTTTGCCGATGTGTCGGGCGCGGGTCAGCCGGATGTGCAGTTCCATGTTCTGCCCTTCATGGTGGGTTGGGCGGATCGTCCCCCGATTGAGGCGCATGGCATCGCCATCGGCCCTTGTTTCCTGCGCCCCAAGTCACGCGGATCGGTGCATCTGCGGTCCTCTAACCCCAAGGACAAGGCGCTGTTCGATGCAGGCAGCTTCAAGGACAGCGACGATCTTGAGGTGCTGGTGCGCGGCGTGCTGAAGGGGATTGAGATCCTTGAAGCGCCCGCTTTGGCCAAGCTGATCAAGCGCCGCCACCTGCCCGAACCGGGGCTCGAGAAAGACCTGGACGCGTTGCGCCACTATGTCCGGCAAACCGCCAAGACCGTGTTCCACCCCGTCGGCACGGCAAAAATGGGCCCCGACACCGACAGGATGGCCGTGGTGGATGACGAATTGCGCGTGCGCGGGGTGACCGGGCTGCGGGTCGCCGATGCCTCGGTCATGCCGACGCTGGTGTCGGGCAACACCAACGCACCCACGATGATGATCGCCGAACGTTGTGCCCGCTTCATCAAAGCCAAGACCAAAGTCGCCGCCTGATGGCGACACACAAATCAAAGGGAGGAATACACATGACCAAACAGTTGAAACTTGCAGCAACAGCACTGGGTCTGATCCTAGCCGCTGGTGCCGCGCAAGCACAGGTCACTTGCGGCGCCAATACTGGCACGGCCGCCACCGGCGCGCCGATCCTTGTAGGCGGCATTCACGGCAATGCAGCTCCGGGGGACTTCAGCGCCTCGACCCAAGCGGCGGCGGCCTATTTCGCTTGCGTGAACGCCAATGGCGGGATCAACGGGCGGCCCATCGAATACTTGGTCGAAAATGACCAGTGGAACCCCGAACTCGCCGCGCAGGCCGCTTCAAAGCTGATCACCGATCAGGGCGTGGTGGCGATGGTCGGCAACGGATCCTTTGTGGAAATGGCCGTGAACGCGCGCACCTATCAGGATGCGGGGATCATGACGATGGCCTCGGCCTGTGCGGTGTCGGAATGTTTTGAAAGCCCGTCCATCGTGTCGACCAACCAAGGCCCATTGGCCTCGACCATCGGGGCCGCGCAATACATGGTCGAAGCACAAGAGAGCAAGAACATCTCTTGCATCGGGCTTGCCATTCCGAATGTGGGTCCGTGGTCTTGCGGCGCGATGGAGGGCTATATGGCCTCCAAGGGGCTGACGGGATCATCGGTCTATCTGAACCCGGCGTCCCCGGATGTGAACTCGGGCCTGCTTGAAGCGGTGGCTTCGGGGGCCGACACGATCCTTGTGAACCTGCCCGCCGGTCTGGCGCTGGCCTTCATGAAGGCGGCGGAAGAGCAGGGCATGGTTGAGGGGTATAAATGGGCTTCCTCGACCCCGCTGTATGACCGGTCTGTGCCTGCGGCCTTGTCAGATGTGTGGGATGGTCGGATGTTCGTGAATGCCGAATTGACGCCTTGGGATAAGGGTGGACCGGATGCCATCAACTGGCTGGCGGTGTTGGACGCCTATGCGCCCGACGCCCCGCGTGACACCTTCAGCCAATCGGGCTTTGTCTCGGCCAAGTTCTTTGTGCAAGCGATGCTGGCGCTGGACCCGGCAAAGCTGGATGACCGCGCGGCCGTGAACGCCGCCATCAAGGGCATCGTTGGCTACGAATCCGATCTGCTCTGCGGTCCCTATTATGTCGGTGAGGCGGACCGCCACATGCCGAACCACGCGGGCACCATGGTGGTGGTCAAGGGCGATGGCTTTGAAACGGTCCGCGACTGCTATGAATACGACAGCCCCTATTTCGCGCCGATCTTTGAGAACGAAAAGGCGCTTGGCCTGAACTGATCCAAGGCCTGAACTGATCCAAGGCCTGAACTGATCCAGCGACTTTTGCCCCCATCCGCACCGGGTGGGGGTGATCCGACCAAGGGGCGTCCTTTCAAATGCGTGAACTCTTGCGACCCATCGCCTTTGCGACGGCGGCCTGTCTGGGGCTGGCGGTCCTGCTCGGCTGGGGCAAGCCAGCGGCTGTTGTCGGGCTGTTTTTGGTGTCTGGCCTCGCTGTGGGGTCACTTTACGCGCTGGGGGGGATCGGGATTGTCCTGTTGTTCCGCGCCACGGGTGTGTTGAACCTTGCTGCCGGGGCCATTGGCGCTGTGGCGGCTTTTGTGACGTGGCAACTGGGTGACTGGGGCATGTTTGCGCCGCTGACATGGGTGGCCGGTTTGCTGACAGGCGTCCTTTTTGCCTTGGCCTATGGCCGTTTGATCGCCCCTGGCCTGTCATGGCGCGAGCCGGTGATCAAAGGTGTGGCGAGCCTTGGTTACGCGCTGATCCTGCTGGGGCTGGTGTCGTTCCTGTGGAATGATGATCCGCGCAAGCTCTCCTTTCCGACCGACGCGGTCAGCCTGTCGATCCTTGGCCTGAAGGTCACAGTGACGCGGTTGATCGTGGTGCTTGCCGCCATCGGAATCGTCATCGCCATCACCGTCGCGCTGAACCGCACGCGGATCGGGTTGCAGATGCGCGCACTGGCCAACAACCGCCGCATCGCCTCGTTGGTTGGCGTCCCGATCCTGCGGGTCGAGACGGTGGCTTGGGGTGTTTCGGGCCTGATCTTTGGCTTTACCGGGCTGATGTTCGGAAGCCTTGTGCGGCTAGAGCCTGCGGTCATCACCTTTATGGTGATCCCCTGCACCGCCGCTGCCATCGCGGGGCGGCTGGTCTCGTTGCCCACGGTGCTGGTCGCTGGCTTGGCGATGGGGGTCATCGAAAGCCTGCTGACCCTGGCCGACACGTTCAAGGCCGTGCGTCCGATGGCCCCCTATGCCATCGCCATAGCCGTGCTGGTCGTGATGAACCTGAACCGCCGCCTGACCTTTGCGGGAGACGATTGAGATGGCCCGGCAAGCAAACACATCCTTGGTTGCAGGCCTTAGCGCGGCCATCCTTGCGGCTTTTGGGCTGCCGCTGGTGCTTGGCGGGCAATGGACGGGGATCTTCACCTCGACCGCCTGCTTTGCGATGGCGGCGATGGGGGCGGGGTTCATGTATTCGCGCCTTGGCATGGTCAGTCTGGCGCAGGTGGCGCTGATGGGGGTGGGCGGCTGGGTGACGCTGCGGCTGAACCATGCCTTTTCCTTGCCATTTGAGACGAACCTGATCCTTGCCGCCGTTGTGACGTCGGTGCTGGGGATGCTGCTGGCCATTCCTGCGCTGCGGATGCGCGGGCTGTATCTGGCGCTGGTCACGCTGATGGTGGCGGGCGGGCTGGAAGTGGTGTTCACCGCCTATCAGTTCCCGAATGGCGGGGCGGGGTTCTGGGGTGTGGGCACCTCTTTTGCTGCCGAAATGCGGCGGCCTGTGCTGGCGCAAAGCGACGGGGCCTATCTGACCTATACGCTGCTCGTTGCGATGCTGGGCCTGTTGCTGATCATGGCGCACCGTCAGACGGCACCGGGCCGGGCATGGGCCTTGATCCGGCGATCCGAGGCGGCGGCGATTGCCTCGGGCACCAATGTCACCTTTTACAAGACATGGGCCTTTGGCCTGTCTGGCCTGCTGGCGGGTCTGGGCGGCGGGTTGCTGGCGGGCAGTCTGGGCTTGCTGGATGCCTCGTCGTTTCGGGCCAGCGAAAGCATCCTCTTGTTTGCCTTGGTCATCGTCGGTGGCGCGCGGTTCTGGCTGGGTGCGGTGATTGCCGCGGTGCTGTACCGCGTGGCACCGGGGCTGCTGAACAATTGGGGTGTCGATGCCGATCTTGCGCTGATCTTCTTTGGCGCGGCGCTGCTACATGCTGTCACCACCGCACCAGATGGCATCGCAGGACAGATCACAGGACTCTTCCGCCGCAGGGAGGCCAAGGCATGATTGCCCTAGACGGAGTCACTGTTCGCTTCGGCGGGCTGGTCGCGTTGGACGCAATTTCAGCGCAGTTTGAGGCCGCTGTTTCCGGCATCATCGGTCCGAACGGGGCCGGCAAGACCACGACGATGAACGTGATCTCGGGGTTTCTGACGCCCAAGTCGGGGGCTGTCGTGGTGGATGGCACCGATCTGGTGGGCATGTCCCCGCACAAGCGCCCGCACTGGGGTTTGCGCCGGTCCTTTCAGCGGGAACAGATTGCCGACGATCTAAGCGTTCTGGGCAACCTTTTGTCGCTGGCCGATAACCTGCACGGCAGCCGCGCAGAACGCCGCGCCAATGTGGATGCGGCGCTGGAGTTTGTCGGGATCACCGCCATGGCAGGCCGGATGGGGGCCAGCTTGAACACCTATGAGCGCCGCTTGACCGACCTTGCGCGCTGTCTGGTGGGCCAGCCCCGGTTGATCATGCTGGATGAACCCGCAGGCGGGTTGACGGTCGAGGAAAGCGCCCATCTGGGCGACATTATTCTAAGGATAGGCGGGTTTTGCCCGGCACAGGTGCTGGTCATCGACCATGACGTCGATCTGATCGCCCGCATCTGTGCGCAGACGCTGGTGCTGGATTTCGGCCGTCGCATTGCCTTTGGCCCCACAGCAGCGGTGCTGGCCGATCCGGCGGTCAAAGCCGCCTATCTGGGGATCGAGGTGGATCATGCTTGAACTCAAAGGCCTCAGCGTTGCCGTGGATGGCAAGACCGTGGTCGATGGCGTCTCGCTGACCGTGCGACCGGGGCAGGTGACAGCCCTTTTGGGCGCGAACGGCGCGGGCAAATCCGAACTGGTGCTGGCGGTGGCGGGGCTGCTGCCCGTGGCGAAGGGAACGGTGACAGTGGGCGGCACGGCCATCACCGGGGCAAAGCCTGACCGCATCCGTGCGGCAGGCGTCGCCGCTGTCCCCGAAGGCCATCAGGTGCTGACGCAACTGACCGTGGCCGAAAATCTGGCCGTCGCCGGATCGCTTCTGACCCCGTCCGAAGCGGATGCCGCCCTGACCGAGGTCTATACGATCTTTCCCGAACTGGCAGAGCGTCAGCAGCAATTGGCCGGCACTCTGTCCGGCGGACAACAACAGATGGTGGCGATCGGACATGCCCTGATGGCGCGCCCTAAGTTTATTCTGATTGATGAGATGTCGCTGGGCCTTGCCCCTCTGATCGTCAAACGCCTGACGCAAGTGGTGGCAGCGCTGACGGCCAAAGGCATGGGCGTTTTGCTGGTCGAACAATTCGTCGAGGTGGCGCTTTCCCTTGCCTCCGAGGTGGTGGTGCTGCGCAAAGGCGTGGTGCGGCTTTCGTCGGACCCGGCCAGACTGCGGGCAGACCCCACGCTTTTGACCGAGGCTTACTTGTAGTCAGTCTTCGCTTTCCGCCCCACCTTGCGCGCGCATCGCGATGATCGACAGCAAGAGCCGGTTCAGGTCCTTGGCCGCTTTCGTGCCCAGTTCCTTTCGCAAGGCGCGGTCATAGTCGACAGCGCGCTGGCCAAGATCGGCAAAGGCCGCTTGACCCATTGCGGTCAAAGACAGGATCTCAGCCCGGCGATCCTGTTGGGACGGGCTGCGCGCCAGCAGTCCCGCCTGTTCCAGATGGGCCACGGCGCGGCTGACCTTGGTTTTCTCGATATGGCTGATGCGGCAAATGTCACGGGCGGTCATCGCGCCAAATTTGCCAAGGTTGGCCATCACCCGCCATTGGGTCCGGGTTATGGCGTATTTGTCCCGATAAATCTCCTGAAAGCCCAGCGATGCCGCCTCTGCCGCCTGATTGAGCAGGTAGGGCAAGAAATCTTGCAGGTCAAAACTGGGGTCGGCGGGGTCAGTCATGCGTCGGTTCCGTGGCGTTTCGCGGACCATGCCACAAGGCCGGACGGATTGTCACGCGCAGGCCATCAGACAAGGGGTTTGGCCCGGTCAGGATGGGCCGCTGCAAATGCGGGCAAGGCCGTCAGGTTGGCTTCAACCGCAGCGATGCGCGGGAAGGCTGCCAGGTCTACGCCCCAACGCCGGGCGTTATAGACCTGCGGCACAAGGCAGATATCGGCCAGCGTGACGGTATCGCCCACAGCAAAGCGCCCTGTTTGGTCTTGCGCCAGCATCGCCTCCAGCCCCGAAAATCCGCTGGTCATGAAGTGCTGCATCCAGGCTTCGGTTGTGGTGCCACCAAGAGACACCGCATGACGCACAACATGCAGGTTGCAGATCGGGTGGATGTCCATTGCCACCGCGTAGGAAAGTGCCCGCACCCGTGCCTTTTGTCCTGCATCCTGCGGGAGCCAGCCCGCAGCCCGCGTCTCATTGAGGTACTCAAGGATCGCAAGGGATTGTGTCAGCATCAACCCGTCGACCTGCAAGCTGGGCACCAATCCCTGCGGATTGCGCGTCAGATTTTCCGCCGCTCGGTGATCCCCGGCCAGCAGGTCCACCGGGGCCACATTGTAAGAAAGACCCAACAAGTTCAATCCGATCCGGACCCGATAGGCCGCCGAAGACCGCCAGTAATCGTGCAGGATCGTACTCATCTGTTTCACCCTCCAAAATTTGGTTTCAGATGCAACGATATGTTGACTTGGTTGCATTCGCAACTATAAACGACTCATCTTTCGGGCTTGGCTCGACGCGTTGATGAGGTTCCCATGACCACCCATTCCCTTCCCGCTGGCATGGTCCGAGCGGTAACGAACCTTGGCCCGCACGAGGGCTATATGCCCGGTTTTGGCAATGATTTTGAGACTGAGGCGCTGCCGGGGGCCTTGCCACAGGGCATGAACAGCCCGCAGAAATGCAACTACGGGCTTTATGGCGAACAGCTGTCCGGCACCGCCTTTACCGCGCCCAGCCATCAGAATGAACGGACCTGGTGCTACCGCATCCGGCCATCGGTCAAGCACACGCATCGGTTCAAAAAGATCGACATGCCGTTGTGGAAATCGGCTCCGTGCATTGACCCTGAGATCATCAGCTTGGGCCAATACCGCTGGGACCCTCTGCCCGTGCCGGATCAGCCGCTGACATGGATCACTGGCATGCGGACGATGGTGACAGCGGGGGATGTGAACACGCAAGTCGGCATGGCGAGCCATGTTTATCTGGTGACCGAGTCGATGAAAGATGCCTACTTCTTCTCAGCCGATGGCGAGATGCTGGTGGTGCCGCAAGAGGGGCGGTTGCGGTTCTGCACCGAACTTGGTGTGATCGACGTTGAGCCACAGGAAATCGCCATTCTGCCGCGCGGTCTGGTTTACCGGGTTGAGGTCTTGGAAGGTCCCGCCCGTGGCTTTGTCTGCGAAAACTATGGCCAGAAATTCACCCTGCCCGGCCGTGGCCCCATCGGCGCGAATTGCATGGCCAACCCGCGCGACTTCAAGACACCTGTGGCCGCCTTTGAGGACCGTGAGGTGCCCTCGACCGTCACGGTCAAATGGTGCGGTCAATTACATGAAACGCGGATCGGTCATTCGCCTTTGGATGTGGTGGCGTGGCACGGCAATTACGCGCCCTGCAAATATGACCTGCGCACCTATTGCCCGGTTGGGGCGGTGCTGTTCGACCACCCTGACCCGTCGATCTTTACCGTGCTGACCGCGCCAAGCGGGATTGAGGGCACAGCGAATATCGACTTCGTGCTGTTCCGTGACCGCTGGATGGTGGCCGAAAACACCTTCCGCCCGCCGTGGTACCACAAGAACGTCATGTCCGAGTTGATGGGCAATATCCACGGCATCTACGACGCCAAGCCCAAAGGCTTTGTCCCCGGCGGCATGAGCTTGCACAACTGCATGCTGCCGCATGGGCCGGACCGCAACGCCTTTGAACATGCCTCGAACGAGCCGATGGTGCCGGTGCGCCAGTCCGAGACCATGAGTTTCATGTTCGAAACCCGCTTTCCCCAGCACCTGACGCCCTTTGCCGCGCAAGCGGGTCATTTGCAGGAGGATTACATTGACTGCTGGGGCAGTTTGGAAAAGAAATTCGACGGCACGCCGGGTGTCAAATGACGGGCCTGATCGCATCTTGGGTGGCCAGCGCCAATGATCCCGCCTGCCCGTTTCCATTGAACAACCTGCCTTGCGGTGTGTTCTCGGTTGGCGACGAGGACCCCCGCTGCGGGGTCGCCATCGGGGATTTCGTGCTGGATGTGGCGGGGCTGGAAGAGGTGGGGCTGTTGGTTCTGGGTAGTGAGCCGCTGCTGGATGTGCCGTTCTGGAATGAGGTGATGGGGGCTGGCCCTGTGGTTTGGGCGGCGCTGCGTGACCGCCTGACGGTCTTGCTGGCTGAAGGCGCGGCAGAGCGGGCAACGGTTGCGCCGTATCTGGTGCCCTTGGCGGATGCGGCGCTGCACATGCCTTTTCTTGTCAGCGAATATACCGATTTCTACGCAGGCCGTCATCACGCGACCAACGTCGGCACGATGTTCCGGGGAGCCGAGAATGCTTTGCCGCCCAACTGGCTGCATATTCCGATCGGCTATAACGGACGGGCTTCGTCGGTCGTGGTTTCTGGCACCGATGTCCGCCGTCCTTGGGGGCAGGTGAAAGGGCCGGATCATACGGTGCCAGCTTTCCAGCCCTCGCGCCGCTTCGACATCGAGCTTGAGATAGGCGCAGTGGTGGGCACCCCCTCCGACGGGCCGGTCACGGTGGCCGAGGCGGATGCCATGATCTTTGGCTATGTGCTGCTGAACGATTGGTCGGCGCGCGATATTCAGGCGTGGGAATACCAGCCACTTGGCCCGTTTCAGGCCAAGGCGACGGCGACGACGATCAGCCCGTGGATCGTGACGCGCGCGGCGCTAGAGCCATTCCGCACCCACACCCCGCCGCGCGAGGTGCCGCTGCTTCCCCACCTCCACGAACCCGGGCCGATGCTGTATGACATCGCGCTAGAGGTGGCCTTGACCCCGCAGGGTGGCGCGGAAACCGTGATCGCCCGCACCAATTACGCGCAGATGTACTACTCCGCCGCCCAGCAACTGGCGCATCACACCACCAGCGGCTGCCCGATGAATGTGGGTGATCTATTGGGGTCCGGCACGATCTCTGGCCCAACCAAGGACAGCCGCGGCAGCCTGCTGGAGCTGTCTTGGGGCGGCAAAGAGCCGTTTGCCATCGCAGGTGGCACCCGCAGTTTCATTGAAGACAACGACACCCTCACCCTGCGCGGCGCATGCCGGGGGAAGGGTTATACAATCGGGTTTGGTAACTGCGTGGGGACCGTGATGCCCGCGCTGACCGACCCTTACAACAGGAGCTGACATGGCCAAGGCATTCGCGTCGCAAGGCGACATGACCGACAAGACGATCAGCTTTACCGAGATTGGGCCGGGGCTTTACGCCTTTACCGCCGAAGGGGACCCCAATTCCGGCGTCATCATCGGCGATGACTCGGTCATGGTCGTTGAGGCACAGGCCACCCCGCGGCTGGCGCAAAAGGTGATCGACTGCATCCGGGGGGTGACCGACAAGCCGATTTCCCATGTCGTGCTGACCCATTACCACGCCGTGCGCGTGCTGGGGGCCAGCGCGTTCAACGCGCCGCAGGTCATCATGTCCGAAGCCGCCCGCAACATGGTGGCCGAGCGCGGACAAGAGGATTGGGACAGTGAATTCCAACGCTTCCCGCGCCTGTTTCAGGGCCATGAAAGCATCCCCGGCCTGACTTGGCCGTCCACCACCTTCAACGGCAAGATGACCGTCTGGCTTGGCAAACGACGTGTGGATATCCGCCAGCTTGGCCGCGCCCATACCGCAGGCGATGCGGTGATCCATGTCCCTGATGCGAACGTCATGTTCACCGGGGACATCGTCGAGGCGCATTCCGCCTGTTACTGCGGCGATGGATACTTCGCCGATTGGGGCCCCACGCTAGAGGCGATCCGCGCCTTTGATCTGGAAGCGATCGCTCCGGGCCGGGGGGATGCGGTGATCGGGTCTGCGGCGGTGAATGCCGCGTTGGACCGGACCAAGGATTTCGTCGACAGCACCTACCGCCCTGTGGCCCGTGTCGCTGCGCGGAATGGCTCGTTGAAAGAGGCATGGGATGCAGCCCGTGCCGCTTGTGATCCGAAGTTCAAGGATTACGCTATCTACGAACATTGCCTGCCCTTCAACGTCGCCCGCGCCTATGACGAGGCGCGCGGCATCACCCACCCCCGCATCTGGACCGCGCAGCGCGATCTCGAGATGTGGGCCGCTTTGCAGGGCTGAAAGGACAAGGCGATGAAAGACCTCGTGCCAGACCGCTATGCCGTGACGATGCGGCTTTACCCCTATGCGACCTCGCCCGATCAGGGGTCTGCCACCACGGCGCGCCACAAGGTGGTGATCATCGGCGGCGGGCCGGTGGGCCTTGCCACGGCGCTGGACCTTGGGCGGCGCGGCGTGCCGGTTGTGCTGCTGGATGACCATGAGGGCACTGGGCAGGGCAGCAAGGCCATCTGTTTTGCAAAGCGCACGCTCGAGATTTGCGACCGTCTCGGCGCGGCCGGTCCCATGCTGGAAAAGGGCGTGCAGTGGAATGTCGGCAAGGTCTTCCACGATGACCGACTGCTCTACGAGTTCAACCTGTTGCCCGAAGGCGGCCATGCCTTTCCGGCCTTTATCAATCTGCAACAGCCGTGGTTTGAGAAATACCTGCATGACGCCATCGTTGCCGCCCAAGCCGAAGGCGCGCCGATTGAGATGCGCGGCAAGAACCGGGTCGATGCGGTCACGCCGGGCGAAGATCACAGCCTGCTAGAGGTGATGACGCCGGATGGCCCTTATCAGCTTGCCGCTGATTGGCTGATCGTCTGCGATGGCGCGCGCTCCCCGGTGCGGGGGATGCTGGGACTGAACTTCGATGGCAGGGTGTTTGAGGACAATTTCCTGATTGCCGACGTCAAAATGAAGGCCGAATTCCCGACCGAGCGCTGGTTCTGGTTCGAGCCGCATTTCAAATCGGGCGACTCCGCCCTGTTGCACAAACAGCCCGATGACATCTGGCGGATTGATTTTCAGCTTGGCTGGAACATCGACCGCGCCAAAGAGTTGCAGCCCGCCAATATCCGGGCCCGCGTTGACGCGATGCTGGGACCGAATGTCGACTATGAGTTGGACTGGTGTTCGATCTACACTTTCCAATGCCGCCGGATGGACCGCTTTCGGCATGGTCGGGTGATCTTTGCCGGGGACTCTGCCCATCAGGTCAGCCCCTTTGGCGCGCGGGGGGCCAATTCGGGCATTCAGGATGTGGACAATCTGGGCTGGAAACTGGCGCTGGTGATCAACGGCGATGCGCCGGATGCGCTGTTGGACAGCTATGACATGGAACGGGTGCATGGGGCGGATGAGAATATCCTGAACTCCAGCCGCGCGACCGATTTCATCACGCCGAAATCGGCAGTCTCGAAGATGTTTCGCAATGCCGTGCTGGCCTTGGCTGAACATCTGCCTTTTGCCCGCACGGTGGTGAACTCTGGCCGTCTGTCGACGCCCTGCACCTATGACGGCTCGCCCTTGAATGGTCCGGATCACCCAGACATGCCCTCTCGCACCAGACCGGGAAGCCCCTGCCCCGATGCCCCCTTGGCCGGGGGGTGGCTGTTACGGCACCTTGGGCCGGGCTTTACTCTGCTGACGATCAACGCAGAGGCGCCCAAAACGCTGTCTGCCCATAGGCAGACCATTCCGCATCTGGCCTTGGATGCAACGCCAGAGGTGACCGCCCGCTACTTGGGCCATGTCGCCTCTGCGGTCTATCTGATCCGCCCCGACAGCCATGTCGCCGCCCGCTGGACCACCTATGACGCCGCAGCCGTGACCGTAGCCCTTGCGCGCGCGATGGGAAAGGACGGACCATGCTGACCATCACCCCCAACTTGACCCGTCCCGATGACGCTTATGCTGGGTTAATTGCAGCGCATGATGGCCTGACCGAGGCGGAAAGCCACGCCATGAATGCGCGGCTGATCCTGATCTTGATAAACCATATCGGGGATCATCAGGTCTTGGCCGAAGCGCTTCGCTTGGCACGCGATCCAAAGCAAGCCTTGGGTTAGCTGTGAGTTCTCGGGAGGTTGTTCGCCCGAAGTGGGGTTAGGCTGCAATCGCCAAACTCCAGCCGAGGACCCGCAAGGATCAACAACCCTCATGATCGTGCCCGCCTTACCCTTCACAGCCGAGAGCAGATTGTGGCCCGCGTTTCGGCGAGTCAGAGGGCGGTGGTTGTCGCTGCCGCCTTTGGCGTGTCGGTCCGAACGGTGCGCAAGTGGCTGGCCCGGTTCCGTGTGGGCGGGCAAGCGGCGCTTTCGAACCGCGCAAGCGCGCCCGCCCGCGTGGCAGGACGGCTGGCCGAAACGACGATCAATGTGATCCTGCATCTGCGCCGGACCTTGCGGATGACGGCGCTCGTCGCGACTTTGGGGCTGGCGCATTCGACCGTCGCGCGCTGGCTTGGGCGCGCAGGTTTGGGCCTGCTGGCCCGGATCGACCCGCCTGATCCCGTGCGCTGCTACCAGCGGGAGCGACCGGGCGAGTTGATCCACCTTGATATCAAGACGTTAGGTCGGTTCGACCATCCCGCTCACCGTGTGACAGGCAACCGACGCCGCCGCAACCGGGGCGCAGGCTGGGACTTCGTCCCTGTCGCCGTCGATGACGCGACCCGGCTCGCCGATGTCGAGGTGCTGGGCGATGAGCGCAAGACCACAACCACCGCCTTCCTGCTGCGTGCCCTGCGCTGGTTCCGCTCCCACGGCATCCTTACGGAACCCGTCATGACCGATAACGGGAGGGCCTATCGCTCCCGCCGCTTCGCCAAGGCGCTGCGCTGGATGGGCATCCGCCGCATCTTCACCCGGCCCTACACGCGCACGACCAACGGAAAGGTCGAGCGGTTCATCCAGACCCTGCTGCGCGAAGGGGCTTATGGCCTCGCGCGTCCATCCTCAAGCGCAGGCAACAACGTCCTGCCCCGCTGGCTTGACGAGTTCAACCGCGTCAGACCACACTCAGCCCTCAACGGCATCTCACCCCGACAACGGGTGAATGACCTAGTGAGAACTCACAGCCAGACAGACCGCTGAGGGCAAGACGCGGCGGAAGATAGTCCGCTGCATCAAGCGGTG
>JAIYDR010000399.1 GCA_027487395.1 Rhodobacter sp. | reverse complement strand
CGAACACCTGGTGCTTCAGGTCAAGCCGCTCAGAGACGGATTCCTGAATGTAATCCGCCCCTTCCACCGCTTCGGTGATGGTTCCGGCAAATGTGATCGTGCCCTCAGTCGGCATCGGACCATCCGACAGCGACGGCAGGGCGCGGCGGGCATTGGCCAGCACTTCGCCCACTTTGCGCGGGGCCTCTGGGTCCGGGTCGAAGATCGACACATTCCAGCCGTTGAGCAGGAACCGCGCGGCCCAACCGCCACCGATCACCCCACCGCCAATGATTGCCGCCTTGCGCGTCATCCGAACACTCCCGCCATCCATCCCAGCAGCAGAAGCGCCAACACCGCCCCTACCACGATCCATTCCAGTCTTAGCCTTGGCGCTTGGCCTTGGCCGCTATCCCTTGCCTCGCCCCCGCCACGCGTTGTGCCGGAGGTGGTCCTGCCCCCTTGACCCGCTCGCCGCCGCCCTTCTGCGGAAATCGAGACGGTGGTGCCATAGATCGGCATCTGGCCCGCGTTTGGGGCTGGCAGCGCCATCCCCGCCCGTTCCAACAGCGCCTCGCCTGTCACCTCGCCACGTTTCATCGCTCGTACGTCAGCCTCGGTCACCCTGAGCTCTGCACCGCTGAACATCAGCCGGATCATGAGACCCGCATCCGTGGCCACCACCGCCCAACCGCGCCCGTGAGGGAGGGCCGAAGCGGCATAGGCCGCTTGTGGCAGGTTGGTAGGGGTGACGCGTTCCATGGCTTGTGCCCTTTCTCCGCCACCCCAAAGCAGAGCGGCGCTTACCTAGGCAACGGCGGGCGCTTTTCAAGTTTAAGTTTGGCGCGCACTTCTGCAGGCGTAATCACCCGCGCGCCCATGCTTTCGATGATCGTCGCCGCGCGTTCCACCAGTTGCGCGTTGGTGGCGAGCACGCCCTTTTCCAGCCACAGGTTGTCCTCAAGCCCCACGCGGACATTGCCACCCGCGAGCACGGCAGCGGCGACATAGGCCATCTGGTTGCGCCCGATGGAAAAGGCCGAATAGTGCCAGCCTTGCGGCACGTTGTTCACCATTGCCATGAAGGTGTTCAGGTCATCGGGCGCACCCCACGGCACGCCCATGCACAACTGCACAAGCACGGGTTCCGGGATCGCGCCTTCTTTGACCAACTCCTTGGCCAGCCAGAGATGGCCAGTGTCAAAAGCCTCAATCTCGATCCGCACACCTGCCGCCGTCATCCGCCGCGCCATGTCGCGCAACAGGCCGGGGGTGTTGACCATCACATAGTCGGCCTCGTTGAAGTTCATCGTGCCGCAATCCAGCGTGCATATCTCGGGCCGACAGTCCACCACATGCGCCACCCGTTCGGTGGCACCCGCCATGTCCGACCGAGGGCCCATGCGGCCCATATCCTCGGTCCCTTCGAAATAGATGTCGCCGCCCATGCCCGCCGTCAGGTTCAAGACGACATCGGTCTCGCTGTCGCGGATGCGTTCGGTGACTTCGCGGTAAAGCGCGGGGTCACGCGATGGTTTGCCGGTTTCGGGATCGCGCACATGGCAATGCACCACCGCCGCACCCGCCTTGGCCGCCGCGATCGCGCTGTCGGCGATTTGCTGCGGGCTGCGCGGAACATGCGGGCTGCGGTCCTGCGTGCCACCCGATCCAGTGACGGCGCAAGTGATGAAAACCTCACGGTTCATGGCCAAAGGCATCGGCCGATCCTCCCTTATTCTTTGGAGGCCAGACTGGCGCAGCTTGCGCCATCTTGCGTGACGATTTACGAAAGAAGCATGACGAAAATCGAAACGATCTTTGCCCCGTCAACTGATCCTCTGACCATCGCGGTTCTGGTGCTGCCGCAGTCGTCGATCCTTGAGGTGGCGTCGGTCCTAGACCCGATGCGCGCGGCCAATCGGCATTTGGGCAAGGATGCCTATCGCTGGCGCGTCGTGTCGCCCGATGGGGCGGCGGTGCCGCTGACCTGTGGGATTGAGCTTCCCTCAACCGGCGCATTGCAAGCGGCTGAGGGCGCGGATGCGCTGATCGTGATTGTGGGGTATCGGCAGTCAGAGGTGGCAACAAAGCTGCTCTTGCGCGACTTGCGTCGGATGGCCCCGCGCTTTCGCCTGATCGCCGGGGTGGATGCCGGGGCTTGGGTGCTGGCTCGTGCAGGTCTGCTGGATGGCCATCGCGCCACCGTGCATTGGGAGGACTTGGAGGATTTCGCCGCCGCACATCCGCAGGTCGATACGGTGCCAGACCGTTGGGTGATTGACCGCACCCGCGCCACGGCAGGCGGGGCTGCCCCGGCACATGACCTGATGCTGCATCTGATCGCCCGCCGCCACGGCGCGCCCTTGGCCCGACAAGTGGCGCAAAGTTTTCTGACCACCACCCGTGACGGCCACGAACCCCAGATCGCCCCACCCAGTCGCGACCCCCGCCTTGATCCCCGCGTGGCCGAGGCCGTGGCACGAATGGAGGCGCGGTTGGACGCTCCCGAACCCGCTGCGGCGATAGCCCGCGCTGTCGGACTGTCGTCCCGCCGGATGGAAATGCTCTTTCGCGATGCGCTTGGCTTGACCCCTGCCGCCTATGGCCTGTCGCTGCGCTTGCAGGCCGCGCGGCGGATGGTCACCGACACGCGGCATCCTTTGGCCGAGATTGCCTTACGGACCGGATTTTCATCGCAAAGCGCGCTGTCGCGCGCCTTTCGGCAGCATTTCGGGACGCCACCAAGTGCGTTGCGCGGTAAGGTTTAGCCGCCCTTGACGCGCTGGATCAGGTAAATCTCATTCTCAGGCTTCACCGCCAGATTGCGCCCGCCCGCCGTCACCTCACCATCAATCACGACCGAAACCCCGGCCTTGATGAACGGCTCCAGCCCCGGATGGGCCGCAATCATGGCGTCAAACATCTGGCCGACGGTGGTGGCCTGAACCGTCACCGCCTCTGCGCCGCCGGCAAGGCGGCGCAGACCGGACCAGAGGTGGACCTTGATCATCGTCTTCTCAGATCACTGGCCTGCCTTGATCGCCGCCAGCACTTTCGGCGGGGACAAAGGCAGCGTCCGCAACCGCGCGCCCGATGCGGCGGCCACGGCATTGGCAACAGCGGCAAGCGGCGGCGCGATGCCGGTTTCGCCCACACCGCGCACACCGTAGGGGTGACCGGGATTGGGCACCTCGACAATCACCGTGTCGATCATCGGCAGATCCGATGCCACCGGGATGCGGTAGTCAAGGAACATCGGGTTCTGCAAGCGCCCATCCGCGCCGTAGATGTATTCCTCGTTCAGCGCCCAGCCGATGCCTTGCGCGGCCCCACCCTGATACTGGCCCTCGACATAGGCCGGATGGATCGCGCGGCCCGCGTCTTGGACGACCAGATAGCGCAGCACGGTGGATTTCCCGGTTTCGGGGTCTACCTCAACATCGACCACATGCACGCCAAAGCTGGCCCCGACACCGCCGGGAACGGATTCGTGGTGGCCCGAGATTGGCCCCCCGGTTCCGCCCATCTTGGCACCGATTTCACCGATGGTCAGGGGCGGGAACTTGCCCGCGTTTTCGCCAGCGGGACGCGCGGCCCCGTCGGCCCATTCCACAGCCTCGGGGTCAATGCCCCATTCGGCGGCTGCGCGGGCGCACATCTGTTTGATGGCGCTTTCCGCCGCCTCAACCGCCGCCTTGCCGCTGGCAAAGGTGGCACGACTGCCGTGAGTGGGTTCGTTCACGCCCAAAGACCCGGTTTCCACCACGTTGACGCGCACGGCCTCGTATTCGATGCCCAGCGTTTCCGCGACCATCAGCGCGATTGAGGCACGGCTGCCGCCGATATCGGGCGTGCCAACCGACACGCCGACCGTGCCATCCTCACCGATCTGCAAGGAGACCGAGGTTTCGCCGCCGTGGTTGAACCAGAACCCCGCCGCGACACCGCGCCCTTGGTTGGGGCCAAGCGGCGCAGACAGGTTTGGGTGGGCGATCGTGGCCTCCAACGTCTCAACCAGACCGATGCGGTTGTAGGTCGGCCCGTAGCTGGATTTCGTGCCCTCTTTCGCGGCGTTCTTCAGGCGCACCTGAAGTGGGTCCAGCGACAGCTCACGGCACATCTCATCCAGCAGGCTTTCCACGGCAAAAGCCGCCATGGGCGAGCCCGGCGCGCGATAGGCAGCGGCTTTCGGGCGGTTGGCCAGAACCTCATAGCCTTCGTGCATCAGGTTGGGGATGTCATAGCAGGCAAAGGCGCAAGGCAGCGCTTCGGCAATTGGTGACATGCCAAAGAAGGCCCCGCCCTGCATGCGGAAATTGACCTGCCCCGCCGTGATGGTCCCGTCTTTCTTCATCCCGATCTTGACGTCCATCGACGCCGAGGCCGTCGGCCCCGTGGCGCGCAGCACTTCGGCCCGGCTCATCACCAGCTTGACCGGACGCCCCCCCGCCTTGCGCGACAGCGCCAGCGCCAAGGGTTCCATGAAGATCGTGGTCTTGCCACCAAAACCGCCGCCGATTTCCGATGGGGTCACGCGCAGATTGGCGGCTTCGATCCCAAGCACAGCCGCGCACATGCGGCGGATGTACCAATGGCCTTGGGTGCACACCCACATCTCGCCGCGCCCATCGGCCCCAAGTTGGCCAAGGCAGGCATGGGGTTCGATATAGCCCTGATGCGTGGCTTCGGTCTTGTAAGTCCCTTCGCGGATCAGATCGGCAGCGGCAAAGCCCGCCTCAAGATCGCCATGGCCAAAGTCGATATAGCGCACCACGTTGGGGTGCATGCCTTCGGGCACGGAATGATCCGCATTGCCCGCACGGATCACCGGCGCGCCGGGGGCCATCGCGGCATCAACATCGGTGACATGGGGCAGAACCTCATACTCCACCTCAATCAGACGCGCCGCATCCTGCGCGACCAAGGCAGAGGTCGCCGCAACCGCCACGACGGCATGGCCGTCATAGAGCGCAGTATCGCCTGCGATGGTGTTTTCCTGCAGGTTCCAATCCTCACCCGTCAGGCCGGTGGGAAAATCGGCGCGGGTGATGACGGCCTTGACGCCCTCAAGCGCCAAAGCGCGCGACGCATCGATGCTCTTGATCCGCGCATGGGCATAAGGCGAACGCACCACAGCGGCATGCAGCATATTCGCCGCGACGATATCCGCGCCATAACGTGCGCGGCCTGTGACCTTGTCCAGCCCATCGGGGCGGTTCGGGCGGGTGCCGACCAGACGGAACCCGGCTTTCAACTCATCCTTCGGCATCAGGCGGCCCCCCTCATTTCAGCGGCGGCATCCTGCACCGCGCGAACGATCTTGTCATAACCGGTGCAGCGGCAAAGGTTCCCTGCCAGCCAGTAGCGGATTTCCGTCTCAGTCGGATTGTCGTTTTGGGCGAGCAGGGCTTTTGCGGCGACCAAGATCCCCGGCGTGCAGAAGCCACATTGCAGCGCGGCATGTTCGATGAACTGACGCTGCAACGGGTGCAAAGCCCCATCGGTGGCCATGCCTTCGATGGTCTCAACGGTTTTCCCCTGCGCCTCAACGCCCAGCACGAGGCACGAGGACACCAGAACCCCGTCCAGCAATACCGAGCAGGCCCCGCAATCGCCGGTCCCGCAGCCCTCTTTTGACCCGGTCAGGCCCAGTTGGTTGCGCAGCACGTCCAGCAGGGTTTCGCGCGGTTCGGTCAGGAATTCGGCGGTCTCACCATTGACGGTGGTGGTGATGTGAATGCGGCTCATGCTGTCTCTCCTTTCGCGCGGGCATAGGCGATGCTTGCGGCGCGGCGGGCCAATACACCCGCGACTTCGATGCGGAATTCAACCGTGCCGCGCCGGTCGCTGATCGGGCGGCACGCGGCGCGGGCGGCGGTGACCAGCGCCTCAAGGGCCGCGTCGTCCAAGGCCGAGCCCACCAGCGCCGCCCCGGCAGCAGGCACCAGCACCACAGTGGGGGCGACGGCACCAAGCGCCACGGTTGCTTCGGTGATCATGTCGCCCGACACACGCAGGCTTACGGCACAGCCGACCACGGCGATGTCCATCTCGGTGCGTGGGATGAAGCGCAGGTAGCAATCGCCCCCGTTCTCCCCACGCGGCGGCAGATGAACGCGGGTGATCACCTCGCCCGGTTTCAGGTTGGTCTTGCCCGGCGATTTCGGGATATCAGCCACCGCGACCACCCGCGCGCCATCTGGCCCTGTGACGGACACCGTCGCCCCGGCCGCCATCAGCCCCGGCACGGAATCAGCCGCAGGCGAGCCGTTGCACAGGTTCCCCGTCAGCGTCGCGCGGCCCTGCACCTGCGTAGACCCCACCAGCCGCATCCCTTCGACCACACCGGGCCAATCACGGCATAGCTCGGCATGCGCACCCAGTTCGATGCCAGAAACCGCCGCCCCGATGTCCCAGCCGCCATCTGCGCGACGGGTGATGTCCTTCACACCCGGAACATGTTTGATGTCGATGATGTCATCGGGTTGGATCGAGCCCGCGCGCAATTGCACCAGCACGTCCGTCCCCCCAGCCAGAAACCGCGTGATCCCAGTTGCCGAGGCGGAAATCCGCACCGCCTCGTCGAAACTTTCCACCGCATGATAACGCATCGGTTCCCCCCTTTTGGTCGTGTCGGACAAAGAGGTAGCATCGCATATTGGCGCTGTCAGTAGTGTTCGCGGCAAATCACCTGTCCAAAACGAACTACGCTGCCGGGCAAAGGCCTCAATCGGCCAGCTTGCCGTAACGCCGCACCAAGGCCGCCATCTCGGGGTGTGCCTCGGCCAACCCTTGCGCTACGCCAAGCCGGTCGCCCTCAGGCCGGTTCTGACTGACCTTCCACTTGCCCTCTAGCTGGCGAATGTCGATCTCAATCCCGACAATACCGCGCAACTGCGCCTCGATGTAGGGGCGAGGGGCGTCGGACACTTGCCAAGGCGCGACCTGTGCCGCCTCATGCCGGTCGGTCAGGGCAGCGATCTGGGTATCCAGCCAAGCCGTATCCGCCTGCACCCGCGCCACGCCCCGCGCCTGCACCATCGCGTAGTTCCATGTCGGCACGACTTTGCCAGTTTCACGCTTGGTCTCATAAAATCCCGGCGTGACATAGGTCAGTGGCCCCTGAAACACCACCAACACCTCTTGCCCGTCCAAGCCCGCCCATTGCGGATTGGCCCGCGCGATATGCGCCTGCAGCAGCCCTTTGTCGCCGCTGTCTCGCTGCAAATGAAACGGCAATCCATTGGCCAAAAGCCCCTCTGCCCCGATTGAGATCAAGAGCCCAAACGGATGCGCCTCGATCAGGTCATGCTGCACCGAAAGCCGGTCTTCGCGGTGGTGCTCGGGCTGATACATCGGCGGTGGTCCTTGGCTGGGCGGAGTGTCACCAACTCTAGGCCGCGGGCCGTGGTGCAGCAAGGCGGGTGCGTGCCTGGACAAGCGCGGAAACCGCCTCATCACGGCGCAAACGGGCGCGACCGATCCGCCCCTTTGGACAAGACTTGACGCGAAAGGCCCATCCGGGCGGACGCAAAGCGATAGGACCGATGACCTCTGACACCCCCCGCCGCCGCGCCCCGCGCAAAGGGACCCAGCGCCCCGGCTACAGCCATCTGCGCCATCCGTTCCAGCCGCAATCCGCCTTTTCCGAAGATGAGATCGCGGCGATGCATGACACCGCGCTGCGCGTGCTGGAAGAGTTGGGCATCCGCATCCTGCTAGATGAGGCGCGGGCGCTGTTCCGCGCCGGTGGGGCCATTGTTGACCCAGACAGTGGCATGGTCCGCATCGGGCGCGAGATGGTGACGGCGGCGCTGGCATCCGCCCCGCGCAGCATCCGCCTGCGCGCCGCCGATCCAGCCAATGCACAGGTGTTCGAACCGGGGGCGATGCTGTTCATGGCAGGCTCTGGCTGCCCGAATGTCACCGACCTTGCCCGCGGTCGCCGCCCCGGATCGGCCGAAAGCTTTATCGAAACCCTGCGATTGCAGCAAAGCTTTGACGTCATCCACATGCACGGCCCCTCGGCAGAGCCGCAAGATGTGCCGATCCACCTGCGCCATTATGCCTTGATGCACGGGCAGTTGACCAATTGCAGCAAGCCGCTGTTCGTCTATTCCCGTGGCCGGGGTCAGGTGGCCGAAGCCTTTGAGATGATCCGTCTGGCCCATGGGTTGGATGAGGCGGGATTCGAAGATGGCGTCTGGGCGACCACGGTCATCAACTCAAACTCGCCCCGGCAATTGGATGTGCCGATGGCGCGCGGGATCATCGACTTTGCCCGGGCCGGACAGCTGAGCCTGATCACCCCTTTCTGCCTTGCCGGTGCCATGGCGCCGATCACAATGGCGGGCGCGCTGGTCTTGCAACATGCCGAGGCGCTGGCGGGCATTACCCTTGCCCAACTTGCCCGGCCGGGCGCGCCGGTTGCCTATGGCGGGTTTTCGTCGAATGTCGATATGAAGTCCGGCTCCCCGGCCTTTGGCACGCCAGAGCATATCCGCGCCAATTTGGGCTCAGGGCAGTTGGCGCGATTTATCGGCCTGCCGTGGCGGTCAGCGACGGGGGCGGCGGCAAACATGGCCGATGCGCAAGGCGCGCAGGAAACCATCATGGCACTCTGGGCAGCAATGCTGGCGCAGGCGACCGTGACTGTGCATGGCGCGGGCTGGCTGGAGGGTGGCCTTTCCTTTGGCTATGAGAAATTCATCCTCGACGTCGAAGCGCTGCAAACCCTCGCCGAACTCTGCCGCCCTGCACCAGCGGATGCCGCCGCCCTCGCCTTTGATGCCATCGCAGAGGTGCCGTCGGGTGGGCATTTCTTTGCCACAGCCCATACGATGGAACGCTATCAAACCGCGTTTTATGCGCCTTTGGTGGCGGACCTGTCGAACCACGGCCAATGGGTGGAGAACGGCAGCCAATCCGCAGAACAGCGCGCCATGGCCATCTGGCAAGGCGTGCTGGCAGGCTTTACACCCCCCGCCGTGTGTGAGGGCGTATCAGAGCGCCTCGCCCCCTTCATCGCCACCCGCAGCGCCGCAGGCGGCTCAGCTCCTGAAGATTGACCGTCTTTATCAAAGGCCATTTCAGTGAAACCGATACCACGTTGCATCAAGGCGTTTTCAGTCGAAGGCGGCAGAGTGACGTTGCTCGACTGGTCTGATCTAGAGTCCTCTCGTTCACCCGCGCCGTGGGAGAATGTTCAGTTTATCAGTGATAAGGGAAAGGTAATCTGGACCATCAACGGAATGGAACACTATCCGTTTTGGCAAAACAGGAGCGACGCCTTCGTCGACATCGTATCAAGAGACCAAGAACTGATTGCGATTTCTTTTTCTGGAAATGTGTTCAAGCTGGACATCAAGACTGGCCAAGTGAGCTTCATAGAATTCGTGAAGTAGCGTTGCGCTGCATGCCGCTTTCAAGCTTTCGAACGTCAAACACAT
>JAIYDR010000265.1 GCA_027487395.1 Rhodobacter sp. | reverse complement strand
TGATCTGGCTGTAACCTTTGCGATCCGCCTCATGCGCGATCTTGGCGTCAATGTTCGTGGCCGTGCCGGGCATGGCACGGGCGCCCACAGCCTCACACCGCGCGGTTTCCATCGCGTCGAAAATCTCGCGCGCCAGATTGCCGGTCGGGGAGTACCGGGCCGAGACTTTGGCATCGTGATACTTGCGCTTCATGGCGAAGGCATCCGCCGTGCCACGGGCGAGCAAGACCTCATCGCGGGTCATGCGGCGGCTGACTTGCGGCAGGCGCACGCCTTCGGCATTCATGCCGGGCGGATCGACCGAAAAGGAGACGGTCATCTCCGGGTCATCGGCCAGCACTTTGGTTGCCTCTGCCAAGGCTTTCTTGAAGGGATCGGCGGGGTTATCGGTCGGTTTTGACATGCCCTCACATTTGCATCGCGCGGGCGCGGGGGCAAGGGCGGGAACGACGCGGAATCGTCCGGCTGCGGCAGAGTTTTTCGCCTGCCTTGGTGCATCAGCGCACAGAGTGCTTGCATCGGCGGCGAATTGCGCCAACGCCCCACCTGACCGATGTTCGCCGGGCAGATTTCGCCGTCCAACCCGGATGGCCAACCCGGATGGAGACCATCATGTCCAAACCCAAAATCGCCCTCATCATCGGCTCGACCCGTGACAGCCGCTTTGCCGATATCCCGGCGCAGTGGATGTTGACGCAAGCCCAAGCCCGCACCGACATGGATGTGGAATTGGTCGATCTGAAATCCTTCGACCTGCCGCTGTTCAACGAGGTCGCCTCGAACGCTTGGGCCCCGTCGCAATCGGCGGCTGCGGTGGCGTGGCAAAAGAAAATCGGCGAGTTTGACGGCTACATCTTCGTCGTGGCGGAATACAACCGCTCGATCACCGGATCGCTGAAAAACGCGCTGGATCAGGCCTATGTCGAATGGGCGAAAAAGCCGATGACGGCGATGGCTTACGGCTCGGTCGGCGGCACTCGCGCGATGGAGCATCTGCGCAACATCGCAGTCGAGCTGCAAATGGTCCCCACCCGCAACGCCGTGCATCTGGGCATGAGCGACTTCTTCCGCGTCCATCCGGGCTTTGGCGGGTCGGGCAATATGGCCGATGTCGAAGCGCACCTGCTTCCCGCCGCTTCCGCGTCGCTGGACGATCTGGTGTGGTGGGCCAATGCCACCAAAGCCGCGCGCGGCTGATCGACATCTCCCTGTCGGTTTCGGAAAGGGGTGGCCTTTGGCCGCCCCTGTTTCGTTTCAGGACAGTTTTCGTTTCAGGACAGGGCGGCGGTACAATCCTGCATCAGGCCGTCCGATATGCGCTGTGCGGTTTGGGCGGCGGTTCCCCCGCCAAACGCTGCCTGTTGCAGCAACGCCGCTTGGGCGTGCTTCGCCTCGACCCGCCAAAGCAGGACACGCTGCGAGTCATCGGGCAGGGCCACAGCCTCGACCAATGACAACATCGCATCGCGGCGGTCTTTGGTGAGGTCTGAGGCAGGGCCGTCAAACATCCATTGATGCTCCATCAGGGCCGAAAGCCGCCCGGTGCAGGTGGCAAAGAACTGGAGTTGGTCTTCGGCCACATGCGTTTCCGCCCAAACCGCCGCAGGGGACGAGAGGGCGAGTGTCAGCGCCAAGGCGCGGGAAAGGGTTTGTAAACCGCACATGAAAGCAGCATGACATCGGTTTTTCTGCCGATCAATAAAGCTGTTTGGAAATTTTTTGTAGCGGAAAGGATGGGGAGAGAGGACCGACGCGGGAATGTCCAGTGGACTGACCTCACCAGTCGCGCGAGGCAAGTTACCCGCGCGAAACGCAACGCTTGCCCCGTGCCCGCCCGTGCTGCCCCAGCACGGGCCGCGCCCGCCCGCCCGCCGAGTTAGACGGGGGCGGGCACGATAAATCGCACCCGCCCGGTCGTGCGCGCCCGGTGCCCCTATCGCCGCTTTGGCTGATCGCCCCTTGCGGCTTCGTTGCCTCAGCCGCAATCGGACCGGGGAAACGTCCACTGGACGTTTCCCTTTCGGTCCTCTGGTCGTTCGGTCCTCTGGTCGTTCGGTCCTCTGGTCGTTCGGTCCTCTGAACCCGCGCCAAATGAAAACGCGCGAGGTTGCCCCCGCGCGTTGCCTCGGTCTTGACCGACAGCGCTTACTTCATCGCCATGCTGGCGGCGCTTTCGGGCAATTCCTCGCCAAAGCAGCGCTGGTAGAATTCGGCGACTGTCTGACGCTCCAGCTCATCGCATTTGTTCAGGAAGGACAGCCGGAAGGCATAGCCGACATTGTGGAAAATCTCGGCGTTTTGCGCCCAGTTCAGCACGGTGCGCGGGCTCATGACGGTGGAGAGGTCGCCGTTCATGAAGGCCGTCCGCGTCAGGTCCGCGACCGTGACCATCTGGTTGATGATCTTGCGGCCCTTGTCGGTGTTGTAATGCGCGTTCTTGGCCAGCACGATCGCGGCCTCGGCGTCATGCGACAGATAGTTCAGCGTCGCGACCAAGGACCAGCGGTCCATCTGCGCCTGGTTGATCTGCTGCGTGCCGTGATACAGCCCCGTGGTATCGCCCAGACCCACGGTATTGGCTGTGGCAAACAGGCGGAAGGACGGGTGGGGGGTAATGATCTCATTCTGATCAAGCAAGGTCAGTTTGCCGTCATGCTCCAGCACGCGCTGGATCACAAACATCACATCGGCGCGGCCGGCGTCATATTCGTCGAAAACAATCGCCACGGCGTTGCGCAACGCCCAAGGCAGGATGCCTTCGTGGAATTCGGTCACCTGCTTGCCGTCGCGCAGCTTGATCGCATCCTTGCTGATCAGGTCGATCCGGCTGATGTGGCTGTCAAGGTTGACGCGCACGCAGGGCCAGTTCAGCCGCGCCGCCACCTGTTCGATATGCGTCGATTTGCCCGTGCCGTGATAGCCTTG
>JAIYDR010000425.1 GCA_027487395.1 Rhodobacter sp. | reverse complement strand
TATATCCGCATCGCCATTTTCGTGCTGGCGCTGGTATTCCTTCTGTTCTTCCTGTGGCTGATGAAGCGCACCCGCCTTGGCCTTGAAGTCCGCGCCGTGACGCAAAACCCGTCGATGGCCGCCAGCATGGGCATCAACCCCGACCGCATCAACATGCTGACCTTCGGCCTTGGTTCCGGCATTGCGGGCATCGCGGGCGTGGCCATCGGGCTTTTCGCCAAAGTCACCTCAGAACTCGGGTCCGACTACATCGTGCAAAGTTTCATGACCGTTGTCGTGGGCGGGGTCGGCAATATCTGGGGCACGCTGGCCGGGGCCTTCCTGATCGGCACCTTCCAAAAGGGGATCGAGTGGTTGAACCCCTCGAACACCCTCGCCGCGCAAACCTATATGATCCTGCTGATCATCCTGTTCATCCAGTTCCGCCCGCGCGGCATCATCGCGCTCAAGGGCCGGGCAGCGGGGGATTGACCTTGATACCCCTCGCTGTCCTGCGCCCGTCTTCTCTGTTCCGATATCCCACGGGGGTTCGGGGGTGTGAAACCCCCGGCGTTGCCCTCAAAGCCAAACGACAGGCCACCGCATGAGTCGCACCTTTTTTGCCAAGAACCCCTCTGTCCTATGGTTCCTTTTGATCCTTGCGCTCTTCACCCTCGCGGTGACGGTGCTGTCTGAGGCTTATGGCGTGGCCTTCATCTCCACCTCTTTCGTCAAGACGCTGGGGAAAACGCTTTGCCTTGCCCTTGTCGCCTTGGCGATGGACCTGATCTGGGGCTATGCGGGGATCTTGTCGCTTGGCCACATGGCCTTCTTTGCCCTTGGCGGTTACATGATCGGCATGTGGCTGATGTATGCCCGGACCGAAGAGATCGTGGTCGCGGCGCTCGCCCAAGGCGGCCTTCCCGCCACGGCTGAGGAAATCCGCCAAGGTGTGGCCACCCAGATTTTCGGCGTGGTGGGGGCGTCAGACTTTCCGCTGATCTGGGCCTTTGCGCATAGTTTCTGGGCGCAGGTCGCGCTGGTGGTGCTGGTGCCGGGCATCCTCGCGCTGGTCTTTGGCTGGCTGGCCTTCCGGTCGCGCGTCACGGGGGTGTATCTGTCGATCCTGACCCAAGCGATGACCTTGGCGCTGGCGCTCTATCTCTTTCAGAATGACTCGGGGTTGCGCGGCAACAATGGCCTCTCGGGTTTGCAGAACTTGCCGGGGCTGGATGCGGTCAGTCAGGATGATGTGTCGATGTGGTTCTTCTGGGCCTCGGCCTTTGCGCTGGGGCTGGGCTACATCCTGCTGGCCTGGGTGGTGTCGGGCAAGTTCGGCTCGGTCATCCGCGCCATCCGCGACGACGAACAGAGGGTGCGCTTTCTGGGCTATTCGGTTGAGGGGTATAAGCTCTTCGCCTTTACGCTGACTGCCGTGATCGCGGCGATTGCCGGGGCGCTCTACTATCCGCAGGCCGGGATCATCAACCCGGCGGAGCTTGCCCCCATCGCCTCGATCTACCTTGCCGTTTGGGTGGCCATCGGGGGCCGGGGGCGGCTTTATGGCGCGGTGATTGGCGCGGCGTTCGTCTCGCTCTTGTCGTCGTGGTTCACCGGGGGGCGGGCACCGTCGATCCCCTTGGGGTTCTACACCATCGACTGGGTCGATTGGTGGCTGGTGATCCTTGGCCTGTCCTTCGTCGCCGTGACCTTGTTTGCGCCAAAGGGTATTGGCGGGCTCTTTGATCTGGCCACAGGCCTGCGCAGCCCCAACCGGCGCGGTGCCCCGCTTGGGCCCGACGATGGGGCCTTGATGGAAAAGGAGGCCAAGGAATGACCGCACTTCTGGAAGTCTCTGGTGTGTCAGTCACCTTTGACGGGTTTCGCGCCATCAACAACCTGTCCTTCAACATCGAAGCCGCCGAGTTGCGGGCCATCATCGGCCCCAATGGCGCGGGCAAGACCACCTTCATGGATATTGTCACCGGCAAGACTCGGCCTGATACTGGGACGGTGACATTCGGCGAACGCTCCATCTCTTTGCTGTCATTGTCCGAGGCGCAGATCGCCCGCGCCGGCGTAGGCCGCAAATTCCAGCGCCCGACAGTGTTCGAAGATCAGACCGTGGCTGAAAACCTGACGATGGCGCTGAAGGCGCAGCGCGCGCCGTGGCGTGTGCTGTTCTGGCGCGAGACCCAGGCGGATCGGGACAAGGTGGCGGCGCTGGCAGCAGAGGTGGGCCTGTCCGACGCTTTGGCGCGCAAATCGGGGGAGCTTTCGCATGGTCAAAAGCAGTGGCTGGAGATCGGGATGCTGCTGGCGCAGGAGCCGCGCCTGCTGCTGGTCGATGAACCCGCCGCAGGCATGACACTGGCCGAACGTGAACACACCACTGCCCTGCTGGTCGAAATGGCCAAAACCCGCGCTGTGGTGGTGGTGGAACATGACATGGAGTTTGTCCGCCGCCTGAATTGCAAGGTGACGGTGCTGCATGAAGGGTCCGTGCTGGCCGAAGGCTCACTCGACCATGTCACCCGCAATCCGCAGGTGATCGAAGTCTATCTGGGACGGGGTTAAGATGCTGAAAACCGAAGGTCTGACGCTGCATTACGGCGGGTCGCAAATCCTTCATGGCATCGACATCGAGGCGCGGGCGGGTGAGGTGACCTGCGTGATGGGCACCAATGGTGTGGGGAAAACCAGTTTGCTGAAAGCGCTGGCAGGCACGCATCCGCGATCGGGCGGCAAGATCATTCTTGCGGGTGAAGAGGTGCCGCGCGTGCCGTCGCAGGGCATGGCGAAACGCGGTCTGGCCGTGGTGCCGCAAGGGCGGATGATCTTTCCCTTGCTGACCGTGACGGAAAACATGCACACCGCCTTTGCGCTGCTGCCGAAATCCCAACACCGAATCCCGGCCGAGATTTATGATCTTTTCCCGGTGCTCAAAGACATGGGCCATCGCCGGGGCGGGGACCTGTCGGGCGGTCAGCAACAGCAACTCGCCATCGCGCGCGCCATGATCATGCAGCCCAAGGTTCTGCTGTTGGATGAGCCGACCGAAGGCATCCAGCCCAACATCATTCAGCAGATCGGGCGGGTGATCAGCTATCTG
>JAIYDR010000012.1 GCA_027487395.1 Rhodobacter sp. | reverse complement strand
GCGACATGTTCACCGATGCCGAGCTGTTCGAGCTGGAGATGAAACATATCTGGGAAGGCAACTGGATTTACCTGGCCCATGAAAGCCAGATCCCGGAGCCCGGCGATTACTTCACGCTGCACATGGGCCGGACGCCGGTTGTCATCACCCGCGACAAGGATGGCCAGTTGAACGCGCTGGTGAACGCCTGCTCGCACCGGGGCGCCATGCTGTGCCGGTTCAAGCGGCGCAACCAGAAGACCTTTACCTGCCCCTTCCACGGCTGGACCTTTTCCAACACCGGCAAGCTCTTGAAGGTGAAGGACCCGAACGGTGCGGGCTATCCCGAACAGTTCAACACCGACGGCAGCCATGACATGACCAAGGTGGCACGGTTCGAAAACTATCGCGGGTTCCTGTTCGGGTCGCTGAATGCAGATGTGAAGCCGCTGGCGGACTATCTGGGCGAGGCCTGCAAGATGATCGACATGATCGTCGATCAGGCCGATCAGGGGCTGGAGGTGCTGCGCGGGTCGTCTACCTATACCTTTGACGGCAATTGGAAGTTGCAGGCCGAAAACGGCGCGGATGGCTATCACGTCTCGTCCGTGCACTGGAACTATGTCGCGACCACGGCGCACCGCACCGATGCGGGCAAAGAAGACCAGATCAAGGCCACCGACGCCTCGAAATGGTCCAAGCAGCGGGGCGGGTTCCACGCCTATGACAACGGCCATATCCTTCTTTGGACGCAGTGGGCCGACCCGACCAACCGCCCGAATTATCCGCGCCTGGAGGAATGGACCGAGCGTTTCGGCAAGACCAAGGCCTACTGGATGGTGGGCGTTCTGCGTAACCTGTGCCTGTATCCGAACGTGTTTCTGATGGACCAGTTCTCCAGCCAGATACGAGTGTTCCGGCCGATCAGCGTGGATAAGACCGAGGTCACGATCTATTGCATCGCGCCCAGGGGCGAAAGCCAGGAGGCCCGGTCGCGCCGAATCCGCCAGTATGAGGATTTCTTCAACGCCTCGGGCATGGCGACACCAGACGACACCGAGGAATTCCGCGCCACGCAGCGCGGCTATGCCGGGGCGGCCCATGCGCCCTGGAACGACCTGACCCGCGGGGCCGTGCAATGGATCAAAGGCCCCGATGCAGATGCCAAGGAACTGGGGATCAACCCGCTTCTCTGTGGGGCCCGCACCGAGGATGAGGGACTGTTCGTCATCCAGCACACCAACTGGTCGGACCGTATGGCCGCAGCCATCGCCAAAGAACGCGAAACCGCGCCAGCTATTGCTACGGCGGCCGAGTGAGAGGGGGAAAGGCAGATGACCACGATAACGCTTGACCGCCCCGCCACTGTTCCCACCCTGTCCTTTGACGCGCTGCAGTCCTTTCTTTATGCGGAGGCCCGCGCGCTAGACGACCGCGACTGGGACACCTGGCTGACCTTTTATCACAAGGATTGCCCGTTCTGGATGCCGGCCTGGGATGACTATGACACCCAGACCGAAGACCCGCAAAACGAGATGTCGCTGATGTTCTATCCAAACAAGCAGGGCATCGAAGACCGGGTGTTTCGCATCAAGACCGACCGGTCCTCGGCGACGTCCTTGCCCGAGCCGCGCACGAACCACCACCTTGCCAATATCGAGGTGGTGGAGCGCAGCGGCACCGAGGTCAAGGTGCGCTTCAACTGGCACACGCTGACCTTCCGCTATGGCGAGACCGACCAGCACTGGGGCACGTCCTTTTACTCCATCGACATCAGCGGGCCGAAACCCCTGATCACGAACAAGAAAGTCGTGCTGAAAAACGATCACATCCACCACGTGATCGACGTCTACCACGTCTGATCTGCACCCGGACCGACGAAAATGGGAACCCGCGCGCCCGCCAGGCCCGCGCGGGGCTTGGGAGGAGCTTACCCCATGACGACCTATAGCATTGCCCTGAATTTTGAGGACGGCGTGACCCGCGTCATCCAATGCGAGGATGACGAAAAGGTCACCGACGCGGCCTTTCGCCAGAAGATCAACCTGCCGATGGACTGCCGCGACGGGGTCTGCGGCACCTGCAAATGCAAGGTCGAGCAGGGCAAGTATCAGCTGGAATTCTTCATGGACGAGTCCCTGACCGAGGATGAGGCGGCCGCAGGCTATGCCCTGACTTGCCAGATGATCCCGGAAGAGGATTGCGTGGTGCGGGTTCCGGCCTCCTCCGCCGTCTGCAAGACCGCGCCCGAGGCGGTGGAGGCCGAGGTTGTGGCGGTGGACCGTCTGTCGGAAACCTCGTTCGGCCTGCGGGTGCGGCTGGCGCAGCCGATGGGCTTTCTGCCCGGACAGTATGTGAACCTGACGGTTCCCGGCACCGACCGGCATCGGTCTTATTCCTTTTCGTCCGCGCCCGGCGAGCAGGAGGGCCGTTTCTTGATCCGCAACCTGCCCGCCGGGGTGATGAGCAGCTATCTGGCGTCCCGGGCTCAACCCGGCGACAAGCTGACGGCCACAGGCCCGATGGGCGCCTTTTACCTGCGCCCGATCACCCGGCCTCAGCTTTGGCTGGCGGGCGGCACGGGGCTGGCGCCGTTCCTGTCGATGCTGGAACAGGTGGCGCTGCAGGGCTCGGATCACCCTATCACGCTTTACTATGCCGTCACCCGCGCCGCCGATCTGGTGGAACTGGACCGCGTTCAGGCGCTGGCGGACCGGATCGGGAATGTCACGGTGCTGACCGTGCTGGCGGCCGCGGATGAGGCGCATGACCGCAAGGGCTTTGTCACCGATCACCTGTCGGCTGCGGATCTGAACGGGGGCGACTGCGATGTCTATCTGTGCGGTCCGCCGCCGATGGTCGATGCCGTGCGCGCGCATTTCGGCAGGCTGGGTGTCCAGCCCGCCGCCTTCCTCTACGAAAAGTTCAACCCGACAGAAGCCGAGGCGGTGGCAGCATGAGCATGCGTTTTCAGAATAAGGTGATGGTGGTGACCGGTGCTGCGCAAGGCATCGGGCGGCGCGTGGCCGAACGGGCGGCAGCAGAGGGCGCGCGCGTCCTGATCGTGGACCGATCCCCCGCGCGGGACGAGGTCGTTGCCGCGATCGAAGCGGCTGGCGGACAAGCGGCCGCGATTTCCGTCGATCTGGAGACTTGGGAAGGCTGCCGCGACGGGATCGCCAAGGCGGTGGCGCTTTGGGGGCGGATGGACATTCTGGTGAACAATGTCGGCGGCACGATCTGGGCCAAACCCTATGAACATTACGAACCGCACCAGATCGATGCCGAGGTGCGCCGATCCCTGTTTCCGACGCTGTACTGCTGCCGTGCCGCGCTGGACCATATGGTGCCGCAGGGTGCGGGGGTGATTGTCAACGTCTCGTCCTGCGCGACGCGGGGGTTGAACCGGGTGCCCTATTCGGCCGCCAAGGGCGGGGTGAACGCGATCACCGCAAGCCTTGCCTGGGAAGTGGCCGACCGTGGTATCCGTGTGGTGGCCACCGCCCCGGGTGGCACCGATGCGCCCCCCCGCATCGTGCCGCGCAACCCAAATGCCGCAGAAGATCAGCGTGCCGATTGGTACCAGACCATCGTCGATCAGACCGTGCAGTCATCCTTCATGAAACGCTACGGAACACTGGATGAGCAGGCCGCGCCAATCCTGTTTTTGGCTTCGGACGAAGCCTCTTACATCACGGGTGTGACCCTGCCCGTCAGTGGCGGTGATATCGGCTAGTGGCATATGCAATGCCCGGAAAAGGGGGCTGACCCTAAATGACTTTCCGGGCGACTTTCTGGGCAAGGCGCACAAAGTTCTGCACATGCACACCCTGTTCATCAAGGCGGTAGTTCAGCGACAGGGCGGTGCGCGCGATTTCCGGTTCTATTTTCAGGAATTTCATGCCCTTGCGCGGGGCAGAGGAGACGGATTCAGGGACGATGCAAACGCCTTCGCCGACCGCGACCAGACCCAGCGCCGTCTGTAAGTCCATACACCACAGACGCAAGGGGGCCTGGAATCCTGCCCCTTCGACCGCCTTCAGCACGAAATCGGCATAGCTTGGCCGCGGGAATTCCGGATACAGGATCAGGTTATGCGTCATCAGCCGTTCCAGCTTGGCGATGGTGCGCCCGCCGGTATCGACGATATCGGGCAGCGCCAGGATCAGCTTTTCCTCCAGCAGTTCCTTGGTCAGGAATTCGGGGTCATTCAAGGCGGGCCGGGCAAAGACGACATCCAATTCGCGCGAGACAAGGGCACGGTGCAGTTGCGCATTGTTCATTGGGATGAGGCTTAGATTAACCTCGGGATAGTTCGCGCGATAGGATTTGATGATATTGGGCAGGATCCCGAAGGTGGCCGAGCCCACAAAACCAATGCGCAGCCTACCCTCGGCCCCTTGTCCCAGACGCCGCACCTCCAACTTGGTGTCCTCAAGCTGAGACAGGATCGACTTTCCACGCGTCAAAAGTCGCTCACCCGCTTGCGTCAACGTGATGGCGCTGCGACCGCGATTGAACAGGATCGCGCCCAGTTCTTCCTCGATCTGTTTGATTTGTCGGCTCAGCGGCGGCTGTGCCATGTCCAGCCGTTCGGCGGCGCGGCCAAAGTGCAATTCCTCGGCGACGGCGATGAAGTAGGTCAGCTGTTTGAAGTTCATCGGTTCCCCCTAGCATGACGCTACAACGCAATACCTTGTGAAAAAAGGCCCCCGAAGATCGGGGGCCCCAGTCGACAGGGAGGTAGGATTGGCTATTCCGCCGCCATGGCGCGCCTTGCGGTCTCGGCCTTGAGGACGAAGTCGAATTCGAAGTGCAGGTCGGTGCCCAAAGCCTCAGGAGCAGGCTTGAACTTGCCGATCAGGCTCTGCTTGACGGCGAACACGCTGTCTTCTTCCAGCCATTTGCTGTCCGCATCGTAGATCTGGCTGATCAGCGGGCGATAGCCATCCTTCGAGATGATGAAGTGCATGTGGCCGGGGCGGTTCGGGTGGTGGCCCATGAAGTGCAAAAGCTCGCCCGCCGTTTCATCCTCGGGGATCGGATAGGGCACGGGGCGCACGGCGACAAAGGCATAGTGGCCGTTTTCATCCGTCTCGAACCGGCCCCGCAGATTGTAGTCCGGCTGGTCAGGATCAAGGTTCTCATACATGCCGTTCGGCGCGTCTTCCCAGACATCCAGCGTGACGCCAGCGATTCCGCGGCCAGCCTCATCCTTGATGTAGCCCTCGAAATAGGCGGTTTCCTCGTTGTCGTAATGCTTTTGAATGATCGTGCCGCCCTTGGGCAGAACCGGCGGGTTTTCCCGATAGAACGGGCCCAGAACGGTGGATTCACTTTCGCCTCCGGCAATCGGGTTGGTCATCATGTCGACCAGAACCTCGATCCCGAGAATGTCGCCCAACAGGATGAATTCCTGCCGGTTCTCGTTGCACAGCTTGCCGGCACGGGCGAGATAATCGCAGGCAGCCAGAAACTCGCTGTGCTGCAACTTCACGTCCTTGACGAAGCCATGCAGGTGGCGGATCAGCGACGTCATGATCTCGCGTTGGCGGTCGGTGACGGTGCCGTGCTTGCCAAGGCTGGCGATGACGACAGCGGTGATGTTGTCCTGATTGACGATGCCCATGGGTGTCTCCTCCTCGTGATATCCCTGTGCGCAGAGGAGGCCCCCCGCCACCTCGACACGGCAAAGCCTTGCTGAAAGCGCAGGCGCACCCAATGCCGTTGGCGGTATCAGGCAATACCATCGCCAACGGTCCCGATCCGTGCAAGTCCGCTATGTCAGGGTATCGCCCCATACCCTTCGCGGCATGGAGTATTGGCGGGATGCCGTGCCACGCTTTCCTGTGTAGAAATGAGGGGGGAGACGGATGATCGACATCTTCCGTGGTATCCAGCGGGATCTGGATGGCGCTGCGCATCTGCAACGGCTTGGTCGTCTGTTCAGCGAAACTGTGTTGATCGAGGTTGACGGGCGCGAGGTCTACCTGACCTTCGACAAGGGTCGGATCGAGGCGGTTGTCGAAGGACCCAGCCGCAAGACACCATGGCGCTTTGCTTTGCGCACCGATGCCGAAGCCCTGGGCAAGTTCTGGGAACCCATCCCGGCGCCGGGATTTCATGACATCTTCGGTCTTGTGAAGATCGGCCGGGCCCGGATTGACGGCGATATCCTGACGCTGGTGAAGAACCTGCGGTTCTTCAAGGACGTGCTGGCGCTTGGCCGCCAAACGAAGGAGGTCGCCGCATGAGCATCGAACCAATCACCGGCCGCTACCTGACCGTCACCATCGGCGGCACCCCGCACCGCATCTATTTCGAGGAAGCGGGTCAGAGCCGCCCGGTCCTGTGCCTGCACACCGCAGGCGCCGATACGCGCCAATGGCGTCACCTGATGAACGACGCGAGCGTCACGGCCACCCACCGGCTGATTGCCTTTGACATGCCCTGGCACGGCAAGTCGCTGCCGCCCGAAGGATTCGAGACCGAAGAATACCTGCTGACGACCGAGGCCTATATCGAAACGGTCCTCGCCGTGATCGACGGGCTGGCGCTTGACCGGCCCATCCTTGCGGGCTGTTCGATGGGCGGGCGGATCGCGTTGCAACTGGCTGCCTTGCACGCGGACAGGTTCAGCGGGTTCATCGCGATCGAGGCGTCGGACTTCCAGCCCGCCTGGTATGACATCGACTGGTTCCACCGCCCCGATGCCCATGGCGGAGAAATGGGCGCGGCGCTTGTGTCGGCCAATATTTCGCCTTTCGCGCCCCTTGTGGAGCGATGGAACACGCTGTGGATGTTCATGCAATCCGGCCCCGGCGTGTTCCGCGGTGACCTAAGCTTCTACACCCGCGACGACAGCCTGATCGGGCGACTGGCGATGATTGACACCACAAAGACCCCAGTCCACCTGATCGTCGGGGCCTATGACCTGACCTGCACGCCCGAAGACGCCGCCCGCACCGCCCGCGCCATCCCGGGGGCAACCCTTTCCGTGATGGATGAGCTGGGTCATTTCCCGATGAGCGAACATCCCCAAGGCTTCCGCCCCTTTTTCCTCGACGGCTTGGCGAAGATGGCGCGCGGCACAGATCAGGCAGGCCAGGCCGCATGACAGCCCCTTGCATCATCTGCGTTGCGATCACCGGCAGCCTGCCAACCAAGGCGAACAACACTGCCGTGCCGATCACCGTGGCAGAGCAAGTGGACTCCACCCATGAAGCCATTGCGGCGGGGGCGACCATCGTTCATGCGCATGTCCGCAACGACGACCAGACCCCTTCATCCGACCACGAGAAATTCGCCCGCATGAAAGAGGGCATCAACAAGCACTGCCCCGGCATGATCATCCAGTTTTCGACCGGCGGGCGGTCAGGGGCCGGGCAAAGCCGGGGGGCGATGCTGTCCTTGCGGCCCGATATGGCCGCGCTTGCCGTTAGCTCGAACAACTTTCCGACGCGGGTCTATGAAAACCCGCCCGATCTGGTGGATTGGCTCGCCCGCGAAATGCTGGCCTTTGGGGTCAAGCCCGAAATCGGGGCCCTTGACCTGAGCCATATCCTGAAAGCACGCGAGATGGCCGACAAGGGACAACTTGCTGGCACGCCCTATGTGCAATTCGTCATGGGCGTAAAGAACGCGATGCCAGTGGATCGGGATGTGTTTGATTACTACATCCACACCGTGCATCGGCTGTTTGGCGAAAGCGCGCCCGGGTGCGCGGCCGGGATCGGGCAGCATCAGCTGACGCTGAACGAATGGTCGATTGCAGCGTGGGGCCATGCCCGCACCGGGCTTGAGGACAACGTTCGGCTTGGTCGCGACAGGCTTGCCCCCAGCAATGCGGCGCTGGTCCGACTTGCGGCCGATATTTGTGATAAACATCACCGCCCTGTCGCGACTTGGGCCGAGGCGCGCCGCATCCTTGGCCTGTCGCAACCCGCTGGCCGGGCAACGGGCGAGGCGGCTTGACCATGGTCCGACGGGCCGGAACGCCAGGAAATCGGGCTTGGGAAAGGGATTGATACGACGGGGAGGAGTTCGAATGCACATGAAAGCGGATTTGAGGTTGAGACCGTCGGCGGCGCGCCCGGTCGAAAGACTCGTGGAATATCGCAAGGCGCATTATGCGGCGCGGTCCGAGGCCGCCAGTTACCTGACCAACACGCCTGCCCAAGTCAGTTTTTGCTTTCCCAACCCGATCATCTGCCAGCTGGTCAGCGGTCACAAGGTGATGCGGCTTGACGGCGGCCCGGCCTTTGGCTTTGGCGTCGGGCAGGCCATGTTCGTCCCGCCCGGCATGACCATTGACATCGACTTGTCCTCGGCCAGCGCGGAGGCCCCGATCGAATGCGACTGCCTTGAAATCGAGGCCGATCACATGGACAATCTGCTTGCCCGCCTAAATGACCGTCTGGCACGGACCGGGCATGGGCTTTCGACGGGCTTTGCCCTGCCAGAAGCGGTCTGTATGTCGCCCGAAGACTCGCGCGCGCTGGACTTGTCGGGCGTCATGGCCCTGTTCCGCAGGCAACGGGATGTCTTTTCCGACCTGAAGATCGATATGCGGATTGAGCAATTGATCCTGACGCTTTGCCAACACCATGGCCGTGAAGTGCAGGTGCAGCGCCCCGATGCCGACGATTCCGGTCTGGCCGAGGCGGTGCGCCGGATCACCGCGAACCTAGACCGTCAGGTGCCTGTCGATGAACTGGTGGCGGTGGCGCGGATGTCGGAATCCACCCTGCACCGGCAGTTCCGTCGGCAGTTTGGAACCACGCCTGCCGGTTTCGCCCGGGGCCTGCGCCTGCGCGAAGCATCAAAGGCGCTTCGCGACACGCAAGAGCGGATCGAACAGCTGGCCTTCCGCCTTGGCTTTGCCGATGCCAGCCATTTCAGCCGCGAGTTCCGCAAGACCACTGGCGAAAGCCCGGCCGAGTACCGCAAGCGGTTTGCCCCCTCTGGCGTCAGGTTGGATTGGCAGTTGCGTTCCAGTCGCTGATACTTCTGTTCATGGAACTGGCCGGGTCGGGGTGGTCATCTTTCCAGATCAGCATCGGGAGGAAGCGATGTTCGGATTTGGGAGGAAGAAGAAAATGGCCGACGGTCAATTCGAGAAGGCAAATGATGACGGGGCGCCTGTGCGCGCCATGTATGTCGGTGGCGAATGGCGCAAGTCACAAACTGGCGCGCGCTTTGCCAATGAAAACCCGGCAACGGGCGAGCTTTTGGATTTCGTGGCTGATGCCGGCGAGGCCGATGTTCTGGCGGCCATTGCGGCGGCCAAGCAGGCACAGCCGTCCTGGGCCGCGCTGCCGCCTGCCGCCCGTGCGGGCCTTCTGCACCGTGCCGCCGCGCTGTTTGCCGAACGCCAGAATGAATTCGTGATGGCGCTGGTGTCGGAAACCGGCTCTGGCCTTGGCAAGGCGATGTTCGAATGTTCGCTGGTGCCACTGGCCTTGGCCGAGGCGGCGGGCTTGACCACCCGCGAAGTGGGCGAGATCTACCCCAGCCAGGTGCCGGGCAAGATCAACCGCACCGTCCGCACGCCCGCCGGTGTGGTGGGTGTCATCAGCCCGTGGAACTTTCCGCTGTATCTGTCGGTGCGCGGCTTTGTTTATGCGCTGGCGCTGGGCAACACGGCCGTTCTGAAGCCGTCCGAGGATAGCCCGTTGTCGGGCGGCCTGATGCTGGCGCAGTTGTTTGCCGATGCGGGCTTCCCGCCGGGGGTGTTCAACGTGGTCACCGCCTCGCGCGATGGGGCGGCGATGGTGGGTGATCTGTTCGTCAAGGATCCCCGTGTCGCGGTCATCAGCTTTACCGGGTCCACCCGTGTGGGCAAGCTTCTCGCCTCGGCCTGTGCGGCGGCGTTCAAGCCGATCGTGCTGGAACTGGGCGGCAAGAATTCGATGATCGTCCTGGCCGATGCCGATATCGACCGGGCCGTGGACCTGGCTTTCTTTGGGTCCTTCCTGCATCAGGGCCAGATCTGCATGTCCTGCGACAAGGTTCTGGTCCATCGCAGCATCCATGACGAATTCCTGAAGCGCTTCGTTGCCAAGACGGTGAACTTCGTCCCGACCAGCCCCGAGCAGCCGACCTGCGTCGTCGGACCGATCATCAACAACCGGCAACTGAAGCGGGTGGCAGCACTGGTGGATGACGCTGTCGGGCAGGGCGCCAAGGTGCATTGTGGCGGCAAGGTGGAGGGGAAGTACTACACCGCCACCATCCTGACCGGGATCCAGCCGACCATGGGCGTCTGGACGGAAGAGATTTTTGGCCCTGTCACCACCGTGACCGTCTTCGACACCGAGGAAGAGGCCATCGCCATGGCCAACGACACGGAATACGGGCTGACCGGTTCGGTCGTCACAGGCAACCCGGTGCATGGCGAGATGATCGCTGAGCGGGTCCATGCGGGCATGGTTCATGTCAACGACTCGACCGTACATGACGAACCGCATTGCCCGTTCTCGGGCCTGGGCGCGTCGGGCGGCGGGTCGAAATGGGGGCCGAAGGGCGTGATCGAGGCCTTCACCGTGCAGCGCTGGATTTCGACCCAGCGTGTGGCCCACGCTCTGCCGTTTTAAGGCATCCGGTCCCGCGCGGGGAGGCGCGGGACCAATTCCATCCTGGGGAGGACAGAATGAAACTCGGTCACGGGTCGCTGCAACAGGGCGACCGTTTGATGGCATTGCAGGCAGGACTGGTGCATGGCCGCATCAGCCGACGCGGATTTATCAAGATGGCTGTGGCTGCGGGGGCGAGCCTGGCCGCCGCACAGGCCATTGCGCAAGAGCTGGGCGATGCCGCGATCACGCAGCGCTACAACGCGCAGAACCTGCAGGCCGCCTATGACTATATCGTCGTGGGCTCCGGCTCGGGCGGGGCGGTGGTCGCGGGGCGACTGGCGGCCGAGACGGATGCCAGCGTGCTGGTGCTGGAGGCGGGCGACACCGATCAGCTTGACGCTGTTCTGAACCCGCTGATGTGGGGCAGCAACATCCGTTCCGAGCGCGACTGGGGCTATACGGCGCAGCCCTCGGACAAGGTGAATGGCCGGTCGCTGATCCTGCCGATGGGCAGGGTTGTGGGCGGTGGGTCGTCGATCAACGTGATGATCTGGGCGCGCGGTCACAAGAACGACTTTGACTTCTGGGCGGCGGAAACCGGGGATGACGGCTGGTCCTATGCCTCGGTGCTGGAAATCTACAAGCGCATCGAAGACTGGCACGGGCCTGCGGATGCCGCACGGCGCGGCACGGGCGGGCGGCTGTTCGTGCAGGAAGTGTCGAACCCCAATCCGATTGCGCCTGCGTTTTTGCAGGCCTGCGAAAGCGTGGGCATTCCGGCCTTTGCCGATATGAATGGTGAAATGATGGAAGGCGCGGGTGGGGCCGCGTTGGCGAATGTCCGCATCAAGGACGGGATGCGGCGCAACCTGCCTGCGGATTACCTGTGGGAAACACTCAAACGGCCGAACATCACGCTGTTGACCGGGGCCACGGTGCACAGTCTGCAGCTTTCGGGAACCAAGGTTACGGGCCTGACCTTTGAAAAGGGTGGTGTGGTCACTACGGTTCAGGCCAATACCCGGGTGGTCCTTTCGGCAGGGGCGATCAACTCGCCCAAGATCCTGATGCAATCGGGCATTGGCCCTGCCGACCACTTGAAAGAGGTGGGCGTAAATGTGCTGCATGACCTGCCGGGCGTGGGGCAGAACTTTCAGGACCATATCCTTGCTGCGGGCTGCATCTGGGAATACGTGACCCCGCTGCCGCCACAGAACTCGGCCGCCGAGGCAACCTTCTTCTGGAAGTCCGACCCTGCACTGGACACGCCGGACCTGCAGCCCTTCCAGATCGAAGTGCCCTATGCCTCCGAGGTGCATGGCGCGGGCTATGCCATTCCACCGGGGTCCTGGACCATTGCGCCCGGGATCGTGCGGCCGCAGTCGCGCGGCGAAGTGCGGTTGACCGGACCCAACCCTGGCGATGCCGTCACTATTGACGGCGGTTTCCTGCGCGAGGAGGCCGACCTGATCGCCCTGACCCGCTGCATCGAACTGTGCCGCGAGATCGGCAATTCGGCCCCGATGGCCGAATTCGTAAAGCGTGAGGTGATGCCGGGGCCGCTGACCGGCGAGGATCTGGCAAACTTCGCCCGCAACGCGGCAGGCACCTACTTCCACGAAAGCTGCACCTGCAAGATGGGGCGTGACGAGATGTCGGTGGTGGATGGGTCCTTGTCCGTCCAAGGCATCGAGGGACTGTCCATCGCGGATGCCTCGGTCATGCCGCGGGTTTCCACCGGCAACACCATGGCCCCGACCGTCATCATCGGCGAGCGGATGGCCGACCTTCTGATCGGATAAAGACAATGACGCTGCAACAAAAGGATACGCACATGAACCAAGACACCACCGCACCGGACGACCTCGGTCGCCGCCGCTTTGGCAAGCTGCTCATCGCGGCTGCCGGAGTTTCGATGACCGGGCTTGGATTTTCCGCGACACAGGTCAGAGCCGAAGGAGAAGGCAAAATGAACTACGCATCTTCCATCGATATCACTGCACCCGCCCAAAAGGTCTGGGACACGTTCAAGACCTTTGGCCGCATCGACGGCTGGCACCCCGCCACCGAGAACTGCGCGCTTTTGGTCGGCAAAGAGGGCGAGGCGCTGGCCGTGCGCGAATTCGGCATCAAGGGCGGCGGTTTCGTCATCAGCGAACTGCTGGCCTATGACGAGGCCGGGATGAACTTTGATTACCGCATCATCAAGACCGACCTGCCGCTGAAGAACTATGTCGCGCGCATGTGGGTGGTCGACAACGGCAACGGCAGCGTCACCGTGAACTGGGAAGCGACGTTCCAGCACCCCAACTTGGACGCCGCCACCCAGGAAGAGAATGATGCAACGATGGGTCTGGTGCAGGGCGTGTTCAAGGCTGGGCTGGACAGCATTGCGGCGCTGGCCACGGCCTGAACCGTTTTGCAAGCCGTCGCTTGGTCCCTGGCAGTCGGCGGGGACCAAACCGATTAAAGGGACGGGCCCGCTTCGGGTCAGCCCATCCAACTGTTGATCGACAGCACGCTCGCCAGATGCAAAAGCCCGGTGCGCAGGTCATCGCGGCTGATCGCCCCGCCAAGGCTGACACGGATATGTTCATCCGGCCGCCCCTCGACCGTGAAGGCATCCGACGGCATCAACCCGATCCGGCGCCCGGCCATGCGGCCCATGACTTCGGCCCGCCCGGCGCCGATCGGCAGCCTTAGCCAGATGTTGAACGCATGCGGAGCGGTCTGGAATTCGTGTCCGGCCAGCACTTCAGCGGCAATCGCCTGCCGCGCCTGCGTTTCGGCGCGCACGAAGCGGCGGATGCTGTCGGCGGTGCCATCTTCGATCCAGCGGGTGGCCAGCGCCATCGACAGCGGCGAGGGCATCACCGAAATGGCGCGTTGCGCTTGCGCCATTTCCAGCGCCGCGCGGGCATCGGGTGCCACCGTGTAGGCCAACCGCAGCCCCGCGCCGATGCATTTCGCAAGGCCGCCGATGTGCCATGTCAGATCGGGGGCCAGCGTCGCAAAGGGGGCCGGGGCCTGCGCGGGAATGAAGCCATAGGCGTCATCCTCGATCAGCGGCAGCCGGTGGCGGATCAGGACTTCGGCGATCTCCATCCTGCGGGTCTGCGGGATCGTCAGGGTCGTCGGGTTGTGCAGGGTCGGGTTTAGGTACAGGGCGCGCGGATTGTGGGCCTTGATGGCCGTGGCAAGCGCGTCGGGCAGAATTCCTGCGGCATCCGAAGCCAGCCCGACCAGCCGCAACCCGAGACGGCCCGCGATGGCGCGCAAGCCTGCATAGGTGACACTTTCACAGAGGATCACATCGCCCCGCTCGGCGATGGTCGAGAACATCGCCACCATCGTGGCATGGGCGCCGGGGGTGATCAGCACACGGTCCTGCCGGGGCACCATGCCACGCATCGACAGCCAAGATCCCGCCGCCGCCTTGTCCTGTTCGCCACCCGTCGCGGACTGATAGCGCAAGAGCGCGGTCAGGTTGGCCGAAACGGCGCCCAGGCCCGCGCGCATGCGTTCCAGCAGATCAGGATCGTCCGGTTCGGGCGGCATGTTCATCGACAGGTCTTCTTCGCGCGCGCGCCGTGGGTCTGGTGCTTCGCTTGGGGCGGCCTGCGGCAGCACGAATGTCCCCCGCCCGACATGGCTGTCGATCAACCCGCGCGATTGGGCCTCGGCATAGCCGCGGCTGACGGTGGTAAAGTCGATGCCCAGCCGTTCGGCCAGCTTGCGCTGTGGGGGCAGGCGGTCGCCGGGGGAAAGCTCTCCGGTCCGGATCGCCGCCCCGATAGCCTCGGCAATCTCGAGGTATCGGGGTTTGCCGGATTGGCCAAGCTTGGGAGTCCAGGAGATCATGTTTCTGCCTTGCGCGCTAGATTGTTGCGCATTGTATGCAACGGCAGGGCAAGGGGCAAGGCAGCCTGTTTCGTCTCGGCTTTTGGCTTTGAAGGGCGTGAAGCGGTTGGAATTGCGCCGCGTGCGCGAGCGACTCGGTAAGTGAGCGCCTAGAAACTGAGCAGATTTAGTGGAAAATGATCGAATAATTGTATGCACATTGTTTTAATAATTGATTCGATCAATCGAGTTCGGCTCAAAGGGAACATCCCTTGCAGACAGGAGTTCGCAGATGCCCAAGGTCACCCAGGAAGCGCACAAGGACGGCGACTATTTCGTCGATTATGAATCCAAGGTTTTTGAAGATGTGAAGGCCGATCCCGGCGACAAGGCGCTGGTCACCTTCCACACCGTCGCCTTCGAAGGCTCGATCGGCCTTGTCAACATCCTCAACGCCATCCGCCTGCAGCGGAAGGGCTATGAGACGTCGATCCTGCTATATGGCCCCGGCGTGACCCTTGGCCTTCAGCGCGGCTTTCCCAAGCTGGGAGACGAGGCGTTCCCGGGCCATCTGAACTTCAACAAGAACCTTGAACGCTTCATGGCAGAAGGCGGCAAGGTCTATGCCTGCCGGTTTGCGCTGCAGGCGCTGTATGGCCATGGCGAGCCGTCGCTGATCCCCGGCATCATCCCGATCATGCCGCAGGACGTGCTGGACTGCATCCTGCTGCACAAAAAGGCCAATGCGCTGATCATCGACACCTGGACGGTCTGATCCCGCCCGCGCCGTGGCCAGACCCTTGGCCACGGCCACCCCATCCCCCGCCATCCGACAGGACGCCATGACCCAAGATCGCATCATCCGCGCCGCCGCCGTGCAGATTGCCCCCGACCTGACCTCGCGGGCAGGAACCGTGGAGCGGGTGTTGAACGCCATTGCCGAGGCGGCCGACAAGGGCGCGCAGCTGATCGTATTCCCCGAAACCTTCGTGCCCTGGTATCCCTATTTCAGCTTTGTCCTGCCGCCGGTGCAGCAGGGGCCGGAACATCTGCGGCTCTACGAAGAGGCCGTCACCGTTCCCTCCAACGAGACGCGGGCGGTGGCCGATGCGGCCCGCAAGCGCGGGGTGGTCATTGTTCTGGGCGTGAACGAACGCGACCACGGGTCGCTTTACAACACGCAGCTAGTGTTTGACGCGGATGGCAGCCTGAAGCTGAAACGCCGCAAGATCACGCCGACCTATCATGAACGGATGATCTGGGGGCAGGGCGACGGTGCGGGCCTGAAGGTGGTGGAGACCGCCGTGGGCCGGCTTGGCGCACTCGCCTGCTGGGAACATTACAACCCGCTGGCCCGCTATGCCCTGATGGCGCAGCACGAAGAAATCCATGCCGCCCACTTCCCTGGCAGTTTGGTCGGCCCGATCTTTGGCGAACAGATCGAGGTGACGATGCGCCACCATGCCCTGGAGGCCGGGTGTTTCGTCGTCAACGCGACCGGCTGGCTGACGGAAGAGCAGATTGCCTCGATCCACCCGGACCCTAAGCTGCAAAAGGGCCTGCGCGATGGCTGCATGACCTGCATCATCACGCCCGAAGGCCGCCATGCCGTGCCGCCGCTGACCGAAGGCGAAGGGATCCTGATCGCCGATCTCGACATGCGGCTGATCACCAAACGCAAGCGGATGATGGATTCGGTAGGCCATTACGCACGGCCCGAACTGCTGCGACTGCTACACGACGCGCGGCCTGCGATGGCGATGGAACAGATGGCTGCCTCGCAGGAAACCTCTCCCGACACCGAGGCACAGGATGCGTGACATGATCCTTCCCGAAGCCGCCGATCCAGCGCTGATCAATGATCTGCAAACCCGTGGTATGCGGCTGGTCGATCCCAAGGCCGGGCATGAAAGCCGCCGGGGCGGGGCGGGGCCGTCGGACCACAAGGCGGTGACTTTTGGCGACACCACCGTGATGGTCCCCGTCCATACCGCGCCCGCCTTTGACAGCCCCTATGTCATCGAGGCGCCCGATGCCGATGGCTTTGCCACGGTCCGCCGCGATGGGCAGGACGTGGCCCGCGCCCGCTTTCCCGGCCGCCCGCGTTTCTATGACCTCAAGACGGCCGAGGGCATTCCCTACAACCAGATCGCCGTTCTGCATTCGCGCGATGTACTGGCGACGACGGTGTTGCAGACCTGCATCCGCTATGAAAGCCGCAAGAAGACCTGCCAGTTCTGCTCGATCGGGCAAAGCCTTGCGGCAGGCCGCACCATCGCCCGCAAGACGCCCGAACAGCTGGCCGAGGTGGCCAAGGCCGCCGTGGCGCTGGACGGCGTCAAGCATATGGTGATGACGACGGGCACGCCTGCCGGGCCTGACCGTGGGGCCGCGATCCTGGCTGACAGTGCCCGCGCGGTGAAAGCGGCAGTGGACCTGCCCATTCAGGTGCAGTGCGAGCCGCCCGAAGACGATGTCTGGCACCAGCGGATGAAGGACGCGGGGGCCGATGCACTGGGCATGCATCTTGAGGCCGTGACGCCCGAGGTCCGTGCCCGGATCATGCCGGGCAAGGCCAGCGTGCCGATTGCCAAGTACCTCAGCAGTTTCGAGGCCGCGGTGCGGGTGTTCGGGCGCGGGCAGGTCTCGACCTATATTCTGGCGGGGCTGGGCGATACGGCAGAAGCGATCCTGTCGATGTCGGAAACCCTTGTGCGCATAGGGGTCTATCCCTTTGTCGTGCCCTTCGTGCCGATCTCGGGAACGCCGCTGGAAAGCCATCCGGCCCCGTCCTCGGCCTTCATGGCGCAGATCCTTGAGCCCCTGTCGGCCATGGTTGTCGCGGGCGGCATGAAGGCCTCCGACATCAAGGCGGGCTGCGGCAAATGCGGGGCCTGTTCGGCCCTGTCCAGTTACGAAAAGCTGAAGGTGCGGGCATGAAACACGATGTATCGGCCTTTATCAGCCCGGAATTCCTGATCCGGTCGGCCATTGAGGTCTGGGAGATGGCCGGTGCCGCGGCCTTGCGGCATCAGGTTTTCGTCCGCGAACAGGGCATCTTTGCCCATCACGACCGCGACCAGATCGACCAGATCGCCCTGCCGCTGGTGGCGATTTCCACTCTTGCGGCTGATCCGGCCGAAGTGGTGGGGACGGTCCGCATCCACGAGGCCGAGCCGGGGGTCTGGTGGGGCTCGCGCCTTGCCGTGGCCGAGCCCTATCGCCGCGTGGGCCGCCTGGGGGCCGAGTTGATCCGTTTGGCCGTGGGCACCGCCAACGGGCGCGGCTGCACGGAATTCCACGCCCATGTGCAGATGCAGAACGTGCCCCTGTTCCGGCGTCTGCATTGGCATCTGGTCGAAGAGGTCACGCTGCATGGCGTACCGCATGCGCATATGCTGGCCAGCCTGCCGCATTACCCTGCCATCGCCGATGCGGCGACAGGCTGGATGGCCCGGGCGCGGAGGGGATGATGGACGCAAACGCCCTTGCCGCTGTTCTTGCCGCGCATCCGTCGATCAGGGGCAAGCTGGATATCGCCGAGGCGACGCGGGCCTTGGGATTGGGTGCCGAAAGCACGGGCCTTCCGGGGGACGACGCCGCTGCTATCCCCCGCCCTGAAGGCGGATGGGACTTGCTGGCGAGCGAAGGCTTCATCCCCGGATTTCTGGCCGCCGATCCGTGGTTTGCTGGCTGGTGCGGTGTAATGGTCAACCTGTCCGACATCGCTGCAATGGGCGGACGGGCCACGGCCTTGCTCGATGCAGTCTGGGCCCAAGATGCCACGGCTGCGGCACCGCTTTTGCAAGGCCTGCGCGACGCTGCGACCGCCTATGGCGTGCCCATCGTAGGCGGGCACACCAACCTGCGCAGCCCCGCCCTTGGCCTTGCGGTCAGCGTCACCGGGCGGGCTTCGCGGCTGATATCCTCCTTTACCGCAAGGCCCGGCGATGTGCTGGTCGCCGCCATCGACCATCGCGGCGGCTATCGCAATTTTGACAATTTCTGCGCGGCACTCGACGCCCCACATGACCGGCTGCGCGGCGATCTGGAGGTCCTGCCTGAATTGGCCGAAGCGGGCCTTGTCGATGCGGGCAAGGACATCAGTCAGGGCGGCATCGCGGGAACGGCGCTGATGCTGGCCGAATGTTCGGGCTGCGGCTT
>JAIYDR010000039.1 GCA_027487395.1 Rhodobacter sp. | reverse complement strand
CCCTCGATGGTATCGATATCATCGACCGCCTTGTCCCGCCGCCAGCGGGCCATGCGGGGGAAGCGCAGGGCGATCCCGGATTTGTGGCGGGGGCTTTCCTGGATGCCCTCAAAGGCGATCTCGAACACCAATTCAGGCTTCACCCGCCGCACCGGGCCAAAGCGTTCCAGCGTGTTTTTGCCCACCCAACGGGTGATCTCAGTGAATTCGGCATCGGTCAGGCCGGAATAGGCCTTGGTGAAGGGCAAGAGCTCATTCCCTGCGCGCACCGCAAAGGTGAAATCGGTGAACAGGTTCGCCCGCCGCCCGTGGCCGGCTTGGGCATAGATCATCACGGCATCGACGGACCACGGATCGAGCTTCCATTTCCACCAATCCCCGCGCTTGCGGCCCACGTGATAGGCCGAAGCGCCGCGTTTCAGCATCACCCCTTCGGCCATCGCGGCGCGGGCTTGGCCGCGTGTGGCCGTCAGGTCGGACCATTCGGCAAAGGGCAGGGCGGGGGACATGGCGAGGGGCAGCCCTGCGGGCAAAGCGGCAAGGATCGTGGCCAGCTTTGCGCGGCGGTCATCAAAGGGGGCGGCGCGCAGGTCGGTGCCGTCGACCTCCAGCAGGTCATAGGCCAGCATCCGCGCCGGGGCCTCGGCCAGCAGTTTTTTCGGCACGGTTTTGCGCCCGATGCGCTTTTGCAACTCGGCAAAGGGCAGGGGGCGGTTGGCGGTGGTGTCCCATGCCAGCACCTCACCGTCGACCACCGTACCTTGGGGCAGGAAATCGGCCAGCGTTGCGAATTCGGGGAAGCGGTCGGTGATCAACTCCTCCCCCCGGCTCCAGAGCGCAAAGGTGCCGGGGCGGTGGATCAACTGGCCGCGGATGCCGTCCCACTTCCACTCTGCCCGCCAATCGCTGGCAGGGCCGAGGGAGTCCGGGCCATCCTCCAAGGGCGCGGCGAGGGCAAAGGGATAGGGCTGTGCGCCGGACCCATCCCCGTCGCTGATCAGATCAGCAAAGCGGGTGGTGGCGGGGTTCCAATCCCCCATCAGACGGTGGGCGAGCGTCGCCTCCTCGACCCCCGCCGCCTGCGCCAAGGCGCGGGTCATCAGGCCTTGGCTGACCCCCATGCGAAAGCCGCCGGTGATGAGCTTGGTGAACAGAAACCGCTCTGCCCCGTCGAGTTGGTCCCACAGTGCCAGAATCGCCGCGCGGCGGTCCTCTGGGGGGCGACCAGCAAGGGCGGTGAGCAGGCGCAAAGTGTCGGACAGTCCTGCGGGCTGCGGGTTTCGTGCCGGGGGTAGGACAAGCGCGATGGTTTCGGCCAGATCGCCCGCGACGGCATAAGACTCTTCGAACAACCACAAGGGGATGCCCGCTGCCTGTGCCGCCCAGTCGCGGAGTTCGGTGGCGTTCACCGTGCGTTTTGGGCGACGCCCAGACAGAAGCCCCGCCGCCCAGACGCGGTCAGGCTCGGGGGCAGTGCGGAAATAGTCGGTGAGGGCGGCCAGTTTCGCGCTGGTCTTGGTGGTGGCATCCAAGGCGGTGAAGAGGGTGGCGAAGGCCTTCATGCGTTTGCCCCCTTGGCCAGCCGCGCTGGGGGGCTGTCTGCCCCCCACGCCGCCGTTCCGGCGGCTCCCCCCGAGGATATTTGAGCAACGGGGAAGTCAGGGGTCATGGCTCCGCCACCTCGGGCGTTTCTTCGGTGTCTTCGCCATATTCGGTGGCGACGATGCCTGCGTTATAGCCCTGTTCTTCCAGCCAGCGGCGGAAGGGGGTGGTATAGCCGTGGGTGGCAAAGACGGTTTCGCAGCCCGTGGCGCGGATGGCGTCGTTCAATCCCTGCCAATCGGCGTGGTCCGAAACGACAAAGCCACTCCCCAGACCCCGGCGGCGGCGGATGCCGCGCAGGGCCATCCAGCCAGAGGCAAAGGCCTCATCCGGTTGGGCAAAGCGGCGCAGCCAAGGGGTGCCGAGGGCTGAGGGGGGCGCGATCACCAAAGCGCCGGGATGGGTTTTTGCGGTGATGTCGGCAGTGACGCGAGTGGTGGCGGGTAGGGCGTAGCCTTGGGCGCGCAGGATCTGGTTGATCTCTTCGACCGCGCCATGAGTCAGGATCGGGCCTTGCGGGGCGACGCCTGCTATCAGGCGCTGCGCCTTGCCAAAACTGTAGCCCGCCAGCACCGAGATGCGGCCCTCGGCAGCATTGCCGGCCCACCAAGCGCTGATCTCGGCCATCACTTGGGCTTGCGGTTGCCAGCGGAACACCGGCAGGCCGAAGGTGCATTCGCTGATGAAGGTATGGCAGGGCACAGGTTCAAACGCCTCGGCCAGCCCGTCGGGTTCCACCTTGTAATCGCCCGAGACGACCCAGACCTCACCCGCGCGCTCAATCCGGATTTGGGCAGAGCCGGGGACATGGCCTGCGGGGTGGAAGCTGACGGTGACGCCGCCGACGCGCCGTTTCTCGCCATAGCCAATGCCAGAGGCCGTAATGTCGCCAAGACGGTGGCGGATCACGGGCAGGGCTTGGTGGGTGCAGAGATACTCCCCATGCCCCCAGCGCGCATGGTCGGAATGGCCATGCGTGATCAGCGCGCGGCCCACGGGGCGCCACGGATCAATGTAGAAATCTCCCTCCGGGCAAAAAATGCCGCGATCGGTGAAGGTCAGGACGGGTGCGCGGGCCATTCGGCGAAGATAGGGCGATCCTAGCCCCAAGCCAAACCTGAGTTGTGCCTGAATTTTGGGCAGATGCACAGGTCGCGCCCAGTCTGTACCACGCCGCCCCTTTTCCCCGGCGAAGCGGGCTGATTACATCCAACAAGACGACGCGACGGGAGAACGGCGTGACGACCTATTTCAATGAGATGTATCAGGGCAAGTCCGTGCGCGCCCCCTATGCGCGGCTTGAGGACTGGATGAAGTCTATGCCCGCCGAATTGCGCCATATGAAACAGGCCGAGGCGGAGGCGCTGTTTCGCCGCATCGGCATCACCTTTGCCGTCTATGGCGAGGGCGGCGATCCCGACCGGCTGATCCCCTTCGACATGTTCCCGCGTGTTTTCACCGGTTTGGAATGGTCGCGGCTGGAACGCGGCATCAAGCAACGGGCACGCGCGCTGAATGCCTTCCTCGTCGACATCTATGGCCGGGGTGAGATCATTCGGGCGGGGCGCATCCCCTCGCGCCTGATCTATCAGAACGCGGCCTATGAAAAGGCGGTGGCGGGTTTTCGTCCCCCCAAAGGCGTGTATTCCCACATCGTCGGCATCGATCTGGTCCGCACCGGCCCGGATGATTTCTTTGTGCTGGAGGACAACTGCCGCACCCCGTCGGGCGTCTCCTACATGCTGGAAAACCGCGAGATCATGATGCGGATGTTCCCGGACCTGTTCCGTGAGAACCGCATTCAGCCGGTGGAGCACTATCCCGAACAACTGCGCCGGACCTTCGCCAGCGTGGCCCCAGACAAATGTGACGGCGAACCCACGGTGGTGATCCTGACGCCGGGGCATTTCAATTCTGCCTATTACGAACACAGCTTCCTTGCCGATCTGATGGGGGTTGAACTGGTCGAAGGGCAAGACCTGTTCGCCGAAGGCGGTTTTGTTTGGATGCGCACGACCCAAGGCCCGCGCCGGGTGGATGTGATTTATCGGCGGATTGATGATGCCTTCATTGACCCTTTGTGCTTCCGGCCCGACTCGATGCTCGGCGTGCCGGGGCTGATGGATGTTTACCGTTCTGGCGGGGTGACGATCTGTTCAGCACCGGGGGCAGGGGTGGCCGATGACAAGGCGGTTTATACCTTTGTGCCCGAGATGATCCGGTTTTACTTGGGCGAAGAGCCGATCTTGCAGAACGTGCCGACATGGCAATGCGGCAAGTCCGATGATCTGAAATATGTGTTGGAGCATCTGGCGGAACTGGTGGTGAAAGAAGTCCACGGCTCTGGCGGTTACGGCATGCTCGTCGGACCCAAATCCACCAAGGATGAGGTTGAGGCGTTTCGCGCCCGCATCATCGCCGATCCCGGCAATTACATCGCCCAGCCGACGCTGGCGCTGTCCACCACGCCCACATTCGTCGCCGAAGGCATCGCGCCGCGCCATGTGGACCTGCGGCCCTATTGTCTGGTGGGGGAGCGGATTGAACTGGTCCCCGGTGGCCTGACGCGGGTCGCGCTGACCGAGGGGAGTTTGGTCGTTAACTCCTCGCAAGGCGGGGGCGTCAAGGATACCTGGGTGTTGGCGGAGTAACGGACATGCTTTCAAGAACCGCCGACAACCTGTTTTGGATCGCCCGCTACATGGAGCGGGCGGAAACCGCCGCGCGCTTGCTGGAAGTGGGGGCGCGCATCGCGCTTCTGCCCTCAGCTGCGGGCTATCGCAACGAGTGGGATTCGTTGTTGCAAGCCTCGGGCAATGCTGACTCTTTTGCGCGGAAATATGGCGAGCCTGTGCAAAGGAACATCGAGAGTTTTCTGTTCTTTGACCGCGACAATGCCAATTCCGTGGCCTCTTGCATCACCACGGCGCGCGAGAATGCCCGGATCGTGCGGACGGCGCTGACGGCGCAGGTCTGGGACGCGCTGAACTCTGCGTTTCAGGAGTTGCGCCAGCTGGAGCGCAGGCCGCGCAGCGAATTGGAACTCTCGCGCCTGACGGAATGGACCATGCGCCATTCCGCGATGGTGCGCGGGGCGATTGATGCCACGCTGTTGCGCAATGACGGCTGGGATTTTCTGAACCTTGGCTATCTTCTGGAGCGCGCTGACAACACCGCGCGGCTGATGGATGTGAAATACTATGTCCTGTTGCTCAAAGTGGATTTTGTCGGCTCGGGCTATGACAATTACCAATGGACCACGATGCTGCGTGCGATGGGGGCGCATCGGGCGTTTCATTGGGCCTACGGCGGCGAGGTGACGGCGGCCAAGATCGCGCATTTCCTGATCCTGAACCCGCAAAGCCCGCGCTCGCTCATCACCTGTGTCGCGGGGCTGTCGGACCATCTTGACCGGCTGGCCAAGGCTTACGGCACCCGCACCCCGGCGCAAGACGCCGCGCGCGCCATGCGCGAGGGGATCGAGACGCTGACGGTTGACGGCATCTTTGACGAAGGCCTGCACGAATTCCTGTCGCGCTTCATCGGGGTCAATGCCGATATGGGGGCCCTGGTGCGTAACACCTATCTGGACGGGGATCGCTGATGCTGCTGACGGTCGATCATGTGACGCGATACCACTATGACCAGCCGGTGCGCGGGGTGGTGCAAAGCCATCGTCTGACGCCGTCGGCGTTTGACGGGCAAAGGGTGGTGTCTTGGTCCGTCACGGTATCTGATGCCACCAAGGGCGCACAGGTCCGCGACGGCGCCGGGGATGCCTTGCAAAGCTGGACCATCAAGGGGCCGGTGTCGGTGGTTGAGGTGCGGGTGCAAGGCACGGTGGAAACCATTGATCTGGCGGGGGTTTTGCGCGGGCATCGCGAAAGCGTGCCGCCGGACGCCTATCTGCGCGACACGCCTGCCACGGCGGCAGACCTTGCCTTGCGCGGCCTTGCCGCCGCCGCCAAGGGGGCTGAAGGGCCACTCGCTGTCGCTCATGCATTGGCGGGGGCCGTGGCTGAGGCCATCGTCTACCGCCCCGGTGTGACCGAGGCGCGCACCACCGCCGCCGAGGCTTTGGCGCTGGGCGAGGGGGTCTGTCAGGACCACGCCCATGCCTTGATCGCGGTGGCGCGGGTGGCGGGACTGCCGGCGCGCTATGTCTCGGGCTATTTGTTTGCCGATCAGGACGGTGCGCCGCATGAAGCGGCGCATGCCTGGGCGGAACTCTATGTCGCTGGTCTGGGATGGGTTGGGTTTGATCCGGCCAATCGCTGCTGTCCTGATGCGCGCTACATCCGGCTCGGCTCGGGTTATGATGCGCAGGATGCGGCCCCGATCCGGGGTGTGGCGCGCGGACCGGGGCATGAGGCGCTGGAGGTCAGCGTGACCGTGACCGAAGCCGCCGCCCAGACCCAAAGCCAGCAATAACGCCACGATCCTGCCATCCCAGCGCCATAGGATGGCGCGCATCTTGCACAAGGATCAGGGGATTGGTTCTTGGTAATGGTGCGTATCATGACGCTGAATTACGATTTTGATATGGTTGCGGTGCAACCCGACGTGATCTTTTCTGATCCTAAACTGGCCGGTTTGCTGAATGGGCCAGGGGCGCGGTCGACCATCGCGGCACATCACGTGGCGCTGTTCCGCGATCCCGGGACTGTGCGGGCCTTTCGTGATGCGCCGCAACCGCTGCGGACCTACCTGATTGCTTCCGGCTTTTCCGGCGCGGATCATCTGTCAGAGGTGCCCAAGGGCATCTATCCGCTGCGCGAAGAAACCCTGCGCGTGCGATTGATGGAACGCATGGCCACCAATGTGGGGCGCTTTCCCTTGCCCAAGGCCGCCGAGACGCCGCAAGGATGGGGGACGTTCCAGCTACAAGACCTGCTGACGCATCTGTTTGAGACCCGCGCCGTTGCCGATGACGCGCTGGAGAATTGGCTTGCCACGCAACGCGCCCGGCGCAGCGCCAAAGCGGGGGCAGAGGCCGGTCGAGCGGTGCAAAAGCCGGGTGGGCTGATGTCGCGTTTGTTGGGGCGCGTGGTGAATTGATGGGCACCTGCCCGAACTTCGGGCAGGAAACGCGCGAATCCGTTCAGCCAGTCTTTTCATCCTCGCCCACCGTCGTTAGCACTGATCCCCATATCGAGACGGGGGAGGGCGGGGATGACCTATTGCGTGGGGCTTTTGTTGAATGACGGCATGGTGATGCTGTCGGATACCCGCACCAATGCGGGTTTGGACAACATCTCCACCTATCGCAAGATGTTCGTCTTTGAAAACCCGGGTGAGCGGGTGATCGCCATCATGACGGCGGGCAGCCTGTCGATCACCCAAACCACCTTGGCGCGTCTGCGCGAGGTGATCGACAATCCTGATTCGGATGCCGAATCCTCGATCCTGAAGGCCCCCACCATGCTGAAGGTGGCCGAGATTGTCGGCAACATGCTGGCAACCGTGCGGACCGAGATCGACGAAAAGCTGAGCGCGATGAACCAAGGCGCGACCGCCAGCATGATCGTGGCAGGTCAGCGCAAGGGCGGCGCAATGCGGCTGTTCTTGATCTACCCTGAGGGCAATTTCATCGAAGCGACCGAGGACACGCCCTTCTTGCAGATTGGCGAGCATAAATACGGCAAGCCGATTCTGGACCGTGTGGTAAAGCCCACGACCAGTCTCGCCGATGCGCAAAAGGCGGTGCTGTTGTCGATGGATTCGACGCTGCGCTCGAACCTGTCGGTGGGGATGCCGCTGGATCTCTGTGTGATCGAACGCGATGCCTGCAAGGTGTCAATGCGGCGGCGGATCGAGGCCGGGGACGCCCAGTTCCGCGCCATGTCCGAGGCCTGGTCCAAGGCGCTGCGCGACGGGTTCTTGCAGATCAGCCTGTAAGCCACCGATTTTTCAGTGAAAAACCCGTCAGCGATGCGCGTCGAACAGGGCGCACGCACTGTCAAAGAAGCGCGCGCGATGGGCGGGGGTTTCCATCATCACCTCATGTTCCGCCATCGGGTAAAGGTCCAGCCGTCCCTTTGGCCAGCGCGCCATTTGCAAATGGATCGGGGCCGGGTCCACCACCTTTTCCGCAGTGCCAAGCGCTGTGACGCAAGGCAAAGTGGGTGACGGCATCGCCGCCAGCGCCGCGCATTCCCGTAAGGCGGCATGCAGCCAAGCCACGCTTGGGCCCCCAAGTGCAAGTTCGGGGGAGGCTGCGACCTGACGGCGCATGTATTCCCACATTGCGGCATCACTGGTCAGCACATTGCCCTGAAACGGCACGGACAGAAGATAGGTCTTGCCGCCCGTCGTCGGCGCATAAGCGTGCGCGCGACCGGCCCAGATCGACAATTGCGCGATCAAGGGCGCCAGTGGGCGCATCCACGCGGCCATGCTGATTCCCCACATCGGCGCCGAAAAGGCCGCTGCCTGAAACGGCAGCTCACGCGTCAGCGCCCGCAGGCCGATGCAGCCACCCATCGAATGGCCAATCAAGAACAAGGGCTCGACCGCGCCCTCGGTCCGCGCCCAAGCCAACAGCGCATCGACGTCACGTTGGAACTCGTCGAAATCGCCGACATGGCCAGTCATCGGGTCGGCAACTGACCGCACCGCCAGTCCCTGGCCGCGCCAATCGACACAGATGCAGGCATAGCCGCGCCGCGCCAAGTCGGCAGCGGCGCGGCCATATTTTTCAATGTATTCAGTGCGCCCAGGCATCAGGATCACGGTCCCCTTGGCCCCAACAAGCGGCCAATGCACGGCACGGATGCGCGCGCCGTCTTTCGCGGTCAGCCAAGCTGCCCGCGCCTCGGCCGGTCCATCGGCCAAGGGTGCAAAATAGGGCGCAGCAGTTGCCATCAGCCCAGAACCGCGCCAAGCTTCATTGCCAGACCCATATTGCCGTCCACCGACAGCTTACCCGTCATGAAGGCTGTTGTAGGGTTCAAGTCGCCCTCAAGGATGGCGCGGAAGGTGTCAGCTTCCGCCGTCAGGGTCACATCCGCCTCTTCGTCACCCGCACGCACGCCCGCGCTGTCCATCATGATCGCGCCTTCGCCTGAGATGACGAACTTGGCCACGCCGTCAAAGCCGCTGCTCAGTTTTTCGGTCAATGCGGCCACTGCCGCGTCGATGATGTCGCTCATGTCCTGTCCTTTGCCTTGTCGTTTCGTGTATCGCCGGAATGTCGCTGTCTCGTGACCGCAAGCCTATGGTCTTTTGCGGCCGATGCGATACCTTCTGCATCATGAAAGCGCGGGTCCTCTTCCACAATCATGTCGTCGCGGCACTTTTGGTGCTTTTGGCGTTGTCTGGTGCGGTTTGGGCACAAAGTGCTGAACTTGACCGGATGTTTGACGACCTGAAAGCCGCTGATGCCGTCGAGGCGCAGCGGATCGAGCGGGAGATTCTGAACGAATGGTCCAAAAGCGGGTCGCCGGCGATGGACCTGCTGCTTAAGCGCGGACAGAACGCTATGGCGGCCGGGGATTTTGCGGCGGCGGTTGAGCATTTCACCGCACTCGTCGATCACGCCCCCGATTTTGCCGAAGGCTGGAATGCGCGGGCCACCGCCTATTACATGGAAGGCGAGTTTGGTCCGTCGATTGAAGATATCGCCCAGACCCTCACGTTGAATCCCCGGCATTTCGGGGCCTTGTCGGGCCTTGGCATGATCTTTCAGGAATTGGGCCAGCCCGAAAAGGCGCTGGAGGTCTATCGCGCGGCGCTGGCTATACATCCCCACCTTGGCAGCGTATTGGAAGCCGTCGAGGCGCTGGAAAAAGAAACCGGCGGGCAGGACCTGTAAGGCAAATCACCATGGCCACCCCGTCACGGGTGACGGCGGTCCTTGGGCCGACCAACACCGGCAAAACCCATTACGCGATCGAGCGGATGCTGGCGCATCGCACCGGGGTCATCGGCCTGCCGCTGCGCCTTCTGGCGCGTGAGGTTTATGATCGTATCGTCAAGGCGCGCGGTCCGTCGGTGGTGGCGCTGGTCACCGGCGAAGAGCGGATCGTTCCCGAACGCACGCAATACTGGGTCTGTACGGTTGAGGCGATGCCCTTGGAGATCGGGGCCGATTTCGTCGCTGTGGATGAGATACAGCTTTGCGCCGATGCCGACCGGGGCCATGTCTTTACCGACCGCCTGCTGCGGGCGCGCGGCCTGCATGAGACGCTGTTCATGGGGTCCGACACCATGCGCGGTGTGATTGCGGCACTGGTGCCCGGCGTGCAGTTCATGAAGCGGGATCGATTCTCGACCCTGACATGGACAGGTTCGAAAAAGATAAGCAGAATGCCGCCGCGCAGCGCTATCGTCGGGTTTTCCGTTGAAAATGTCTATGCCATTGCCGAATTGATCCGGCGGCAAAAGGGCGGCTGTGCGGTGGTGATGGGCGCGCTGTCGCCCCGGACGCGCAACGCGCAAGTGGCGCTCTATCAGAATGGCGACGTGGATTATCTGGTCGCCACCGATGCCATCGGCATGGGGTTGAACCTCGATATCCGGCATGTGGCGTTTTCCTCGACCGCAAAGTTTGACGGCCATCGGATGCGCGCGCTCTACCCGCAGGAGTTGGCGCAGATTGCGGGCCGGGCAGGGCGGCATACGGAGAACGGCACCTTCGGCATCACCGGTGAAGCGCGGCCGATGGACGAAGAGATGATCGACGCCATCGAGAACCACCGCTTCGGGCCGGTGAAAAAGCTGCATTGGCGCAATGAAGTGCTGGAGTTTGGCACTGTCGAACGGCTGATCCGCAGTCTGGAAGCGCCCACCAGCAACGATTGGCTGACGCGGGCACGGGATTCCGATGATCTTGTGGCGCTGAAGAATCTGTCAGAAATGCCGGAAGTGCGCGACCGCGTGAAAAGCCCGCAGGATGTCCGCCTTTTGTGGGATGTGTGCCGGGTGCCGGATTTCCGGTCCTCTTCGCCGATGGAACATGCCAGCCTTTTGGTGCGGATTTTCGAATTCCTGAAAACCGGGCGCGTGCCGTCAGAGTGGCTTGCCAAGGCGATGGAGCGGATCGACAAGACAGATGGGGACATTGACGCCATCTCAAAACGATTGGCCTATATCCGAACCTGGACCTATGTGGCACAACGCAAAGGCTGGGTTGAAGATGAAACCCATTGGCGTGACGAAACGCGCGCTGTAGAAGACCGCCTGTCAGATGCGCTGCACGCGCGGCTGACTCAAAGGTTCGTTGACCGCCGCACATCTGTTTTGATGCGGCGGTTGAAGCAAAAGGAGACCCTCGTGGCCGAGGTGAATGACAAGGGCGAAGTGACGGTGGAAGGCGAATTCGTCGGCCGTTTGGACGGCTTTCGGTTCCGGCAGGATGCTTCCTCGTCGCCCGATGAGGCGCGCACGCTGCAACAGGCGGCGATGCAGGCGCTGAAGCCCGAATTCCACCTGCGGGCGGATCGGTTCTACAACGCGCCCGACACGGAGATGGATTTCACCGAACAGGGCGGGCTGATGTGGGGCACCACGGCGGTTGGCAAACTGGTCAAAGGAGCGGAGCCCCTGCGCGCGCAGGTTGAGGCCTTTGTTGATGAAGAGGCAGGCCCCGATGTGGTGGAAAAAGTCCGCCGCCGCTTGCAGCACTTCATCGACCGCAAGACCGCGGCCCTGTTTGAACCGCTTCTGGCCATGAGCCGGGATGAGGCGCTGACCGGTCTGGCGCGTGGCTTTGCCTTTCGGTTGGTTGAGGCTTTGGGCGTTCTGCCGCGCGATGCGGTGGGCGATGACGTCAAGCAGTTGGATCAGGACGCACGCGGCGCTTTGCGCAAGCATGGTGTGCGCTTTGGGCAATTCACCATCTTCCTGCCCGCGCTGCTGAAGCCTGCGCCGACGCGCCTGCGTCTGGTGCTGTGGTCGCTGTATAACGGCTTGCAGGAATTCCCTGAAAGCCCGCCGCCCGGTCTGGTGACCATCCCCAATATCGTCGAGGTGCCCAAGCAGCACTATACGTTGTCGGGCTATCATCCGGCAGGAACGCGGGCGATCCGCATCGACATGCTGGAACGTCTGGCCGATCTTCTGCGCGCCAAAGACAGCCGCGCGGGCTTTGAGGCCATGCCCGAGATGCTGTCGATCACCGGCATGACGCTGGAACAGTTTGCCGATCTGATGACAGGTCTGGGTTACAAGGCGGAAAAGGGCGAACGGCCCAAGGTCAAGACGGTGGAACTGCCTGCGCCCTCCACCTCGACCGCGCCGATTCCGGAAGAGGAATCGGTGCTGGCCCCGCCGCCAGAACCCGAAGCTCCGGTTGAGGGCGCTGAGGCCGCGCCGGTGGAAATGGAAGTGTTCTACAGCTTTAGCTGGGCGCCAAAGCCCCGCTTCCAGCGGCCTGAACGTGGCGAACGTCCGCAGGGCGACCGCCCCCGTGGCGACCGTCCGGCGCGTCCGCAGGGAGATCGTCCGGCCCGTCCGCAGGGTGATCGTCCACAAGGCGATCGGCCGAAGCGCGCCGAAGGGGAGGCCAAGCCGCAGGGGGATCGTCCGCAGGGTGACCGTCCTCAGGGTGACCGTCCGCCGCGTGCGGATCGGCCGCAAGGCGAGCGTCCACAAGGCGACCGTCCACAAGGGGACCGGCCGCAGGGTGACCGTCCGCAGGGTGAGCGCCGGGATCGCGGCAAGGGTGGCGATTTCAAGGGCGGCAAGGGCGGTGGCAAGTTCGACCGCAACGACCGCAAGGATGGCGGCAAAGACGGCGGCAAACCGCAAGGGGCCAAAACGTTCGAGGCCCGTCCCCCCCGCGTTGAAAAGCCGATTGACCCCGACAACCCCTTCGCGGTCCTCGCGGCCCTGAAGAACAAGGTCTGATCGGATCGCCTTTGGCTGGACCCGGTTCAGGCAAAGGAACCAAGACCGCGCCGCCGCAGCGCCCGACGCTGCGGCTGGACAAATGGCTTTGGCAGGCGCGGTTCTTCAAGACCCGCGCCCTTGCTGCCGAACTGGTCGAATCTGGCCACCTGCGCGTCAATGGCCAACGCAGCGGCAAGCCGGGCTATGGTGTCGCGTCCGGCGATGTGCTGACCTTTCCGCAAGGCGGGCGCATTCGCGTGGTCCGCGTGCTGGCCTTGGGCGAACGTCGCGGCCCCGCAGCCGAGGCGCAAGCGATGTATCTTGACCTCGATGCCCCCGCTGCGGCTGTGTCGCCGCTTGAATGATCCGGCAAAGCCTTTTAAGTCAAACCCCGACAAAGCCTTGGGAGCAACGCCATGACCTATGTGGTGATCGACAACTGCATCGCCTGCAAATACACCGACTGCGTCGAAGTCTGCCCGGTGGACTGCTTCTACGAAGGCGAAAACATGCTCGTCATCCACCCGGATGAGTGCATCGATTGCGGCGTGTGCGAGCCGGAATGCCCGGCGGACGCTATTCGTCCGGACACGGAACCGGATATGGACAAATGGGTTGCCTTCAACAGGAAGTATTCGGAACTCTGGCCGGTGCTGACCGTGAAAAAGGATGCGCTGCCCGAGGCAGAAGCCCGCGACGGCGAAACCGGCAAGCTGGAAAAGTACTTTTCGGAAACCGCCGGCGAAGGCAACTGATCAAGATCGGCACCTTGCCGCATTCTGGGCATGATTCCCGGAATGATTCGGTCATGATGCCATGACGAATCGGTGTTCCACGATCAAATGACGCGTTTTCAACGGCTTGTGGTGACTTTGGCCAATCGGCCCCCGGTTGGAATCGCGTCATTTTTGTGATACACGTTATCGACAGAACGCACGAAAGCCTGATCCCTTGCTCGGCGCTGCTCGCCTGAGAAGGTTGTTCTTGTGACAAATTGACCGGATCGTCGGGGCGACCTTCGCCCCGAACGGTAGGTTTGTTGTCTTTACGTGCGTCGCAACCGAGGAAGCGACTGGATGACCAAGACCAAGAAGCCCGAATTTCGTCCCAACGAATTCGTCGTTTACCCGGCCCATGGCGTGGGCAGAATCATCTCGATCGAAGAGCAAGAGATCGCCGGTCTGCGGCTGGAACTCTTTGTCATCTCGTTCGAGAAGGACAAAATGACCCTGCGTGTGCCGACGCATAAAGCGACCGAAGTGGGCATGCGCCAACTGTCCACCCCCGACATCGTGTCGAAGGCGCTGGACACGCTCAAGGGCAAGGCGCGGGTCAAGCGGGCGATGTGGTCGCGCCGCGCGCAGGAATATGAGCAAAAGATCAACTCTGGTGATCTTTTGTCGATTGCCGAGGTTGTCCGTGACCTGCACCGGACCGATGACCAGCGCGAACAGTCTTATTCCGAGCGTCAGCTTTATGAAGCTGCACTTGAACGCCTGACCCGTGAAGTTGCCGCTGTCTCAGGCGTCGATGAGGCTGGCGCACAGAAAAAGGTCGGTGAAGTTCTGGTCGGCCGCGCCGCCTGATCCTGACCCTCGTCGTGAACAAGGGGCCGCAGCAGATGCTGCGGCCCTTTTCCATTCGGATCAATCCATGGGACGGCCGCTCAAATGCTGCGGCACCAACATCCGCAATTCTTCGATCACGTTGAAGATGGCGGTGTTGTTGATGTCAATTTCCCGCCGCTGCTTG
>JAIYDR010000283.1 GCA_027487395.1 Rhodobacter sp. | reverse complement strand
GCTGGCGGTGGCGGGATGGTTGGTTGAGGGTCGCCGGGGGGCAAGGCGGGCGTAATCTTCTTGCAAATGGCACGACGGTTTGTGTTGCCCCGATGCCCAAAGCATCGGGGCAACACAAACCGCCGAGTCTGAACGGGGGGCGGGCGCACGTATACGTGCAGCCACTCCGCGGTGCGTGCGCGCCCCTTGGCTGACGTGCCGCAGAAAGGCTGCCGAAACCCCTACACCTTCCCCATCATCACGCGTCGGGATTGTGACAGGAACTCACGCCGGATCTGTACGCCACTGGCTATCACCGTGGCGGCCATCAGCCCCCAAGGCCCCAAGAGCCACCCCAAAGACCCCAGCGCGAAATAGATCGCTCGCAGTCCGCGGTTAAAGCTTTTCGCCGCCGTGATATTAATCTCGGCGGCTTGGGCGGCGCGATCAAAACAACTCGGGTCGCTGTGGTCATTCGGCACAGCGGCCATCAGGATCGAGCAATAGCCGAACAGCCGATGCGCCCAGACGAACTTGAGCAGGGCATTGGACAGGAAAAAGGTCACCAGAATGGCCTTCCACTCCAGCGGGACCCCGGCATCCAGCGGCAGATCGGCGGACAGTCCGCTCCATTGATCCGGGTTGCCAATCAGGGCAATCCCACCGCCGATGGCGATCATGGACGTCGAGGCAAAAAACGCCGTCCCCTGCCTGAGCGAGTCGATCACAGTGGCGTCAAAGATGCGCGGCTGGCGCGTCACGAACTGCCGCATCCAATCGCGCCGATAGTCGGACATGATCACCGACACGCTTGGCCACCGGGCGGGCGGATGTTCGATCACCCATCCGATCCCGATCCATGCGGCAAAGACAAGGGCCAGGGCGGCCCAATCAAGGGGCGACATCACGCCCAGATGTGTGGTCATGCTCATGCCCGATGGATAGGCTGTGACGGCGCGCTTGTCACCCATTGGGTTGAGATATGCGCGCTGTGGTACTAAGACCTTACCAATCCGCTGCAAAGGAAGATGCCGATGGACATGCCCTTGCCAAATCCCTCGGTTCTCGCGCGGCGCGACCGTATTCTGGCGCGGCTGGCCGCGGTCTTGCCGGGGGATGCGTTGATCTCTGACCCAACAGAGACCCGCGCCTATGAATGCGACGCGCTGACCGCCTATCGCTGCCCACCGATGGCTGCCGTGCTGCCGCGCACGACCCAAGAAGTCGCGGCGGTGTTGCGGATATGTCATGTCGAAGGCGTGCCGGTGGTGCCGCGCGGATCAGGCACCTCGCTGGCCGGTGGGGCCTTGCCAACGGCGGATTGCGTGATCCTTGGCATCGCGCGGATGACGGCTGTGCTTGAGACCGACTATGGTGACCGCTTCATCCATGTGCAGACCGGGCGCACCAATCTGTCGGTCACGGGCGCTGTGGAAAGCGAAGGGTTCTTCTACGCCCCCGACCCCTCCAGCCAACTCGCCTGTGCGATTGCCGGGAACATCGGTATGAACTCGGGCGGGGCGCATTGCCTGAAATATGGGGTGACCACAAACAACCTTTTGGGCGTGCGGATCGTCACCATGGCGGGCGAGGTCTTGACCATCGGTGGCCCTTGGTCCGATGCGCCGGGGCTGGACCTTCTGGGGGTGATCTGCGGTTCTGAGGGGCAGTTGGGTGTGGTGACCGAAGCCTGGCTGCGTATCCTGCCCAAACCCGAAGGCGCGCGGCCGGTGCTGATGGGCTTTGCCTCAAACGAAGTGGCCGGGGCCTGTGTGTCGGACATCATCAAAGGTGGGCTTTTGCCGGTGGCCATCGAATTCATGGACCGCCCCTGCATTGAGGCGACCGAGGCCTTTGCCAAAGCAGGCTACCCTGATTGCGAGGCGTTGTTGATCGTCGAGGTTGAGGGCAGCCCTGCCGAGATTGACGACCAACTTGCCCGCATCAAGTCAATCGCCGCGCGGCACGCTCCGGTGGCCTACCGCGAAAGCCGGTCCGAAGAGGAAAGCAAACGCATCTGGTTGGGCCGCAAATCCGCCTTTGGGGCGATGGGGCAGATGGGGGATTACATCTGTTTGGACGGGACGATCCCGGTGTCGGAATTGTCCTTCGTGCTGCGACGGATCGGGGAATTGGCAGATCAATATGGCCTCCGGGTGGCCAATGTATTCCACGCCGGGGACGGCAACATGCATCCGCTGATCCTCTTTAACGCCAACCGCGTTGGGGATTTGGAAAAGGCCGAGGCGATGGGGGCCGATATCTTGCGCCTATGTGTCGATGTCGGCGGATGCCTGACGGGCGAGCATGGTGTGGGCGTTGAAAAGCGCGATCTGATGCACGCCCAGTTTACGCGTGACGATATGGAGGCGCAGTTACGGGTGAAGGATGTGTTTGACCCGGCATGGCTGTTAAACCCCGCCAAGGTTTTTCCACTGGACGTGACGGCGGCGCGGCGCGCGGGATGATCGGTCGGAATAAGGGGGTATTTGGGCCAAGATGAAGGGCAAGCGATGCGTCCAATGACGGAGGCCGAACTGGCCGACATCCTGCGCGGGGCGATTGCGCCTTTGGTCATCCGCGGTGGTGGCACGCGCGGCATCGGGCGGGCCTTGGGGGCTGTGCTGGACACCGGCGGCCTGGCGGGCGTGCGGCTCTATGAGCCGGGAGCGCTGACACTGGTGGCCGGAGCGGGGACACCTCTGGCCGAGGTGCAGGCCTTGCTGGCCGCCGAGGGGCAGCGTTTGCCCTTTGAGGCGCCGGATCTGCGCGGACTGCTTGGGCGCAGCGGCGGAAGCACCCTTGGCGGGGTGGTGGCCGCCAATGCCAGTGGTCCGCGTCGGGTGCAGGCGGGGGCCTGCCGCGACAGCCTGATCGGGGTGCGCTTTGTCGATGGTGCCGGGATGGTGGTCAAAAACGGCGGGCGGGTGATGAAGAATGTGACCGGCCTTGATCTTTCCAAGCTGATGGCAGGCAGCCATGGCACCTTGGGGGTGTTGACCGAGGTGGCCTTCAAGCTGTTGCCGATCCCCGAGGTGGCGGTGACGTTACGGCTGTCTGGTTTGTCCGACGCGCAGGCTGTGTTGGCGTTGGCGGCTGCGCTGGGGTCCCCGTTTGAAGTGTCAGGCGCGGCGCATTGGCCGGGGCAGGGGACGTTTCTGCGACTGGAGGGGTTTGAGACCTCAGTGCGCTACCGGGTGGGGCAAGTGTCCCGCCATCTGGCGCGCTTTGGCACGGTCGACGAGGTGGCGGACATGTGGCCAAAGGTTCGCGATGTGGTGCCGTTCGACGGGCAAACGGGCGATGTCTGGCGGCTGGCGCTGCGGCCATCGGCCGCCGCCGATGTGGTGGCGCGCGCCAGGGCTGAGGCGGCGCTTTATGATTGGGGTGGCGGGTTGGTCTGGCTGCTGACCGAACCGGGGCTGGACCTGCGGGCGCGCTTGGGTGCCATCGACGGCCATGCCACCTTGATGCGGTCGGACTCGACCTTGCCCACTTTTGCGCCGGAGGCTCCCGGTGTTGCGGCGCTGACAAAGGGTCTTCGGGGCAAGTTTGATCCCAAAGGTATCCTCAATTCTGGTTTGATGGGCTGACATCATGCAGACGAACTTCTCTGACGCGCAGTTGCAGGTGCCCGCCCTGGCGCGGTCAAATGAGATTCTGCGGGCCTGTGTGCACTGTGGGTTCTGCACGGCAACTTGCCCGACCTATCAGGTGTTGGGCGATGAGTTGGACAGTCCGCGCGGGCGGATTTACCTGATCAAAGAGATGCTGGAGAGTGGCCGAGCTGCCGATGCGCGCACCGTCAAGCATCTGGACCGCTGCCTGTCCTGTCTGGCTTGTATGACGACCTGCCCGTCGGGTGTGCATTACATGCATCTGATCGACCATGCCCGCGCGCATGTCGAGGCAACCTATCAGCGCCCCCTGACGGACCGGATGTTGCGCTGGGTGCTGGCCAAGGTGCTGCCCTATCCGATGCGCTTTCGGGTGGCGCTGCTGCTGGCCAAGCTGGGGCGTCCCTTTGCCCGGTTGATCCCCGATGCGCGGGTGCAGGCCATGCTGGACATGGTGCCTGCGCGCATTCCCCCGGTCAGCCGCAACGATGATCCGCAGGTCTTTGCGCCGACCGGACCGCGTCGGATGCGGGTGGCCTTGATAACGGGCTGTGCGCAAAAGGCGTTGAACACCGACATCAACGATGCCACCCTCCGTCTGCTGCGGCGGTTGGGCTGTGAGGTGGTGATCCCGCGGGGCATGGGCTGCTGCGGCGCACTGACCCATCACATGGGGCGCGAGGGCGAGGCGCATGCCGCGGCGGCGGCGAATATCCGCGCCTTTATGGCCGAGGTGCGGGCGGGGGGCTTGGAGGCCATCGTGATCAACACCTCTGGCTGCGGCACCACAGTCAAGGATTATGGGCATATGTTCCGCACCTCGCCGCTTGCAGACGAGGCAGCAACGGTGGCGGGGCTGGCGCTGGATATCTCGGAACTGCTCGCGCGGTTGGAGATACCCGAAGGGGCCGACAAGGGCCTGCGCGTCGCCTATCACGCTGCCTGTTCGTTGCAGCATGGCCAACAGATCAAGACCGCGCCGAAGGAGTTGCTCAAACGCGCTGGCTTTACCGTGCTTGAACCCGCTGACAGCCATCTGTGCTGCGGATCGGCGGGCACCTACAACCTGTTGCAACCCGCAATTTCGCAAGAGTTAAAGGCGCGCAAGGTGGCAACGCTGACGGCGAAGACGCCCGATGTGATCGCTGCGGGCAATATCGGCTGCATGATGCAGATCGGATCGGGAACCGGGATTCCAGTGGTGCATACGGTAGAGCTTTTGGATTGGGCGACGGGCGGACCCATGCCGCGCGCCCTAAGCGCAACCTGACCGCGAAGCTGCCGTGATTTTGCCCCAGTGGCATGGGATGCTTTGTTTGTAAACTTGTGCCGGAGAGTGGCTGTGCGGTTTGTTGCCCTGTGTTTGTGCGTCCTCATCTCGGCGGTCCCAACCGCAACTCATGCCGGGGATGGCAATCTGCGAACGCTCGATACGGGCGTGGTCGCAGGGCGCTGGGCAGCGGTCGGGCGCATCAACATCGGCGCAGATGGCTTTTGCACCGGGACGCTGATCGCACCGGATGTGGTGCTGACGGCGGCGCATTGCCTTTATGACAAGGCGACGGGTTTGTTGCACCGCCCCGAGGAGATAACTTTCCTCGCCGGGTGGCGCAATGGCCGGGCCGAGGCGTATCGCGATGTGGCACTGCTGCTGCCGCATCCTGACTATCATCCGGGGCTTGAGGAAACCGATGCTCAGATGGGGCAGACGGGCAGCGATCTGGGCCTGATGAAACTCTCGCAGCCGATCCTTTTGCCCTCGATCACCCCTGCGCCGACCGGGTCTTTCCCACTTGGTGGAGACCGGGTCGAGATTGTCTCTTATGCCAAGGACCGGTCCGAAGCGGCATCCTTGCAGGATGTCTGTTCGGTTCTGGGGACCCAAGGCCGGATTGCGGTGCTGGATTGTCCGGTGGATTTCGGCGCCTCCGGGGCCCCGGTATTCCGTGATACGGCCTACGGGGCCGAGGTGGTGTCAGTGATTTCCGCCAAGGCCGAGATGGACGGCAAGCCTATTGCCGTAGCGGTGCCGCTGGAAGGCGTCTTGCCGGGGCTGATGACACAGCTTGACCGTGCGGGGCGCACGACCACGCCGGGGGTGCGCACGCTGTCGGGTGGGCGTGTCGGGATGGGCGCGGGTGGCGCGAAGTTCCTTAAAGTGGATGATGCGCCCTAAACGGGGGTCTTGAACCTTTGGCAGGGGGTTCCCACGTCATGGGTGTCGCCGGGTGCCGCAATCGGGTTTGGCGACAGGCAACCCGCCCTGTCCGTGATGGAAGGGCATTACCATCGCTTCTTGAAGGATGACTCCATGCGTTCGCTCGATTTCGCCCCGCTCTACCGTGCCACCGTTGGCTTTGACCGCATCGCTGACCTGATGGACCGTGCGCTTAGCGCGGATGTCCAGCCGACCTATCCACCCTACAATATCGAAAAGACCGCTGAGGATGCTTACCGCATCTCTATCGCCGTGGCCGGGTTCAGCCCGGATGAGTTGTCGGTTGAGGTGAAGGACGGTACTCTGCATGTCGCCGCCAAGAAGGCCGAGGATGCAGGCAAGGCCTATCTTCATCGCGGGATTGCGACGCGTGCCTTTGAACGCCGCTTTGCGCTGGCCGATCATGTGCGCGTGACAGGTGCCAGCCATGAACATGGCATGTTGCACATCGACCTGCAGCGCGAAACGCCCGAGGCCTTAAAGCCCCGCCGGATTGAAATTGCCCGTGCCTCTGGTGCGCAGGTCATCGAGCGCGCAGCACTGTCTGCACAGCCCGAACCGGCCGCCAACTAAACACCGCCTGAACGGCTAAGGTGCGGCGCGTCCCCGTGTCGGGGGCGCGCCGCTCTCGTCATTTTTATGCTTCCATGCGCCAAGCGATCAGTGGGGTAACGTTACCAATGTGGGACCTGAACCACGAAGGGTGGCGTTCGGAACGAAATCAGGCCATAGTCGCGCCAGACTTTCATCGGCGCGGGTTTTCGGAAGGGCCCGCCTTCACCTTGGCTTGCCGTGATCCATGATCATTGGCCTGTCGCCTTTCGATCTTTTGCCACCTGTGCCAGCGCCGCCCCACCTTGGGCGACACGCCGCCATCGCGCGGCTCACCTTTGATCTGTCAGGACATCTCCATGGGCTTTTCCACCCCCAAGACGCCGTTCAACTTGTCTGAGTTCCTCAGCCAGAAGGGTACGCCGCGCAACTCGCGCAAGCCCAACTGGAAACGCGCTCCGCAGACCCCGCTGCCTGAGGTCGAAGACAATGAAGTGATCGAGCCAGCCGAGTCCTCCGAACCTGTTGAGGCGACCGAATCCCCTGAGGCGAAGGCCGATAGCGCCGAATGAGGCGACAGGTTGCAATAAACTTTGCAACCTTTCCAAAGGCTAAGCCGCAGGAATTGGAAAAGGTGCCGAACGGCCTCGCTATCTGGTGCCAGATCGGCTATCCTTTTGAGGCAACCTCTTTTTCGGACCCTGTTCCTTTCGGCTCAGCTTTCGATCTTCAGCTTTGCCGGGCCGCTGCGTTCTGTGGGCGGTAAAATTACAAGGAATATCACGATGGCCAAGGGCAACGTGAAATGGTTCAACGCCACCAAAGGTTTCGGATTTATCGCACCGGAAGGCGGATCGAAGGACGTGTTCGTCCATATCTCCGCTCTGGAACGTGCCGGCATCAACCGTCTTGACGACGGCCAAGCGGTGACCTTCGACGTCGAGCGTGACCGCAATGGTCGTGAATCGGCCATGAACCTGCAACTGGCATAAGCCAACCGCAGTGTCGTAAACGAGAAGGGGGCTGCCGTTTGGCAGCCCCTTTTGCGTTTGGGGTTTTGGTGTCCGCTGCCAAGATCAGGCCGCGTGTGCGCCTGCTGCAAGGGCCGCGACATTGGCCAGTACCTCGGCCACCGGCTTACCTGCCCCGATATCTTTGACGATGGCAGAACCCACCACGCAGCCATCCGCCACGCTGGCAATCGCTTGTGCAGCTTCGGGGGTGGTGATGCCAAAGCCCACGATGATCGGCAGATCGGTTTGCGCCTTGATGCGTGCGACTTCGGGGGCCACGTCCACCGCCTGTGCCGCCGCTGCCCCGGTGATGCCAGTGATGGACACATAGTAGACAAAGCCGCTGGTGTTTTGCAGCACCTTGGGCAGGCGCTTGGCATCAGTCGTAGGTGTTGCCAACCGGATGAAGTTCAGCCCGGCCTTCTGGGCGGGGATGCACAACTCCTCATCCTCTTCGGGGGGAAGGTCCACCACGATCAGCCCGTCGATCCCGGCAGACGCCGCCTCGGCCAGAAAACGATCCACGCCGCGCGAATAGATCGGGTTGTAATAGCCCATCAGCACGATCGGCGTCGTGGCATCGCCTGCGCGAAAGGCGCGGACCATGTCCAGCACCTTGTCCATCGTCATATGGCCTTCCAGCGCGCGCTGACCGGCCAGTTGCACCGTGGGGCCATCGGCCATCGGATCGGTGAAGGGCATCCCCAATTCGATGATGTCCACGCCAGCCCCCGGCAACCCCTGCATCACCGCAAGCGAGGTTTCGGCATCCGGGTCGCCTGCCATGATATATGAGACAAAAGCCTTTTTGCCCTCAGACTTCAGGCGGGCGAAGGTGGCGTCGATTCTGGTCATGCTGTGGCCCTGTCGTTTCGCTTTGGTCACAGGCTTTGCACGGGGGAAGGGCGGGAATCAAGGGTCGCCCCGTCAGCCGCGTGCGAAAGCGCCTGCGAACCTTGATTACCTGCCCCATGCCCTCTAGAAGCGGCCCGTCAGCGGATGGAGAGCGAAGATGGGTTTCAAGATGGGCATCGTGGGTCTGCCGAATGTCGGCAAGTCGACCCTGTTCAACGCGCTGACGCGCACCGCCGCCGCGCAGGCCGCGAACTTCCCCTTTTGCACCATTGAGCCCAACGTGGGCGAAGTCGCGGTGCCCGATGCGCGCTTGGACAAACTCGCCGCCATCGCCGGATCGAAGCAGATCATCCCGACGCGCATGACCTTTGTCGATATCGCGGGCCTCGTGCGGGGTGCCTCCAAAGGCGAAGGTCTGGGCAACCAGTTCCTCGCCAATATCCGCGAATGTGACGCCATCGCCCATGTGCTGCGCTGCTTTGAAGACGGCGACATCACCCATGTCGAAGGCCGGATCGACCCGGTGGCCGATGCCGAGACGATCGAGACCGAGTTGATGCTGGCCGACCTTGAATCGGTCGAACGCCGATTGACCGCGCTGGCCAAGAAGCTGCGCGGGGGCGATC
>JAIYDR010000280.1 GCA_027487395.1 Rhodobacter sp. | reverse complement strand
CGATGAAAGTGAGCTTGGGACCGCCACCGGGGGCCGTGCGCCGCGTTTGGTGCGCTTTGCCGCGCGGCGGGCGGCGATCCTTGTGGCGACGTTGGATCAAACCGCCATCGGTGTGGGTGTGGCCGACTTGTCCGGTAACCTTTTGACCGAACACCACGAAGCCGCTGACCTGACGACCCCGCCCGCGCAGCTGACCGAACGCTTGGCCGCGCTGTTTCGCTGGTCGCTGGATCGGCACGCCGCCCCGCAAGGCGTCTGGGGGATGTCGCTGTCGGTTCCCGGCGCGGTGCAGACCGGGGCCGAGGGGGCGTTTCTGACCACCACCCCGCCGATCATGCCCGCGTGGGAGGGCTTTCCACTGGTCGAAACCCTGACGCGCAGCTTTGGCGTGCCGGTCTGGATCCGCTCTAGCGTGGAAACCATGACGATGGGCGAATTGCACGCGGGCGCGGGGATTGGGCAGCGGACGATGCTGTTCATCAAGGTTGGCCGTCGCATCGGCGCAGGGATCGTCTGTGAGGGCCAGTTGTTTCGGGGCGCGCAGGGGGCGGCTGGGCTGATAGGCTCGCTGCCCGTCAGTTCCGGCGGGCAAAGCGGCACGCTGGATGCTTTGGCCGGGTCAGACATGATCCAGCGCGAAGGCCTTGCCGCCGCCCATGACGGCCGCAGCGCCATTCTGGCCGATATCCAGCGCCGGGGCGGCGAGATTACAGCGATTGAGGTGGCACAGGCGGCGCAGGTGGGCGATGCCGCCTCTGTCGCCATTCTTGCCAGTTCGGGGCATTTGATCGGGCAGGTGGTGGCGACGTTGGCCAATGCCTTGAACCCGGATCTGATTGTGCTGTCGGGATCATTGGTGCAGACCAATGACATCCTGCTCGCGGCCGTGCGTGAGGCGGTTTACGGTGCATCGCATCCCTTGGTGACGCGCGATTTGCGGATCATCCGGTCGCAGATGGGCAGTTCCGCCGGGCTGGTGGGCGCGGCACGGGTGGCGTCTGAGGCGCTGTTCGCCCCCGCATTCCTGAAGGAGTGGGTGATGCAGGGGCATCCGCTGTCGCATCCGGCCTTTGCCGACTACGCTGCGCGCTTGGCGCAGGATCAATTGCGCCCGCCGGCCCCGCCAATGCCCATGACACCCCCGCCCAGAAAGGAGAGCAACGGATGACGATCTCTGGACTTGGCCCCCATGGTGAACGCGCCGCCCCGCCGGAACGCGTCACTCTGCTGCCCGACGACCGCGCCGCCGCCAAGGCCGCAGCATGGCGGGTCGCTGTGGTCTTGCACACGCTGGAAAGCGACTGGGCAAAGCAACAACTCGCCGGGATGATCGGCATCTTCGGCGATTGTGGTGCCGCTGTCATCGACGTGGTCGATTGCGGCTTTTCCCCCGAACGGCAAGTCGAGGAACTGGACCGGCTGATCGCGTTGCGCCCTGACGCCATCATCTCGCTTCCTGTCGCCAATGAGCAGGTCGCGGCCGCCCATGCGCGGGTCTCGGCGGCCGAGATCAAGCTGGTGCTGCTGGACAATGCGCCTACGGGATTGCTTCCCGGTCGGCATTACACGGCACTGGTATCGGCTGATAACTTCGGCCTGGGCAAGATCGCGGCGGCGGGGCTTGCCCCGTATCTTCCGCCGGACTCTGAGGTGGGTGTTCTGGGCTTTGCCGCCGATTTCTTTGCCACCAATGAGCGTGAGATCGCCTTCATCAAATGGTTGCAGGCCAACCGCGCCGATGTGCGTGTCCATGTCGCACGCTTTGGCCGGATGGATGAGGCGGCCAATCTGGGCGAACGCTTGGTATCCGACCACCCAAAGTTGGCGGGATTGTTCGTGGTTTGGGACACCCCGGCGCTGGCGGTGTCCACGCGGCTTGGCCCTCTGGGCCGGGCCTTGCCGATGGCGACCGTCGATTTGGGGGAGGCGGCGGCGATTGATCTTGCCAAGGGCGGATCACTGCATTGCATCGCTGCGCAACAACCCTATCAGCAAGGCATCGCCGCGGCGCAGACGGTGATCCTTAGCCTGCTCGCGCGCCCTGTTCCGGCATGGATCGCGCTGCCCGGCATCAGTGTCACGCGCGACAATGTGGTGGAAAGCTTTCAAACCGTGTGGCGCCAGCCCGCCCCACGGGAGGTGCTGCGCCTGCTTGGGCTGTCCAAGTAGGCCGTTTCTCCCTAGGAACGCGACCCGGACTTGCTGCGAGAAACCATTCAGTCACATTCTATGCCAGTCGGGGCGCAGGCTTTACAGACGGTGGCCCTTGGCGCAGACAGGGACAAACCGCATGGAAAGCGCGCATGGCTGGGATCAAGGATATTGCGGAACGGGCCGGGGCCTCGATTGCCACGGTGTCGCGCGTGATCAACGGGTCGGGCTATGTCGCCGCCGCCACCCGCGCGCGGGTCGAGGCGGCGATTGCCGAAAGTGGATACCGCCCCAACGCGGGCGCGCGGTTGATGCGGACGGCGGAAAGCCGGATGATCGGACTGCTCTTGCCCGCGCTGGATTTGCATTTCTTTGGCATCCTCGCGCATGAGGTCGAACAGGCGCTGTCGGCGCGGGGGTATCGCGCGCTGATCTGCTCAACGGACGAAGACCCCGCGCGGGAAGAGGAATATGTGGCTGCGCTGCTGGCACAGCGGGTGGATGGCATGCTGGCCGTCAGCGTCACCGCCGACAGCCGCGCCTTTGCCAGACTGCTGGCCGCCGGAGTGCCCGTGGTCGGAATCGACCGCGCCTTGCCGGGGACGGGGGCGGATGTGGTCAAGGCCGATCACGCACAGGGTCTGCGGATCGCAGCGGAACATGTGCTGGCCTTGGGCCATCGCAGAATCGCCATTGTCGGTGCGCCGGGTCATTCGGCACCGATTCAGGAACGTCTGACAGGCGCGCGGGATGCTTTGGCGGCGGCGGGGGTGGAGCCTGTCGATATCCGCATCGGCCAGGTTCACAGTTTTGAGGCCTGCCGCGATCTGGTGCTGGCAATGTTGGACGCAGGCCATAGCCCGACCGCGATCCTTGGCACCACCGATATTGCCGCCATCGGCGCGATTCATGCCTGCGCGCTGCGCCGTTTGTCGGTGCCGGGGGATGTGTCGGTGACGGGCTTCGATGACCTGCCCGCCGCGCGCTATGTCATGCCGCAACTGACCACCGTGGCGCATCCCTACCGCGCGATTGCCCGCCATGCGGTGGCCGTCTTGTTGGCACGCATCGCCGGAGTGGAGCCGCCAGAGGCCGCGCCAGAGGTGACAGCTTTGTCACTCGTGGCGCGAGGAACGACCGCCGCGCCTAAGCCCTAAGCGGCGGGTGATCCGGCATCAGTTGCACCAAGGGCGGCACCCCACCCGTTGCCGTAGCGGTAGACAGGGAGGCCGCCGCTGCGCGGTGACCCAAGTCCAGCGCCTGCGCCACGGGCCAACCTTCGTGCAGGCCAAAGATCACCCCGGCGCAAAAGGCATCCCCCGCGCCGACCGGGCTGAGGATACGCTCAGGCGGGACCGGTGCCGGACGCGACAGCACCACATCCCTACCCACCCACAGGCCAAGCTCAGCCGAATGGATCACCACAGACCGTTGCACCCCGCCTGCCAGCAACGCCCGCGCGGCGGTGGTCAGGCCCTCCACATCCCCCGGCCCTGCGATGGGCAAGCCGGTCGCACGCGCCGCCTCCACCTCATTCAGGAACAGGTGGTCAATCTCAGGCAAGGTCGCCTGCACTGTGGCGCGGAAGGCGGGGCCATCGTTCGACACAAGGTCCACACACGTCACCAAACCAGACGCGCGGGCGGCGGAGAGGAGGTCCGCCGCCCCGGTCCGACCCTCTGGGCCGATCCGGTCCAGACGCGCCAGAAGGTTCAGATAGCCAAGGTAGAAAATTCGCGCGCCGGTTTGGGCGAGCGCCGCCATCGGTACATGATCCGGTCCGAACAGGTCATTCGTCCCGCCATGGTAAAAGAAGGTGCGGCTTTCCCCCGGCACCGTCATCACATGGGTATGGGCCGTGGTGGCATCGGCCATCGCCAGATGCGCCGTGACCCCCGCCGCGTGACAGGCCGCACGCACGGTTTCGGCATGGCGATCGCGCCCGATCAACCCCACGGCATGCAGCGGCAATCCGGTTTGCAATGCGGCAAGGTCGATCACCACATTCGCCGCACCGCCGCCCACGCCCTCGGCCTCATGCAGGATATGCACAAGGTCGCTTTTCGAGGGCCAGCGGTCGATGGCGTGGACGATGTCCACGATCCAGTTGCCCGCGCAGATGATCCCCCCGGATCGCATCAGGTGACTTCATTCCACAGGGGGTGGAGCTTGGGTTCATCCTCCACCACCGTCGCGAAACGGCCGATGGGGTCGAGGAAATAGTTATCCGTCAGATCATCGTTGCACTGGCTGATCTCAGCCACAAAGACCGCGCCTTTCCCCACCTCACCCCAAAACGAATGCTGCATCCCACGGGGGATGGTGATCCCCTGACCGGGGCACAGGCGGATGGGTTCGCCGTAAGGCTCCGCCACCACCCGGCCATCGATCAGTACAGGCGCTTCGCCAAAACCACCCTGACGGGTGAAGGAGACCATCAGGTTCCCGCCGCCGCGCACAATGATATCTTCAAGCTTCATCTTATGGGCGTGATAGGGGGTGACTTGCCCTTCGGCCACAAACAGCAACTTCTCGGCATAGGGCAGCGTCGCCGGATCACCCTGCACGCCATTGCGCGCGCAGAACAAGGTCAGCCCCTTGGCCGCGAAATCGCCAAGGCCGAAGTCCGTCACATCCCAGCCGAGCTGCCTTTGCCGCAGATGCGCCGACAGGTCGGGACTGACCTTGTGGTCGGCCTCGGACCACTCCGCCCAATCGGGCAAAAGCCAGCGGTAATCGGCCAGCATGGCCTTGGCCGCGCGCAGGGCCGCGTTGATCTCGGACCGTTTCATGCCTGCCCCTGATACTGCACCGCGACAGTGCTGTTGGTGATGCCCGCCTGCAACGCCGCCGTCAGCACGGCGTGGTGATCCGCCGCCTCTGACGGGGTGGCGCAGGGAAAGCCCTTGGCATCGCCGCCCGCCAGTTCATCGATATAGGCCGCCCACATCTGCTGGATCGCATCGGTGAAGCCGAATTCGAAAATCCCGCCGGTGATGGTGGGGAAAAGGCCAGAAAATCCCAAATCCTCGGTCTGCCAGCATTGGGTGCCGCCGGGTTCATAGCGCATGAACTGCCATTGGCGTGGCGATTTGGTGGTGAAAAAGGCCGAGCCGTTCATGCCCAAGACCTTGATCGACCAAGTGTTCGCCTCTCCGGGCGCAATACGCCATGTCTTCAGCACCAAGGGGAAATCCCCACCCGGATCGCGCACGGTGCCGGTGATGGTTGCGTTGTCCCATGTCTCGCAGGGCACGCGGTTGCCTTTGCCATCGGGGCGGGTGGTGACGCGTTTCACAAGGCTTGCCGTCACGGTTTCCGGCCGCCAGCCAAGGCGCAGCGGCACATGCAGCACATGCATTCCCAGATCGCCCATGCAGCCATATTCACCGTTCACGCCCACCATGCGCTTCCAGTTGATCGGCTTGTCGGGGTTGATGTCAGAGGAATGCAGGAACGCCGCCTCAACCTCCAGCACCGGGCCGATATGGCCTTTGCGGATGAAATCGACGACCCGTTGCGCGCCCGGATAAAACGGCATCTCGGACGAACAGCGCACCAGAAGATCAGGCCGCGCCTTGATCGCGGTGGCGATGGTGGCGCTTTGCGCGGCATCCATGCCAAAGGGCTTTTCGCCAAACAGGTGTTTCCCGGCGGCAAGGATCGCGGGGTAAAGCTCTGCGTGCAGGACATGCGGCACTGCGCAATAGACGGCGTCCACCTCGGGGTTGGCCAGCAACTCGCGGTAATCCGTGGTCTTTTGACGAACCGAGGGCAGGTGGGTTGAAAACCAATCCATCAGGCTCTCGTTGGTGTCGCAGACGGCCACAATTTCGGGCCGGGCTTTGGCATCGATCAGGTGCAACCAGCGCGCAGCGGCACTGGCGAGTTCGCGGCCCATCAACCCGCAGCCGATGATGCCAAAACGGATCACGCGGGTCATCAGACGGCGTCCTTCAGAAAGCGCATCGCCGCATCCGGGCGGGCCCCGTCATGCACCACGGCCATCAGCGCGCGGGTGATGCCGCCGGGGTTGGGATTGTGGATCACGTTGCGGCCATAAACGATGCCGCGCGCGCCCTGCTGCATCAACTCGGCGGTGCGGGTCAGGATTTCCTCGTCGCTGACCTTGCCGCCGCCGCGCACCAGAACCGGGATGCCTTGGGCGATCTCAATGACGCGGTGGTAGTCGCGGACATTGTCACAAGGATCGGCCTTGATGATATCGGCCCCCAATTCCACCGCTTGGCGGACCAAGGGCAAGATCAGGTCAATGTTGCCGTCGACCATATAGCCGCCCTTGGAATTGTCCTGCATCACAAGCGGTTCGACCATCAAGGGCATCCCCATGATGTCACATTCCCGCTTCAACGCGTTCACGTTGCGGATGCAGGCGCGGTACACTTCGGGCTGATCGGGCAGCATCAACAGATTGACTACGACGCAAGCCGCATCCAGCGCCAGCGCCTGTTCCAGCGGGCGGTCGATCACCTCAGAGAACAGCGCGCGCGGCAGGGGCGTGCCATAGACATTGGCGATATCGGTCCGCAAGACCAAGGCGGGTCGGTCCTTGCCGGGGATCGCTTGCAGGATCGGCGCGGTGCCGGGGGGAAGCTGGATCGCATCGGGCTTGGCATCGGCGACGATCTTGATCGCCTTGTGCATATCCTCGATCCCGCCGAGGAAAGTCTTTTCGTTGAACATCCCGTGATCGATGGCCACATCAAAACAATTCCCCGACACCCCGAACAGGCGGTTCATACGAGCGGATTTCATGCGCAGCGGTTCCCTTGTGTGGCGAGGTGTGTAAACGTTTACATAAGCGGTAACGCTTGGGGGCGAGTCTGTCAATCGGGATGCTTGCGGTTATGGGACGGATTCGTCTATGGTAGTCCAATAGAGCACCAAGGGGTTGCGATGACGGTCCACAAACAAAGTGTGAGTTTCAGTGATCCTGCCTTCGCCTTTGCCCGCGAATTGGTGGAAAGCGGCGAATATCCGACAATCAGCGCGGCCGTTTCTGGAGAATTGGTGCGTGCCCGTCTGGCCCGACACCGCGAAGAGGCGCTGTTTGAGGCCGAAGTGCAGCGCCGCCTCTCGCTGCCCTTGGATCAATGGCAAGAGGTGGAGTTGGACCAAATCACCGACTCTGCCCGCGCCTATCTTGCCCGACTGGCCAACAGCCCCGCCTGATGCGGGTCTTTCTACATCCGCTGGTCCCTGTCGATTTGGCAGCAATGGTTGACCATATCCTGACCGTGACCCAAGGCGACCACGCAGCAGCAGCGCGACGGCTGGAAGAAGTGCAACACCTGTTGGCAGATATTGCCAGCAATCCGGCATCCGGTGTGCGGCTGCGCGGGTCGCTGGAAGGGTGGTTGGTCCGTCACGGCGGCGCGGCATATCGGCTGACCATCGTGTTCAAAGCCGATCCCGCGCGGAATGCCCTGTTTGTGGCATTGATCACCTTTGGTGGCCGCGACTGGATGAGCGCCGCCGAAACACGCCGTGATTTTGGGCGGTGACGGCGTGCCTATTCTTCAGCAGAGATGTTCGGCTGATCCGTCAGAAGCGGGGGGGGGTCAGACCCCCGTCGTCCATCGGTTCTTGAACCGATGGCGAATCCGGTGGACGACCCCCTGTGGGATACTTGAACAGAGAAAACAGGCGCGGGG
>JAIYDR010000324.1 GCA_027487395.1 Rhodobacter sp. | reverse complement strand
CTGCCGACGCTTGGCCCCGCCACTGTGGTCGCTGTGGCAGAGGCGGGGCTAGGTGGCATCGCATGGCAGGCAGATGGGGTGATCTGCCTCGATCTGCCCGAGATGGTGGCCTTGGCGCAGGAAAAGGGCCTGTTCCTATGGGCGCGGGGCTGACCCTTTTCCTTGTGGCGGGGGAGCCTTCGGGCGACCGTTTGGGTGCTGCACTGATGCTGGGTCTGCGCGCTTTGTCCCCGGATGTCCGTTTCGCCGGGGTGGCAGGGCCGCTGATGCAGGCGGAGGGGATGCAGAGCCTGTTCCCGATGGAGGAGCTTTCCATCATGGGCCTTGTCGAGGTGCTGCCGAAATACCTGCACCTCAAACGCCGCATCCGTGAGACGGCTGAGGCCTGCCTGACATCGGGCGCAAAGGCGCTGATCACCATTGACAGCCCCGACTTCGGCCTGCGCGTCGCAGCCCTCGTGCGCGCGGCGGACCCCAGTATCCGCACCATCCATTACGTCGCCCCCTCGGTCTGGGCATGGCGACCGGGACGCGCGGCAAAGATGGCCCGCGTGATCGACCATGTGCTGGCGCTTTTGCCGTTTGAGCCGCCCTATATGACCGCCGCCGGGATGAGTTGCGATTTCGTTGGTCATCCGGTCGTCTCTGAGCCCCGTGCCACCCCAGAGGAACGTGCAGCCTTCAAAGGCCAAGGCCCGCTGATCCTGACCCTGCCCGGATCGCGGCGCGGCGAGGTCACACGGCTTGCCCCGATCTTCGGCCAAACGCTGGCACGGGTGCACCGCAGCCACCCCGACGCCCGCGTGGTTCTGCCCACTTTGGCAAGCATCGAACCCGTGATCCGCAGCCTCACCGCGGATTGGCCGATCGCACCGCAGATCATCACCGACCCTGGCCTGAAACGCGGTGCCTTTGCCGCCGCTGATGTGGCGCTTGCCGCCTCTGGCACCGTGTCCCTGGAACTGGCGGCGAACAATTGCCCGATGGTCATCGCCTATGACATGAACCGCCTGACGCTGTGGATGATGCGCCGCGCGGCGCTGATCGACACGGTCACGCTGGTGAACCTCGTCTCGGAAACCCGCGTGGTGCCGGAATTCATCGGCGCGGCCTGCCGCCCCGACCTGATCGCCCCGGCGCTTCTCTCGCAACTCGCCCAGCCACAGGCGCAGCAAAGGGCGATGGCCCTGACGATGGACCGCCTCGGCAAGGGTGGCGAGGCCCCGGGCCTGCGCGCCGCGCGCTCAGTGCTCTCGGCGCTCTGACCGCTTCATCTTGGCTGAAATACCCCACGGGGGTGCGGGGGTGTGAAACCCCCGCTTCTGTCCGTTCACCCAGCGCGACCTTTCCAGATCCAGCCGCCGCCGAAAATCCGCCCGCCTTCGGGCGCGTAGAACACGCAAGCCTGCCCCGCACTCACCCCATCCTCGGGTGAAAGCAGTTCCACCTCGGCCTCGGTCGCGCTCAAGGGCCGGATCACGGCGGGCCGTGGCGGACGGGTGGAGCGGACCTTGACCTCCAGATGCCATTCAGTGCGGCTGTCAAAGGGCGCATCGCCCAGCCAGTTCACCTCACGCAGCGGCACCACGCGGGTGGAGAGCGCCTCTTTCGGCCCCACCAACACCTGGCGGCTCACCGGGTCCAGCCGTACCACATAGACCGGATCGCCAAGGCCCCCGATGCCGAGACCCTTTCGTTGCCCGATGGTGTAATGGATCACGCCGCGATGCGTGCCCAAAACGCGGCCCGCCATATCCACAATCTCGCCGGGGTCTGCCGCGCCGGGGCGCAGTTTTTCGATGACGGCGGCGTAATTGCCGTTGGGCACAAAGCAGATGTCCTGACTGTCGGGCTTATCCGCCACTGCCAGTCCGTAGCGCGCCGCCAAGGCCCGCGTTTCGGCCTTGGAGCCCAGATGGCCAAGCGGAAAGCGCAGATAGGACAGTTGCTCTGCTGTGGTGGAAAACAGGAAATAGCTTTGATCGCGGTTCGCATCCGCCGCCTGATGCAGCTCTGGCCCCAAGCCGCCGATCTTGCGCTGGATGTAATGGCCGGTGGCCATGCAATCGGCGTCCAAATCCTTTGCGGTGGCCAAAAGGTCCTTGAACTTCACCCGCTCATTGCAGCGGATGCAGGGCACCGGGGTTGCGCCGGCAAGGTAGGCATCGGCGAATTCCTCGATCACCGCCTCACGGAAGGTGTTCTCATAATCCAGCACATAATGCGGGAAGCCCATGGTTTCCGCCACCCGCCGTGCATCATGGATGTCGCGCCCGGCGCAGCAGGCGCCCTTCTTGGCCAGCGCGGCGCCATGGTCATAAAGCTGCAAGGTGACGCCGACCACGTCATAGCCTTCATCCTTCAGCACAGCCGCCACGACCGAGGAATCGACGCCGCCCGACATGGCGACGACAACCCGCGTCTCGGAGGGGGGCTTGGGCAGGCCAAGCGAGTTCAGCGGCTGGTCAAGGGCCATGGGCTGGGCTTTCAAGGTGGGCGCACTGGGCAGCGCCACTGGGAACGGATGTCTTTTGGAATTGCTGCGACTATAGGAAAATGCCCTGCACTCACAAGCCCTGCTCTTCACCCTTGCTTAATCCCGCTGCGCCACGCTCGCCCCCGATCAGCTTTGCGCCGGACGGCCCCGCGGTGGCCGACCTCATGTGGGATTGGACAGGTGAAAAAGGCGATGTTCTTGAAAAAGGTGGATGGACCCCGGCAGGTGACCCTACCCGATGGACAGATTCTGACGCGGGCTGACTTGCCCGCCCCCGAGACCACCCGCTGGATTGCCCGGCGCAAGGCGCTGGTGGTGCGCGCGGTGGTCCATGGTCTTTTGTCGCAGGAGGCGGCGCTCAAGCGCTATGGCCTGTCGGAGGAGGAATTTGCCTTGTGGTGCAAGGCCGTGGCTGATCATGGCGAGGCGGGCCTTCGGGTTACAAAACTCAAGACCTATCGGCAAAGTTGATTTGAAATGGCGAAGTTTTATGGCATGCTAACCTTCGTTTAACGAGTGTCCGGCACAGTGGCGCAAGATGACCGCTGTTCCTCAGGAGAGTAGTGAATGCGTATCCTTTTGGTTGAGGACGATCCCGCCACCTCGCGCAGCATCGAATTGATGCTGACCCATGCCAACCTCAACGTCTATTGTACCGATCTGGGCGAAGACGGAGTCGATCTGGCAAAACTCTACGATTACGACCTGATTCTGTTGGATCTGAACCTGCCGGATATGAGCGGGCATGAAGTCCTGCGCCAGTTGCGGTTGGCAAAGATCGACACGCCGATCCTGATTCTCTCTGGCTCGGACGACACGGACAACAAAATCAGGGGCTTTGGCTTTGGTGCCGATGATTACATGACCAAGCCCTTCCACCGCGAAGAGCTCATCGCGCGGATCCATGCCATCATCCGCCGCTCCAAGGGGCATGCCCAGTCAGTCATCCGCACGGGTGCTGTCGCGGTCAATCTGGACGCCAAGACAGTTGAGGCGAATGGAAAGACCATCCACCTGACCGGCAAGGAATATCAGATTCTGGAACTGCTTTCCTTGCGCAAGGGCACGACCTTGACCAAGGAAATGTTCCTCAATCACCTTTACGGCGGCATGGATGAGCCGGAACTGAAGATCATCGACGTCTTCATCTGCAAACTGCGCAAGAAAATGGCCGAGGCGACGGGGGGCGACAATTACATCGAAACCGTCTGGGGCCGGGGCTATGTGATGCGCGATCCGGTGCCGGAAATGGCGCTGCGCCGTGTCTCGATCGCCGCTGCGGGCTGATCTCTGTTGTATGCTTTCCGCGCTGGACGATGACCCGCGCCGCACCTAAACCTTGGGTCGGTGCGGGAGGTTGGCATGACGGCGCAAAAAGACATCGACCAATGGACCGAGGCTGAGGCGCGCGATGAACTCGCCCGTCTCGCTGCCCTGTTGGCGGCGGCGAATGAGGCCTATCACCGGCGAGATGCGCCCGATCTTTCGGATGCCGATTATGACGCGCTCAAGCGGCGCAATGCAGACCTTGAAGCGCGCTTTCCCGCGCTGAAACGCAGCGATAGCCCATCGGATCAGGTGGGTGGCGCCTTGGGCGAGGGCTTTGGCAAGATCCGCCACGAGGTGCGGATGCTGTCGCTGGAAAATGCGTTCGAAGATGGCGATGTGGCGGATTTCGACGGCCGGGTCAGGTCTTATCTGAACCTCGCCACGCCGCTTGCCTATACAGCGGAGCCCAAGATTGACGGGCTGTCGCTGTCCTTGCGGTATGAACACGGCCAACTCGTTCAAGCCGCGACCCGTGGCGATGGCGAAACCGGCGAGAATGTCACCGACAATGCCCGCACCATTGCCGATATCCCGCAGCGCCTGACGGGTGCGCCTTCGGTGCTTGAGGTGCGGGGCGAGGTTTATATGTCCCACGCCGATTTCGCCGCCCTGAACGCGCGGCAGGCGGCGGCGGGGGGCAAGACCTTTGCCAATCCGCGCAACGCAGCGGCGGGCAGTTTGCGTCAACTGGATGCCACGATCACCGCTGCACGGCCCTTGCGGTTCTTTGCCTATGCCTGGGGGGCTTTGTCCGAACCGCTGGCGGAAACGCAATCCGGCGCGATCCAGCGTTTGGCGGAATTGGGCTTTGAGACCAATCCCTTAACGCGGCTCTGTCACAGCCCGGCAGAGATGCTCGCGCATTACAAGGGGATCGAGGCGCAGCGGGCAACGCTGGGCTATGACATCGACGGTGTGGTCTACAAGGTGGATGATCTGTCGCTGCAAAGCCGCCTTGGCTTTCGTGCCACGACCCCGCGTTGGGCCATCGCGCATAAATTCCCGGCGGAACTGGCCTGGACCCGGCTGCTTGCCATCGACATTCAGGTGGGCCGGACAGGGGCGATTTCCCCCGTGGCGCGGTTGCAGCCTGTCACGGTGGGGGGCGTAGTCGTCTCAAACGCCACCCTGCACAATGAGGATTACATCCTTGGCCGCGATTCCAAAGGCGAGGCGATCCGCGACGGCAAGGATATCCGCGTCGGCGATTGGGTGCAGGTCTATCGCGCCGGGGATGTGATCCCAAAGATTGCCGATGTGGACCTGTCACAGCGCCCCTTGGACGCCGTGCCTTATGCCTTTCCCCATAGCTGCCCGGAATGCCAAAGCCCCGCCGAGCGCGAAGAGGGCGACTCGATCCGTCGCTGCACCGGCGGCTTGATCTGCCCCGCGCAGGCGGTGGAGCGGCTGAAGCACTTCGTCAGCCGCGCGGCCTTTGACATCGAAGGTCTGGGGGCAAAGCAGATTGAGATGTTCTTTGCCGATGACCTGCTGCCCGTCCGGGAACCCGCGGATATCTTCACGCTAGCCTCAAGAGACGCCGACAACCTACTGCAAAAGCTGAAAAACCGGGAAGGGTTCGGGGATCGGTCCGTCACCAACCTTTGGGCCGCCATTGACGACAAGCGCCGTATCCCACTGGCGCGGCTGATCTTCGCGCTTGGCATGCGCCATGTCGGCGAAGTCGCGGCGCAAGACCTTGCGCGGCATTACCAATCCTGGGACGCGCTGGCCGCAGCGGTGGACCTGTCCCGCCCCGCAGCGCTTGCCCATCGCGCGGCGGATGCGGCTGAGGCGGAAGAACGCGCCCGCGCCGCGCAGGAAAACCGCCGCCCCAAGGTAAAAGAGGCGCGCGAAGCGGCCATCGCGGCACTGGCCGTTTTGCCAGAGGCGACGGCGGCGTGGCAGGAGTTGATCACAGGCGACGGCATCGGCCCCGTTTTGGCGTTGTCGCTGTCGGATGCGCTGGCCAACCGCGACGAACGTGCCTCGATCAACCGCTTGATCGCCCATCTGACTGTGTTGCCGCCCGAAGCCCGCGCGACCTCTAGTCCCGTTGCGGGTCTGACGGTCGTGTTCACCGGCACTTTGGAAAAGATGACGCGGGCCGAGGCCAAGGCGCGGGCGGAATCGCTGGGGGCCAAGGTGGCCGGATCGGTCAGCGCCAAGACCGACATCTTGGTCGCCGGGCCGGGGGCAGGGTCCAAGGCCAAGGATGCCGAACGGCTGGGGGTCAAGATGATCGACGAAGACGCTTGGCTCGCGCTGATTTCGGGCGCCTGATGTCGCGTCCGGCCGAGCTTTTCCCGCTGTTTGCCGAATTGGAAACGCTGGAGGGCGTCGGGCCGAAACTTGCCAAGCTGTTCCTATCGCTTGGGGTGGAAAAGCCCAAGGATTTGCTGTTCCTGCTGCCCCATTCCGGGGTGGATCGGGCGCGCAAAGCCTCGGTCCGCGATGTGGTGCCGCCCTGCACCGTGACGGTGGAGGTGGAGGTGGCAAACCACATGCCGCCCCGCACCAAGGGCAAGCCCTACCGCATCAACGTGCGGGATTCCTTGCTGGAATTCCAACTGGTGTTCTTTCACGCACGCGGCGATTACCTGACCAAACTCTTGCCGACCGGGCAGCGCAGGCTGATCTCGGGCAAGGTCGAACTTTTCGACGGCATCGCCCAGATGGTCCATCCCGATCATGTGTTGCGGGTCGAAGAGGCGGGCGAACTTCCGCCCTTTGAGCCGGTCTATCCCCTGTCTGCAGGCATCACGCAAAAACAGGTGGCCAAGGCCGTGGCGGCGACGCTGACCCGCGCGCCGGTCTTGCCGGAATGGATCGACGGGCCTTTGCTGGCGCGTGAAGGCTGGCCGGATTGGGCCACGGCGATGGCGCGGGTGCATGCGCCGAAAGCGCAAGCCGATCTGTCACCGACCGATCCCGCCCGCGTCCGGCTCGCCTATGATGAGTTGTTCGCCCATCAACTGACACTCTCGCTTGCCCGTGCGGCCTTGCGCCGGGGTAAGGGGCAGGTCACGCGCGGGACGGGAGCCTTGCAGCGTAAGGTCTTGGCATCGCTTCCCTATCAGCCGACCGGGGCGCAGACCCGTGCTGTAGCCGAGATTTCGCTGGATATGGAAAACCCGCTACGGATGAACCGTCTGCTGCAAGGCGATGTCGGATCGGGTAAGACGCTGGTGGCGTTTTTGTCGCTTTTGGTGGCGGTGGAGGGCGGTGGACAGGGCGTGATGATGGCCCCCACCGAAATCCTCGCGCGGCAACATCATGAGGGATTGGAGCCTTTGGCCGCAGCGGCGGGGGTGCGGTTGGAATTGCTGACAGGCCGCGACAAGGGCGCGGATCGTGTGGCGAAACTGGCCGATCTGGCGGCGGGGAGGATTGATATCCTTGTGGGCACCCATGCGGTGTTCCAGAAAGATGTGCATTTCCACGACCTGCGCCTTGCCGTGGTGGATGAACAGCACCGCTTTGGCGTCGCGCAGCGGATGGAGTTGGGCGCAAAGGGGCAGGCCACTGACACGCTGGTGATGACCGCAACGCCGATCCCGCGCAGTCTGGCGCTGGCGAGCTATGGCGACATGGATGTGTCGGTCTTGGATGAAAAACCCGCGGGGCGCAAACCGATCCGCACGGCGCTGGTGTCAACCGCGCGGATGGATGAGGTGGTGGCGCATCTGCGGCAGGCCTTGGTTGAGGGGCGGCAGGCCTATTGGGTTTGTCCCCTCGTCGAAGACTCCGAGGTGCTGGATTACGCCAGCGCCGAGGCGCGATTTGCCCATCTGCGCGCGGCCTTGGGGGACAGAGTGGGCATGGTGCACGGCCAGATGCCCCCCGCCGACAAGGATGCCGCAATGGCGCGCTTTGTGGCGGGCCAGACGCAGGTGTTGGTGGCGACCACGGTGATCGAGGTCGGGGTGAACGTGCCCAATGCCAGCATCATGGTGGTGGAGCGGGCTGAGACATTCGGTCTGGCGCAACTGCACCAGTTGCGCGGGCGGGTGGGGCGCGGCACGGCGGAGTCGACCTGCCTTCTGATGTATCAAGCCCCCCTGACCGACTCCGGCGAGCGGCGATTGAAAGTCTTGCGCGACACCGAAGATGGCTTTCGCATCGCCGAAGAGGACCTGTCGATGCGCGGCGCGGGCGATCTGATCGGCACCGCGCAATCCGGCCTGCCGCGTTTTCGCGTGGCCGATCTGGAGCGGCAGGGGGCCTTGATGGCGATTGCGCAAAGCGATGCGCGCAGGTTGTTGGCCGATGATCCTGCGCTGCAATCTCTGCGTGGGCGGGCAGCACGGATGCTGTTGTGGCTGCTAGAGCAGGATCGCGCGATCCGGCTGCTCTCGGTCGGTTAAGCCGCATTTACGGAAAGTTCACAGATGTTCCCAAAAAGTTCTTGCCCGATTCGCCGAATCATGAGAACAAAGTAGCAACAAGACCCATCCAAAGGACTGGAGGACGAAGATGCTGACGGAACTGAAAGACATCCTGTTTCGCGCCCGTGCCACGCTGATCGAAGATACGGTCGGGGTCGTGGTGCTGTTCTCGGCCCTTGTGGTGGGGCTTCACCTCGTCGGGTCGGCCTGACCCTTTTTGCTACTGCCTGCGGTCTTTGCCGGGCCGCGTCTGTCCCCAAGTGACGCCTGCGCGATCCTGACCTGTCCATCGCGCCATTGCCCGGAACGACACGCCACTTCCGCCGCCGTCCCCGTGACGCGCGGCGGTTTTTTTTGATGGCCGCGTTACGCTGATTGCGCCGCGCGGGCGGCGTCGAACGCATCCAGCGTGGCATCCAAGGCGAGCAGGATTGACGCGTGGCGGTTGGCATAGTCCTTGGCGGGGGAAAGCACTTCCAATCCGTTGAACGGTGCCGAGGGGGCAGGGCCGCCGCGTTTCAGCATCGCCTCAAGCTCTGCCCGCGCGGTGGCCACTTGATCCCGGGTGCTGCCGATCACAGCGCCCCCAACGACCGAGGCCGCCGCTTGGCCCAAGGCGCAGGCTTTGACGTCTTGGCGATAGTCGGTGATGGTCTCTCCGCTCAGCGCCAGATCGACGGTCACCGTTGAGCCGCAGAGGGGCGAGCGTTTGCGCGCTGTGCCCTGCGGGTGCGGCAGACGCCCCAGATGCGGGATGTCGGCGGCCAGTTCCAGAATGCGGCCGGAATAGAGTTTGACCAGGTCGCTGTCGGCCATCGGGGTTTCCCTTCGCGTTGTCCCCCCTTAGATAGACCCCGACCGAGCCCCTGCCAAGGACGACTCCGATGCGCTTTGACGCCGCAAGCCTAAAGTATGATGCCAATGGTCTGATCCCTTGCATCGCGCAGGATCATGCCAGCGGTGAGGTGCTGATGTTGGCCTGGATGAACGCCGAGGCCGTGGCGCAAACGCTGGCGACGGGGCGGGTGACCTATTGGAGTCGCTCTCGCCAGGCCTTCTGGATCAAGGGCGAAACCTCTGGCCATGTGCAGCGGCTGGTGGAGTTGCGGCTGGACTGCGACCGGGATTGCCTGCTGGCTTTGGTCACGCAAGAGGGGCCAGCCTGCCACACCAACCGGCGCACGTGTTTTTACACGGCGGTGCGGGAGGGGGATGAGGCGGAGTTGATGGGGCCGATGGGGTGAATGGCTATTTGAGAAGAGGCGCAAGGTGTGATGAAAGGCTCCAGTGGAGCGTTTCATCACACCGCCATAGGTTCGCGTGCAGACCGCCGGGCTAAGCGCCTCTGGCGCGCAGCCCGAGGGGGCGGGCTGCGCGCGGACCGGGACTTTGGGTCCCGGTCCGATCCTGATCGTCGTCTCAATTTGCCAAGAAGAACAAAGTTATGACGCCCACCCTCAATGCAACTGCCACTCCCCCACCACATTCCGCCACTCGCCCGGGCTGATCAGCTTGCGATGCGTAAAGCGGACGGAGTGCAGCGGTCCCTCGATCTTGTCCTGCCAGAACTCGATGAAGCGGAACAATTCGGGATAATCGGGGGCAACGTCATAGTGCTGCCAGACGAAGGTGTTGAGAACATTGCGATAATCCGGCATCCGATAGTAAATCTCTGCCGTGGTCAAACCATAGCCTTTCAGCATCAACGTGGTCTCTGAATGATCGACTGTGATGGGCATCTTGCACCTCTTGTCATTGACCTGTCGCAACAGCCTGCCATGGCTGCAATATATGTCAACGATATCAATGTATTGTCACTCACCCGCCGTGGCTGCTGAAAGCCCGCGCCCTGCGGCATTGCACCCCATATACGGGATGGTGTAAGGTCCGGATCAACCATATCTAGACCACTTGCAGGAAGGCGCAGGCGCTTTGACCGATACGCCCGATACCCCGGAAAACACCGAAGACTCTGCCCCGAAAAACCCGTGGCACGGGCCGCAGGTCTCGATCACCGAAGAGATGAAGACCGCGTATCTCGACTACGCCATGAGCGTGATCGTCTCTCGTGCGATCCCGGATCTGCGCGACGGGTTAAAGCCGGTGCATCGCCGCATCCTGTTCGCGATGCATGAATCCGGCAACACGCATGACAAATCCTATCGCAAATCGGCGCGTCCGGTCGGCGACACGATGGGGAAATACCATCCCCATGGCGACTCGGCGATCTATGACGCCTTGGTGCGGATGGCACAGCCGTTTTCGATGTCGCTGAAACTCCTTGATGGGCAGGGCAACTTCGGCTCGATGGACGGCGATGCGGCCGCGGCGATGCGCTATACCGAAGTGCGGATGGACAAGCCCGCTGCGTTTCTCATGGCGGATATCGACAAGGACACCGTTGATTTCCAAGACAATTATGACGGAAAGGACAAGGAACCCACCGTCCTTCCGGCGCGCTTTCCCAATATGCTGGTCAATGGCGCGGGCGGCATCGCCGTCGGCATGGCGACCAACATCCCGCCGCATAACCTGGGCGAGGTGATCGACGGCACGCTGGCGTTGATCGACAATCCCGACCTCTCGACCGAAGCGTTGATGGAGATCATCCCCGCCCCGGATTTCCCCACCGGGGGCGTGATCCTTGGCCGGTCCGGCGCGCGCAAAGCGTATCTTGAGGGGCGCGGCTCCGTCATCATCCGCGCCAAAACGCGGGTTGAGGAAATCCGCAAGGACCGGTTCGCCATCATCCTGGACGAGATTCCCTATCAGGTGAACAAGGCCGCGATGATCGAAAAGATGGCCGAACTGGTGCGCGAGAAAAAGCTGGAAGGCATTTCGAACATCGCTGACGAATCCGACCGCATCGGCATCCGTGTGGTGATCGAACTCAAGCGCGACGCCACCCCCGATGTGGTGCTGAACCAGTTGTTCCGCTTCACCCAGATGCAAACCAGCTTTGGCTGCAACATGCTGGCTTTGAACGGCGGGCGTCCCGAACAACTGACATTGCGCGATTTCCTCACGCATTTCATCACCTTCCGCGAGGAAGTTGTGGCGCGCCGCACGGCTTATGAACTGCGAAAAGCCCGTGAACGCAGCCATATCCTCTGCGGTCTGGCTGTCGCTGTGTCGAATGTGGATGAGGTTGTCCGCACCATCCGTTCCTCGGCGGATGCGGCAGAAGCCCGCGAGCGCCTGATGACCCGCCGGTGCCCTGCGCAGGACATCGCCGATTACATCCGCCTGATCGACGATCCCAGCCACACGATCAACGAAGATGGCACCTATAACCTCTCGGAACTTCAGGCCCGGGCGATCCTGGAATTGCGTCTGCAACGCCTGACCGCGCTTGGCGTCAAAGAGGTCACTGACGAACTGGCCGAACTCGCCGCCAAGATCCGCGATTATCTGGACATCTTGGGCAGCCGTGAGCGGATCATGGCGATCATCTCGGATGAACTGCGAGAGGTGAAGGCCAATTTCGCCGTGCCGCGCCGGACCGAGATCGTCGATTGGGCCGGCGACATGGAAGATGAGGACCTGATCGAGCGCGAGGATATGGTCGTCACCGTCACCTCGGGCGGCTATATCAAGCGCACGCCCTTGGCCGAATTCCGCAGTCAGAACCGGGGCGGCAAGGGCCTGTCGTCGATGGCGACCAAGGAAGACGATGTGGTGACGACGCTGTTTGTCGCCAATACCCACACGCCTTTGCTGTTTTTCACAACGGACGGCATGGTCTACAAGCTGAAATGCTGGCGTTTGCCGCTGGCGGGCCGCACCGCCAAGGGCAAGGCGCTGGTCAATATCCTACCCATTGAAACCGGGGTCTCCATTGCTGCCCTGATGCCGGTGGATGTGCCCGAGGCGGATTGGGCCAATCTGCAAATCGTTTTCGCCACCTCAGACGGCGATGTGCGCCAGAACGATCTGTCCGACTTCACCAATGTCATGCGCAACGGCAAGATTGCCATGCGCCTGCCCGAAGGCGTGACGCTGGTGAATGCGGCGATTGCCGATGACACCGACGATGTGATGCTGGTCACCGCCGGGGGCCGGGCGATCCGCTTCCCCACCACCGACATCCGCGTGTTCAAATCGCGCGGATCGACGGGCGTGCGCGGCATCCGTTTGGCCGAAAGCGACAAGGTCGTGTCGATGGCGATCATCCGCCATTTTGAGGCGACGCCCGAAGAACGCGAAGCCTACCTCAAACAGCGCCGCCTGATGGCGGGCGCGGTGGAGGACGATGCCGAAGCCGATGAGGATGAAGAAGCCGTCGCTGCAGGGCAGTTGTCACCCGAACGCTATGCCGAAATGTCGGCGATTGAAGACCTGATCCTGACCATCACCGCCAAAGGCACTGGCAAACTCTCGTCCAGCCACGGCTATCCGGTGCGCGGACGCGGCGGCATGGGCGTCAAGGCGATGGACGGCGCGATGCGGGGCGGGGCGCTGGTCGCCTCCTTCCCGGTGGAACTGTCGGATCAGATCATGCTCGCCACCTCCACGGGGCAGTCGATCCGGGTGCCGGTGGATCAGATCAGCTTCCGCTCGCGCAGCGCCGGCGGCGTCAAGGTCTTCTCGGTCGGTGAGGGTGAGGAGGTCGTCTCCGTTGCCCGTGTGGCCGAACAAGGGGATGAG
>JAIYDR010000362.1 GCA_027487395.1 Rhodobacter sp. | reverse complement strand
GTGTCGAAATGATGCAATTGCACATCCCCGGCGCTGCCCGCTCCGCCCCCCCGGTTCTGACGCTTGAGGGCGTGTCCAAGAGCTTTGGCCCCCTCGTGGCCGTGAAACCCCTGTCGCTGAGCATCCCCCGCCATCAGGTGGTGGGTCTGATCGGCGAGAATGGTGCCGGCAAATCGACGCTTCTGAAGATGCTGACCGGCGTGCATCTGCCCAATCAGGGTCGCATGGTGCTGAACGGCAAAGAGGTGCGCTTTCGCGGCCCCTTGGACGCCACCGCGCAGGGCGTGGGGATTGTGCATCAGGAACAGTCGCTGTTCACCAACCTGTCGGTGGCCGAGAATATCGTGATGGGTGCAGGCCGGTCCGGGTCAAAAGCGGTGAAAGCGGGGCTTTACCGCTGGTCCACCGTCAGGGCCGAGGCGGCAGAGGTGCTGGCCCGCATCGGCAGCACCATCCACCCCGACACGCTGGTGGGTGACCTGAGCTTTGCCGAACGCCAAATGGTCGAAATCGCCCGCACCATCCACCTGGCCTGCCAGACCGCCGCCGCTCAGGGCGGTGCACCGCTGGTGATCCTTGATGAGCCGACATCCGTGCTGGAACAGGCAGAGACCGAGGTGTTGGAGGCTGAAATTGACCGTCTGCGCGGCATCGGTTCGGTGATCTTCGTCTCGCACCGTCTGGAGGAAGTGCTGCGCATCTGTGACCGTACCGTGGTCATGCGTGATGGCGAAATCGTCGCTGATCGCCTCAAAGCCGAGGTGACAGAGGCCGACCTCTACCGTCTGATGATCGGCAAGGACCGCCACGCCCGCACGCGCGACGCGGTGCCTTTGGCGCAAGGCGCGCCGGTGATGCAGGTGCGCGGCTTGGCCAAGAGGGGTGAATTCCGCGACATTGACCTTGCGCTGCACCCCCGCCGGATCACCGCCATCGTCGGCACTTTCGGCGCGGGGCGTGAGGCCTTGATCCGCACTCTCTTCGGCATTGACGACCCGGATGCGGGCACCATGGAACTGGACGGCCAGCCCGTCACCGACTGGACCCCGCGCCGTGCCATCGCGGCAGGGATCGCCTATCTGCCGGCTGAACGCGGTGTGGATTCCGCCGTGGGTGGCCTTTCCGCCGCGCGAAATCTGACCGCGGTGCCTTTTGGTGACAATGGCGGGTGGTTCCTGTCTGCCGCGCGGCGCAAGGCGCTGGCGGCGGCGTGGTTTGACAAGCTGGACATTCGCCCGCGCCTGCCCGCGCAACCGCTGGATCGGTTCTCAGGCGGCAATCAGCAAAAGGTGATGCTGGCAAAGTGGCTGACCCTGTCGCCGCGCGTGTTGCTGCTGGATCACCCCCTGCGCGGGCTGGATCCCGGCGCGGGGGCCAATGTCAACGCCTGCATTCGCGCAGCCTGTGCCGAGGGCGCGGCGGTCCTTCTGCTGGCCGACACGCTGGAAGAGGCGCTGGACCTTGGCCATGAGGTGATCGTGATGCGCGACGGCGCAATCTCGGCCCGTTTCGACCGGGCCGAGGATGACCCCACAACCCTTGATCTGTTGGAGAAGATGGTATGACCGCCCGCGTGGAGACCACTCCGATCCGCCTTGATGCGCTGCGTGCGGCGCTGGGGCCTTTGGCGATCTTTGTCGCGCTGTTGGCGCTGGTTGCGCTGGCGGTGCCGGAATTTCTGGGCGGCGGCGGCCCGTCGATCATCGCGCAACAGGCAACTCCGATCCTGCTGGTGGCTTTGGGGCAATGCGTGGTGCTGCAAATCGGCTCGATTGACCTTTCCAATGCCGCGACGGGCCTGTTCGCTTGCATCCTTGCCGCGCTGACGCTGGGGCCGCTGGGCGTGGCCTCGCCCATGCTATGCTTAGCGGTGGTCACGGCCATCGGCGTGATCAACGGGTTGATCCTCGTCTATACGCAAATCCCCTCCTTCGCGCTGACGCTGGGAACGCTGGGGGTGATGCAGGCGGCGTCCTTGGTCGTGACCGGGTCGAACGTCGTCTATGTCATGGACAATATGGATGTCGTGGCCTGGCTCTTCACCGTTCAAGTCTTCACCCTGCCCATCGCCTTTCTGATCGCGGTGGCGCTGGCGGTGGTTCTCTGGGCCTTTCTGCGCTTTACCGTGCCGGGGCAGGGCTTGGCCGCCGTTGGCTATAATGAACGCGCCGCCGCCTTGTCGGGCCAACCTGTCAAGGCGCTGAAGGTGCTTGCCTTTGGCCTGTCGGGGTTTTTCGCCGGATTGGCGGGGCTCTGCGTGATTTCCATCGCAGGGGCGGCGTCCTCGATCGGCTTGGGATCTGACCTTCTGGTGCCCTCCATCGCTGCGGCGTTGGTCGGCGGGACGGCCATCACCGGCGGGGCCTGCAATCCGCTGAACGTGGTGTTCGGGGCGCTGTTCGTGGCGCTGATCCCTGTGGGGTCGGCGGCTGTGGGGGTGGACCCGCAGGCACAAAGTATCGTTTATGGCGCGGTCCTGATCGTCGCCGTCGCCGCCACCATGAGCCGTTCGCGGCATGGAATCGTGAAGTAAACCTGCCTTCGGGCAATCAATTTGGGCGCGCGAGGGAGGAACCGACGCCGCGCCGGACCTGAGAGGAGACAGACATGGCCACAGCCCTAGACCGTTTTGCCGAGATGAAACCCCAGTGGGATGAACCCCTGCTGATCGAATCCCACCAGAACGGCATCCGCACCAAACGGATGAACCCCAACACCCCCGTCACCTATGATGAGGTGGTCGAAGATGCGATCCGCTGCTGGGATGCGGGTGCCACCGCGATCCATGTGCACAACACCAACTTTGACCTTTTGGGCAAAGCGGCGTTTGACGATTACATGTTGGCCTGGGACCGTATCCTGAAGGCGCGGCCTGACATGATCTGGTATCCCACCACCTGCAACAACAACCTCGTCGCGCCCGGCGATTGCGGGTTGGAGCATGTGCATTACCTGAACAAGCACGCCAATGTGCAGATTGCCGTGGTGGATACTGGAATTGACCAATTCGTCATTGACGAAGACGAAGAAGGCAACGCCGTGGGCCGCGCCTATGGCTGGGACCTGACCCAAGTCGCGCGTCAGGTGAAGTTCTGCCGCGAGCGGGACATCGCGATGATCTGGGGCGTCTATGAACCCGGTCACCTGCGCGTCGCCCGTCACTATGTGGACCGGGGCATGTTCACGCCGGGGTCGAACTGGGACTTCTACTTTGTCGGCAAATATGGCCTGACGAGTGAAAAACCCATCGGCGCCTGTGGGATGGAGCCGTCGCTGGAAAGCCTGTATTACTACCTCGACATGATTTCGCAGGCCAAGCACAAGCTGCCGTGGTTCATCTCGATCTGGGGTGAGGGCGACTATGACTACCGCCCGCTGATCCGCCGCACCATTGAACTGGGTGGTCATGTGAAAACGGGGCTGGAGCTGCATTACAGCCCGCATCGCAACCCCACCAACCTTGAACTCTTGCAAGAGGTGCAAGAGATCGCGCGCGAGGTGGGCCGCCCCATCGCCACCCAGGCCGACGCGCGCCGCATCCTGAACATCACCTGATCCGGGCCGATAGGTCCACAGAGCAGACCCCTGGGCTTCCGCCTGGGGGTCTTTTGTTTTGCTCATCTGAGTCTTGAATTGGACGAATGATCGAAAAATCTGCCATGTGATTCGGGCAGTTTTTCGACTTCTGGCGCGAAAAACGGGCGGGAAATCCCCAAGCCTGCACGGAAATATCACAAGTTTGTAATGAAATCATTGACTTGCTCTTGAGTGAACAAACGGCCTTCGATGTTGACATTTGTTCTGAACATTGCGAAATTTGATTTAAGAAATGTGCAGCCAAGTGGAGGAGTTGCATCATGGTCGAAATCTACGATCACGCCGGAAACCCGGTGAAGCATGGTCGGGCGCGTGTGAATGGCATCCGCATGCATTACGTCACCGCAGGCCAGGGCGAGCCGCTGCTGCTGCTACACGGCACGCCGAAAACCCACTTTTACTGGCACAAGCTGATCCCGCTGCTGACCCCCCATTTCACCGTGGTCGCCCCCGATCTGCGTGGCTTTGGCGACACCGACAAACCGCCGGCCGAGGAAGGCTATGACAGCCTGACCAATGCCAAGGACGTGGCGGCGCTGATGACCCATCTGGGCCATGACACCTTCCACCTGCATGGCGAAGACCGCGGCGCGGAATTTGCCTATGCGCTGGCTGCAACCGAACGCGCCCGCGTCAAGACGCTGTCCTTTAGCGAAATGCTGCTCTCGGGTGAGGGGCTTGAGGAATGGTCGAACTTCACCCCGGAAAACGTCAGCTCGCAGTTTGACCTGCGCGGCGTCTGGGTCTGGCATATCCCCTTCTTCTGGATCCCGCATCTGCCCGAAATGCTGATCACCGGGCGCGAGCGGGAATTCTGGGAATTCTGGATCAAGGCCGAAACCTGGAATCCGAATGCCATCTCGGATGAGGCGATCACCGAATGGATTGCGCGTCTGTCGGCCCCCGGCGGTCTGCGCGGCTGTCTGGAAACCTATCGCGCCGGTCTGAAGAATGCCCGTATCAACAAGGACTTGAAAAAGACCAAGCTGACGCTGCCCATCCTGACCATCGGTGCGCCGGAATTCTTTGGGGAATTGGTCAAGGACCAGATGGAAAACGTCTCGGCCGGCGTCGAACGGTCCGAAGTGTTCCAAGAGTGCGGCCACAGCCTTGCGCTGGAAGCCCCGGACCGGCTGGCGCAAACCCTGCGCGACTTCATGCTGGACCGCAAACAAGGCGCGGTCGCGGCCCGCTAAGGCCCGATCCCAACAACCCCATTACCCAAGATACGGCAGCATCCCTTGCGGGGGGCTGATCCGTCACACCCGTCCAATGGAGGAGGACACCCGATGAAATACCTGACCATGAAGAGCTTTATGCTTGCCGCTTCCGTGGCGCTGATGCCCGGTTTGGCGCTGGCGGAAATCGCCGCCGATATCGAGCACCCGCTGTGGTACAAAGAGCCGTCGGCCAAGACGATGGAAATCGCCGCGATGGACAGCATCGACGGCGTCGTCGTTTCGGACGGCCAGCGCGGTGAGCCGGGTTTTCCCGCCGCCGACCTGAACCTGACGCCCGAGCAGATCGAAAAGGTCAAAGCGGGTAACTTCACCGTCGCCATCTCGATGGGGTGGTTGGGCGATGACTGGGCCAGCCAGCAACTGATCGGCCTGAAAGAGACGTTTGAATCCTTTGGCATCGAAGTCGTGGCTGAAACCAATGCCAACTGGGACGATGCCAAGCAGATTGCCGACCTTGAGGCGATCTCGGTGCTGAAGCCCGACCTGCTGGTGTCGATCCCGCTGAACGGCCAGACCACCGCCAGCGCCTACAAGAAGATCCAAGAGGCTGGCACCAAGGTCGTGTTCATCGACCAAGCCGTTGATGGCATGGAACCGGGCAAGGATTACGCAGCCATCGTTTCGTCGGATAACCTCGCCCTTGGCATGTATCTGGCGGATGCTCTGGCGGCGTCGCTGGGTGGCAAGGGCGACGTTGCGGCGATGTATTTCGCCAATGACTTCTACGTCACCAACCTGCGCTATGAGGGCTTTATCGCCCGCGTGATGGCCAAGTATCCCGACATCAACGTGGTCGCCGCTGCCGGTCACAACGACCCGAACAAAGGCCAAGAAGTGGCGCAGGGCGTTCTGGCGCGTTACCCGACCCTCAGCGGCATGTATGCCTCGTGGTCGATCCCGGCGATGGGCGCTGTCACCGCCGCCACCGTCGCGGGCCGCACCCCGTCTGATTTCAAGATCGTCAATGAAAACTTCGACCAGATCGTCGCCCTGAACATGGCGCAGAACGGCTTCATCGCCGGGATCTCGTCGCAGCGTCCCTATGATCAAGGCGTGGCCGAGGCCAAGATCGGCGCGCTGGCGCTGATCGGTGAGCCGACCCCGTCCTATGTCGTGGTGCCGCCGCTGAAGGTGACCCGTGACGTTCTGCCTGCGGCATACAAGACGATCTACCGGATCGACCTGCCCGCCGAAATGACCGACGCGCTGTCGCAATAAGCGACAGTCGGCGCGCGGCACTGCTCCCTGCCGCGCGCCCATTTCCCTTTGCCCAGAGGCCGCCATGTCCAGTCCGTTCCTTCAGATGACCCACATCGGCAAGAGCTTCGGCAACATCCCGGTGCTGCGCCGCGTGTCCTTTGATCTGCAGAAGGCCGAGGTTCATGCCCTGATGGGCGGCAATGGCGCGGGTAAATCCACGCTGATGAAGATACTGACCGGGGTTTACACCAAGGATACCGGGACAATCAGCATCGACGGCCAGACCGTCGACATCACCGATACCGCTGCGTCTGAACGCGCAGGCATCGCAATGATCTTTCAGGAATTCTCACTGGTGCCGACACTGACCGTCGCCCAGAACATCTGGCTGGGCCGAGAGCCGCGCTTGCCAGGCACGCCCTTTATCAACAATGCCGCAATGGTGCGCCAATCGCGCCTGATCCTGCAAGAACTGGGCGTCGATATCGACCCCGAGGCCTTGGTGGGCAGCCTGCCCGTTGGCTTCATGCAGATCGTCGAAATCGCAAAGGCCCTGTCAAAGCAGGCACGTATCCTTGTGATGGATGAGCCAACCTCGTCGCTGTCCGAGGCCGAGACCGAGGCGCTGTTTGACCTTGTCCGCAAGCTGAAATCCAGTGGCATTTCCATCGTCTATATCTCCCACCGCATGGCCGAGATTTTGACCATCTGCGACCGAGTCACCGTGATGCGCGACGGTGAGACGGTGATGACAGAACCCTGCGCCGGCCTGTCGGTGGCGCGGATTGTCGAGGCGATGCTGGGCGCTGGCCACACCGCCAGCTTTGAATGGCAAGATCGCGGAGACCGTCCCGCTGTCCCGCCTATCCTGCACGTGCGGAACCTGCGCTTGGCCAGTCGCGTGCAAGACGTCAGCTTTGACATCCGCCCCGGCGAGATTGTCGGTCTGGCGGGCCTCATGGGCTCAGGCCGGACCGAGATTGCCGAGACGATCTTTGGTCGCCGCACCGCTGTATCAGGTGAGGTGATCTTTGACGGTCAACCCCTGCGCGGTCAGGCCGATGCCATCGACCGCGGGATTGCTCTTGTGCCGGAAGATCGGCGCAAGATGGGTCTCGTGCTGGATCATTCCGTGCGGGACAACGTCCTGCTGCCCAACCTTGCTCGCTTTACCCGGCATTTCTTTGTCCGCGACGCCGAGGCGCTGAGCACCGTCACACAGACGATCCGCGATCTGAAGATCAAGACCGATGGCCCCGACAAGCTGTCGCGCCTGCTGTCAGGCGGCAATCAGCAAAAGATCGTTCTGGGCAAATGGCTTGCCCGGGATCCGCGCCTGCTGATCCTCGATGAGCCCACCATCGGCGTCGATATCGGCGCGAAGTCGGAAATCGTGGCGACGGTGCGGGCGATGGCGGACCGGGGCATGGCCGTTTTGGTCATTTCATCCGAACTCGAAGAACTCATGGCGATCAGCGACCGCATCCTTGTTCTGCATGGCGGTCGCATCACCCAAGACTTGAACCGCCGCACCGTGGCGTCAGAGGAGGAACTCCACCATGCAATCCAAGGTCACGGCCACCGGGCGGTCGACGCCATCCCTGCCTGACATCCAGTGGCAGAACTACATCGTCTACATCTTCTTTGTCGTCGTCTTGGGCTTTTTCGCCGTGATGATTGGCGACAAGGGGTTCTTGTCGGTGACGAACCTGTTCAACATCGCCCGCACCACCGCGATGATCACGGTGATCGCGGTTGCGATGACGTTCATCATCTCGGCGGGTGAGCTTGACCTGTCGGTCGGCTCCACCACCGCGCTGGCCGCGCTGATCTGCGCCTTGGTGATGCAGGCGGGCTATCCATGGCCCTTGGCCGTAGTCGCGGCGATTGCGTCCGGATTGGCGGTGGGGTGTCTGAACGGGGTTTTTGTCACCATGATCGGGATTCCGTCCTTTTTGGTGACGCTGGGGATGATGCAATTCATCCGCGGTCTGGACATGCGGGTGACCTATACCAACCCTATCTCAATCTCGAACCAAACCTATAACGGCATCTTCGGCTCGGGCTATGTCTTTGGCGTACCATCGCTTTTGATCTGGTCGGTGGTCATCGCGCTTCTGGGTCATGTGGTACTGAAATACACTGGCTTCGGACGCGAAATCCTTGCCACCGGCGGCAACCGTCAGGCGGCGGAGTATTCCGGCATCAAGACCCGCCGCGTGAAGTTCTACGCCTTTCTGCTGTCTGGGGCCGCCGCCGCATTGGCAGGAATGCTCTACGCCGGGATGATGCAAACCGCGCGCTTCAACTTTGGCGAAGGGGCGGAGTTGATGGCCATCGCCGCCGTCATCCTTGGCGGCACCAGCCTGTTTGGCGGCAAGGGCACGATCCTTGGCACCTTCGCTGGATCGCTGCTGATCGGCACCATCAACAACGGGTTGATCATCATGGGGTTGGACGTGTCCGAGCAAATGATGATCTCCGGCGCCATCATCATCGTCGCCGTCGCCTTCGGCAAGAAGCCGGGTGCTTGAGGCTTGCGCCCTCGTCACGGGCCTGATGGGGGCAAGCGTCTGAGCGGAAAGAGGGCGGGAAAACCCGCCCTGTTTTCGTTTGAGCATGCCCGGTCACTTTGGGGAAAGATCGCGTCCCCGCTGCGTTGCGATGGTCTGCCAGTCCTGTCCGGCAAAGGCCACCAAGGCGAGGTCAAGCCGATCCGCGTCGGCATCAAGGCGATAGACCACCGACAACATCCGCCCGCGCCCGCCATGCCGCACCCGCCATGCCGCACCCGCCAGCCCTGCAAATCCTCGGCCAAAGGTGCGCCGAACAAGGGGTTTTCTGTAACGTCCTGCAGCAGTTCGCGGGCTTCGATGATCCTGCGGCGCACGGCGCTGGCGTCTTGCGTGACTGTGAAGATATGAGTCGCTATGTCGATCAAGTCCCGCTCCAGCAATGGATGCGCGACAATCTGCATCAGGGACGATCTGGCGTTATGCCTTGTTCAAGCCGGTCGATGTGGCGCAGCGCGGCTTTTGTCAGGTCGTCCACATCTGAAACGGGCGACCATTCTGTGACAGGCATCGACAAACGGGAACGCAGCACAGCCGATAGGCCAAGCGCCTCATCTTCACGCAGGGCTTTCGCACGGTCCAACTCACCCGTGATGGCCGCGCTGACATCGTCGTAGTCACCGCGTGCGACCAGTTCCGCCGCATAGGCCAAAGCGCCCGCGCCGAGGGGGATTGCTTGCTTGTTCACGTCGCCCTCCATCGCTTTTTCAATGGCGCAACGATAGCCGCAACCGCAGGTTCAGTCCAGCGCCACGGTCGCCCCGGTCCCTGCCAGCGCCCGGTCCAGCCTGCGGCGAAAGCTGTCGGGCATCTGCCAATCGGGATTCTGGCCGGTAAAGACGTCAAAGAACCCCATCGCCGCGTTGGCGTCGCTGCCGACATTCTCGCGGAAGGACCACCAGCTGCGCAGGTCAAAGAAATCGGGGGCGAGTGTCGCCTCGGCGTTGAATTCCTGTTCCAGCACGGCAGCGCGTATGTTCAGGCAGAACAGGGTGCAGGCAAACCCTTCGGGCCAGAAATACTCCGGCAGCGCTGTATCCGCCCCGGCGGGCAAAGGGCCAGCGGTCAGCGGCACATCGCGCAGAAGGTCCCGCAGCATCAGGGCTGAGACAAAATCGAAATAGGCCCGCCGCGCGGCGGGGTCGCGGGGCTTTTGCCCCTCGATCTGGCGCAGCCAATCGACGAAAATCCGCGCCAGCTTGCGGTCATCGACGGCAAAGCGCAGCCCGGTTTCGGCCTGCAACTGGCTCAACTGACGCTCCATCGCTTGCCGGAACCAGCGCAAGCGGCGGATTGCCGCACGCAGAGGCTCAGTCGTGGCGGGCAAGGGCAGGTCGCGCGGGTCAGACATGATCGTGGAATTCCGCAAAAAGCGCCGCGAGGGTTTGGGCATCCGCCGCAAGGATATCCGCCCGCAGCGCCAGCGCCATATCGGTTGCAGCGGCAAGGCGGTTGTCGAAATCCGCCGGATCGCCCTGCATCGCCAAAAGGACCGCGAAGATCGCCAAAGCCCGCGCCTCGGGGAGCGGCGTCTCCTCTGGCCAGACCACCTCCCGCACCACGCCAGCGGCCAGCAGCACTTGATGCAGGGCGGCGGCGGTTTCCGCCTCTGTCGCACCCGGACCGGCAGCCATCACCTGCCGCCAGGCCCGCGCGGCGGCGGTTTCGCTGACAAGGGCC
>JAIYDR010000380.1 GCA_027487395.1 Rhodobacter sp. | reverse complement strand
GGAAGGCGGACCATTCGGATTTGTCCATCTGCTCGGCCGCATCCGCGCGGCCTGCGGTCGGCGCGCGGCGGGGAGAGATGGAGTCGATCAGCACGAGATGCTGCGCGCCATGGGCGGTCAATGCCTTGCAGGTGCGGATCGCGGCATCCATCACCTCATCCCAGGCTGCGGGATCGTGGAAGGGGCGGAACACCACGCCGCCGATCAACTCCAATCCATGCTCAGCCAAAGCGGGCCCAAGGATCGCCGGGTCTTCGGGCATGAAACCGATGGGGCCAAGCTCGATCCCCTTATACCCTGCACCCGCACAATCCGACAGCACCTGCTGCCATGTCGGGTTGCGCGGGTCGCTTGCGAATTCCACACCCCAAGAGCAGGGCGCATTGCCGATACGGATGGTCATAGGGTCCTCATGCTTGCGGGACGGCGTGCCAGCGACCGTCGTCGGAGGCTTGATAGGCGGTGTCGATGATTTGGGAAACGGCCACACAGTCGCGGAAGGTTGGCCAGACCGGCTGGCCCGAATAGATCGCCTTAAGGAAATCCCGCGCTTCGATGATGATCTGGTCCTGATAGCCGGTGCCATGTCCCGGCCCCTGACAGAAGGGCAGATAATCAGGATGTGCGGGGCCGGTCAGAATGCGGGTAAATCCGCGCGTCGCCTCTGGCCCTTCGGCGCGATAGAGGTGGACCGAATTCTGATCCTCTTGATCAAAGCGGATACTGCCCTTGGTGCCATGAATTTCGTAAGCATAGCCCATTTTGCGACCCGTGGCGGTGCGGCTGATATAAAGATGACCCATCGCGCCAGAGGCAAAGCGCAGCATCAACTGGCCGTGGTCGTCATTGTCCACCATGCCGCCGGGGCGGGTGGCATGCACCGTTTCAATCCGCGCCGAAAGCTCTGCCACTGGACCCATCAACGCCAACATGCAGTTCACCGGATGCGGGGCGAGGTCCCCCATGCAGCCATTCGCCCGGCCTACCGTGCGCCATGTTGCGGGGGCATCAGGGTCCGACAGGAAGTCCTCGGTATGTTCGCCGCGAAACCATGTCACCCGACCGATCACGCCATCCGCCAAGAGCTGCCGCACGAATTGCGTGGCAGGGGTGCGGACATAGTTGAAGCCGATCATATTGGGCTGACCCGAGGCCTCGGCCGCCGCGACCATGGCCTTGGCATCCTCAAGCGACGCGCCCAAAGGCTTTTCGCAGAACACCGCCTTGCCCGCCGCAAAGGCGGCTTCGGCAATCGCGCGGTGGGTGGATTGCGGCGAGGCGATGACCACCGCCTGCACCTTGGGATCAGCCACCAGATCGCGCCAATCCGATGTGCCGCGGACAAATCCATAAGCACGGGCATAACGCGCGGCAGAACTGCGCGTGGTGGCGGCAATCACCTCCAGCCTCGGTCGCAAGGGTGTGTCAAAGATCGCCGCAACGGCAGAGAGGGCCACCGCATGGGCCTTGCCCATATAGCCGCCACCGACAAGGCCAATTCCGATCTCTGACATGGTCGCTCCCCCCGAAGGCCGACATTGCAACCGGTTGCAAAATTGCTATCCTCAGCGCGCAAAACGCGCAAGTCCGTTCGGAAGGCCTCACCAGAATGCAGGACAAGATCAGCTCCAAAAAGATGGCTTTTCGTCAAGAGGGCAGGCGATCGCATGGCTGACCTGTCGCGCCTTGGCACGCACCCCTGTCTGGTGATCGGGCGTGCAGGCATGGACCTTTACGCCGACCCCCCGGGAACGCCGATTGAGACCGCCACGCGGTTTACAACGGCCCTTGGCGGGTCCTCTGCCAATATCGCAGTGGCTTTGACGCGGGCCGGGGGGCGGGCCGCGCTTTTGACCTGCGTCTCCGATGATGCGGTGGGGCGGTTTTGTCTGGCGCAACTGGACGCTTACGGGGTGGACCGCAGTCATGTGCGGGCTACGGGCGGTGAGGCCCGCAATTCGCTGGCCGTGGTGGAAACGAGGGTCGAGAATTGCCAATCGGTGATCTACCGCAATGGTGCTGCCGATTTCGCGATGACCACCGCAGACGTTGAAGCCGTCGATTACACCCGCTTTTCGGCATTGATCACCACCGGCACCGTGCTGGCGGCAGAGCCGTCCCGAACCGCCACCTTCCGCGCCTTTGACCTTGCCCGCGCGGCGGGGCTGCCGCTGATCTTTGACGTTGACTACAGGCCCTATTCCTGGCGCTCGGCGGCTGAAGCCTCTGAGGTTTACTCTCGCGCCGCAGCGCTGTGTGATGTGATCGTCGGCAATGATGTGGAATTCGGCTTCATGGCGGGGTCGCTGGATCGGGGCTTAGAGAAAGCCCGTAGCCTGATCACAGACGGCGCGCAGATTGTCATCTTCAAGATGGGCGAACTTGGCGCGATCACCCTGACCGCCGAGGCCGAAACCCGCACCGGCATCTACCGGACCGAGGCGCTGAAACCCACCGGGGCGGGGGATGCCTTCCTTGGCAATGTGATCGCCAGCCTGTCGCAGGGCCGCGCGCTGACCGAAGCCGTACTGCGCGGATCAGCCGCCGCCGCGATGGTCGTGGCGCGGGTGGGCTGTGCGCCTGCCATGCCGACCACCGCCGAACTGGACGAATTCTTGACCCTTCACCCCGGCCCGACCGCAGGCTGACAGGACACACCATGCACATCGCCCCCCATGACAACCAGAACCGGCCTATCGTCGATCTCGATCACCCGCTGGTGCCCTTGGTCTATTTCAACATCCTCCGCCTGAAAGCCGGGGCGCATTTCGACTATCGCACCCCGGGCTACGAGACCTGCGTTGTCCCGGCGACGGGCACCGTCACCGTGGAAACCATGGGCCAGACCTTTGCCGACATCGGCCATCGCGGCGTCGATGTCTGGGACGGCGAACCCGAAGGCGTCTATGTCCCCACTGACTCCGCCACCCGCATCACCGCCCGCACCGAGACCGAGGTCTTCATCGCCGGCGCGCAATACGCCGAAACCCTGCGCCCCTTTGCTGTGCGGGCGGCGGATATCGACCGCGTCCAATACGGCTCGGACGACACCAAAACCCATCGCAAGATCAAGCACATCCTCGGCGCGGCCTATCATGACCGCGTCGGGCGGCTGTTGGTGAGTGAGTTGTTCACCGTCGGTGCAGGCGGTTGGTCCGGTTTCCCCAGCCACAAGCACGACACGGATCGCCTGCCGGACGAATCCCGCCACGACGAGTGCTATAACTTCCGCTT
>JAIYDR010000331.1 GCA_027487395.1 Rhodobacter sp. | reverse complement strand
GTCCCGCCCCCCCGGGGCGGCCGCACGTATACGTGCAACCTCCCCGGCGTGACGGCCGCGCCCCTGACGTTGCGTCGGTTGAGAAACCCCACCCCTCAAATACATCCTTCCCCCCGGCCCACCTTGCGCTACCTCTCCCGCATCCCCAGCGAGGCCGCCATGCAAGCCCTGACCCTGTACCTCTCCACTGCCGTCGTTTTCCTGATCCTTGATGCGATCATGCTGACGCTCTTCATGAAGCCGCTGTTCAGCCGCCATATCGGCCCGTTGATGCTGACCGACATCCGTATCGTCCCGGCGGGGCTGTTCTATGCGGCCTATGTGGCGGGGTTGGTTTATCTGGTCTCACTGCCAGCCTTAAAAACGGGCGCACCGGTGCTGATCCCGGCCGCGATCATCGGGGCGATGGCTTATGGCACCTATGAGTTCACCTCCTACGCCATCATGAAGGATTGGCATTGGTCGATGGTCGCCGCTGATGTCACCTGGGGAACCATCCTCACCGCGCTGTCGGCTTGGGCCGGGGTTGCCATCGCCCGCGCCTTGGGCCAAGGCTAAGGAAAACCCGGAGGCACGCATGATCCTTTATGGCATTTCCACCTGCGACACCTGCAAGAAGGCAATCAAGGCCATTCAGGCCGCAGGCAAGGACGTTACCTTTCGCGACATTCGCGCCAATCCGCTGACGGCTGCTGAGATTGATACCATCGTCACCGAATTCGGCGACCGGGCGATCAACAAAACCTCACCCACTTACCGCTCCTTCTCGGATTTCCTCAGGGAATCAGAGCCTGAGGCGCAGATTGCCGCGCAGCCCACCGTGATGAAACGCCCGGTGATTCAGGATGGTGATCGCTGGACCATCGGCTGGGATGACGCCGTGCAGGCCAAGGTTCTGGGCTGATCGGAAAATGACAAAGGCCCGCACAACGGCGGGCCTGCCAGACACCATATTGGCTGGTCAGAGCAGACGCAGATCGCTTGCCGACGCGCGGCCATCACGGCCAGATTGCAGCTCGTACCCAATTTTCTGGTTATCGTTCAAGCCCTTGAGTCCTGCACGTTCCACAGCGGAGATGTGAACGAACACGTCCTTGCCGCCGTCATCAGGCGCGATGAAACCAAAGCCTTTGGTTGCGTTGAACCACTTCACGGTGCCGGTCGGCATTCCGTTTCTCCTCTCCATGACCTCCCGGGGCGACATGCCGCGCGGGCCGTGCAAGCCAAGTCTTTCGATAGCCCGGCTGCCTGAAGTCAGGAAGCGGTCAGAAAGTCTGTCGTCACTATCGCTCAGAATGCCGCAGTTTTTTCATAAATCAAGCATGTTGTCGCCACATTGCTTCGCACTCCCCGCAGGACGGGAAGCGCAGCGCAGCGGGCAATGGGTGCGGTGGTCAATGCGCGGGCGGCAGCGACTCAAACCCAAGGGACGCAATCACAGCATCGAGCGTCATCGTATCGGTCCGGGTTTCGCCCAGGCGGCGGATGGAAACCGTGCGCTCTTCGACCTCTTTCATCCCGATGGCAAGGATGACCGGCACCTTGCCCACGGAATGTTCGCGCACCTTGTAGTTGATCTTTTCGTTGCGCACATCGGCCTCGGCCCGCACACCGGCCTTGACCAAGGCAGAGACGACTTCATGCACATAAGGGTCGGCATCCGACACAATAGACGCCACCACAACCTGACGTGGGGCCAGCCAGAACGGCAGTTTGCCCGCGTAGTTTTCCAACAGGATGCCGATGAACCGCTCAAACGAGCCGAGCACGGCGCGGTGCAGCATGACAGGGCGATGCTTTGCGCCATCCTCGCCCACGTATTCCGCATCCAGACGCACCGGCAGGTTGAAGTCACACTGGAAGGTGCCACACTGCCATTCGCGCCCGATGGCGTCCGTCAGTTTGAAGTCCAGCTTCGGACCATAGAACGCGCCATCGCCGGGGTTGATCTGATAGGGCAGGCCAAGGCTTTTGATGGCACCCTCCAGCGCGGATTCGGCCTTGTCCCAAACCTCATCAGACCCGACGCGCACATCGGGGCGGGTTGACAGTTTGATATCGAACTTCTCAAACACAAGGTCTTTGTAGACGGACGACAGCAGCGCGATAAAGCCGGCGCATTCCGCCTCAATCTGGTCCTCGGTACAGAAGATATGCGCGTCATCTTGCGTGAAGCCGCGCACGCGCATCAGCCCATGCATCGACCCCGACGACTCGTACCGGTGGCACGAGCCAAACTCCGCCAGCCGCAAAGGCAAATCGCGGTAAGATTTCAGGCCCTGATTGAACACCTGCACATGACAAGGGCAGTTCATCGGCTTCAGCGCGTTGATGCGTTTTTCCTTGGCGCCGTCTTCGTCCACCTCAACGATGAACATGTTTTCGCGGTAGGCTTCCCAATGGCCGGATTTTTCCCACAGCACACGGTCCACCACCTGCGGCGTCTTGATTTCCTTGTAGCCCGAGGCGCGAAGACGCCCGCGCATGTAATCTTCCAGCGTGCGATAGATCATCCAGCCGTTGGGGTGCCAGAACACCATGCCGGGGGCTTCTTCTTGCAGATGGAACAGTTCCATCTCGCGGCCAAGCTTGCGGTGGTCGCGCTTGGCGGCCTCTTCCAGCATGGTCAGATGGGCTTTCAGGTCATCGCGGTTCTTGAAGGCCACGCCGTAGATGCGTTGCAGCATGGGGCGCGACGCATCGCCCAGCCAATAGGCCCCCGCGACATGGGTCAGTTTGAACCCATCGGCGGGCACTTGCCCCGTGTGCTGCAAATGCGGACCTCGGCAGAGGTCTTGCCACGCGCCATGCCAATACATCCGCAGGTCTTCGCCTTCGGGGATGCGGTTGATGAGTTCGATCTTGAACGGTTCGCCCCGCTCTTCGTAATAGGCGATGGCGCGGGCGCGGTCCCAGACCTCGGTTTTCACCGGATCGCGGGCGTTGATGATCTGCTTCATCTTCGCTTCGATCTGGCCGAGGTCTTCGGGCGAGAAGGGCTCTTTGCGGTCAAAATCGTAGAACCAACCGTAATCGCGCACCGGGCCGATGGTGACTTTCACATCGGGCCAAATCTCTTGCACGGCACGGGCCATGATATGGGCGCAGTCGTGGCGGATCAGTTCCAACGCCTGCGTGTCGTCTTGCGTGGTGTGGATGGCAATCGCGGCATCCGCCGGGATCGGCCATTGCAGATCCCAATGCTGGCCGTTCACCGTGGCCGAGATCGCCTTTTTCGCAAGGCTGGTCGAGATGGAGGCCGCCACTTCGGCAACGGTCACGCCCGGCGCATAGTCGCGCTTGTTGCCATCGGGGAATGTCAGGGAGATTTCGGCCATAGCGGCTTCCTCGTCAGTTTGGCGCCCACGGAACGCCCGGTTGCGGGTTATGTCGGGCACTTACTGTGGGCTTGGGGCGCGAAAGTCAACGGGCAAGGACGTATCCTTAAGGTGGGCAAGTGCTTGCAAGGGGCGGGTCTTCGTGGTTCTTGCCGATGATCCCTGACCGCGAAGGATGCCGCGATGACCGATTTCCTGACCACGCCCCAAGGCCGCCGCATCGCCTATGTGCGGACCGATGGGTTCGGGCCGGGGATCGTGTTTCTGGGTGGGTTCCGATCCGATATGACCGGAACCAAGGCGGTCTTCCTGCAAGATTGGGCGCAGGCGCAGGGTCGGGCCTTCCTTCGGTTTGACTATTCGGGCCACGGCGTCAGTTCGGGTGATTTTCTGGACGGCGCGATTGGCGATTGGTTCGAGGATGCCTTGGCCGTCCTGTCCCAGTTGACCGAGGGACCGCAGGTGTTGGTCGGCTCTTCCATGGGCGGCTGGATCGCGCTGCAACTGGCGCGGGCGGTGCCCGAGCGGGTGGCGGGTCTGGTGGGCATCGCCGCTGCGCCGGATTTCACCGAAGACAGCATGTGGGCTGGGTTCAGCGACGATCAACGCCGGGATCTGATGGAAAAGGGGCGGGTTGACCTGCCCTCGGACTATTCGCCTGATCCTTATGTCATCACCCGCCGCCTGATCGAAGAGGGCCGCAACCGTCTGGTCCTGCGGTCGCCTTTGGCGCTGCCCTTCCCGGTGCGCTTGCTGCAAGGCACCGCCGATACCGATGTCCCGCCCGCCGTGGCGCTGCGCTTGTTGGATCATGCCACCGGGCCGGATATCCACCTGACGCTAGTCAAGGGCGCGGATCACCGCTTTTCAACGGCCGATTGCCTTGCGATGATCGCAGAGGCAGTGGCCGAGGTGTCGGGGATGGGGCGGGAATGATGCGACGGATTTTCAAGGGACTCGGCATCTTGCTTCTGGCGATGGGACTGGCCGTCGGGGTGATCGCCGTGGTCTTTCCGCCCGATGGGGTGGACCGCGAGATTGCCTTTGATCCGGCGAGTTTGCCAAATGACCTCGACGCGTGGCTTTCCGAACGCGAGGCTGCTGTGCCGAACCTGCGCCCGGAGTCCGGTAAGGAAATCATCTGGGCTGGCACACCCGGCAACAAGACCCCGCTTGCATTGGTCTATATCCACGGCTTTTCCGCCGACCGCGAGGAAATCCGCCCCGTGCCGGATGATGTGGCCGCAGCCCTTGGTGCGAACCTGTTTCTTACGCGGCTTGCCGGTCATGGCCGCGACGGGGCAGCGATGGCTAAACCCACCGCGGGCGACTGGATCGAGGATGTGGCCGAGGCGCTGGCGATTGGCCGCCGTCTGGGGGATCGCGTGATCCTGATCGGCACCTCCACCGGTGGCACTTTGGCGGCACTGGCGGCGACCGATCCTGTGCTGTCGCAGGGCTTGGCGGGGGTGGTGCTGGTGTCCCCTAACTTCAAAGTCCGCAACCCGGCGGCGTTCCTGCTGGACCTGCCACTTGCCCCCATCTGGGCGCCGTGGATTGCGGGGCGCGAGGCGGGCTTTACCCCGATCAACGACGATCAGGCGGCGCATTGGACGACCGCCTACCCGTCGTCGGCGTTCTTCCCGATGGCCGCCTTGCTGCGTGAGGCCAAGCGAACGGATTTTGCGGCGGCAAAGGTGCCCCTTCTGGTGCTGTCGAACCCCAATGATCAGGTGATCGACCCCGCTGCCATCGCCCCCGTTGCCGCCGCTTGGGGCGGCAAAGTGACGTCCGAGACGCTGACGCCCGGCCCCAAGGATGATCCTTTTGGCCATGTGTTGGCCGGACGCATCCTTAGCCCCGGTCTGACCGACGGCGTGGTTGAAACCATCTTGAATTGGACTCCGGGTCTGTGACTGCTGAACCTCTTGTTTTCGTTCCCGGTTTCATGTGTGACGCCCGGGCCTTTCTGCCGCAGATGGTGCAATTGGGCGCAACCCATGCCTGTCAGGTGATCCTGCCCAGTGCAGAAGAAACCGTTGAGCGCCTGTCTGAGGTGGTGCTGGCCAATGCGCCCGCGAAATTCGTGGCGATCGGGCATGGTCTGGGCGGCGATGTGGTGATGGATGTGCTGCGCCGCGCGCCGGAACGGGTCCTGCGGGTGGTGCTGATCTCCACCGATCCCTTGGCCGAGGCCCCCAAAACTGCCGCCGCGCGTGAGGCGCGGATCGTCGCCGCCAAATCAGGCCGTCTGGTGCAGGCCGCAGCCGAGGATTACCCGGATTTGGCCTTTGCCCCTGGCGAATGGCGCGATGAGGTCAAGGCACTGGTTGCCGATATGGTGCTGCAACTGGGCGAGGGGGTCTATATCCGCCAATCCCGTGCCGCACAGCGCCGTCCGGATCAGTCAAAGACACTGCGCCGCGCCTTGATGCCCGCGCTGATCCTCGCCGGGGCCGAAGATGGTCTGGTGCCGGTGCGGCGGCAGGAATTCCTTGCCGGATTGCTGCCCTATGGCCGGTTGCAGGTCATTCCCGGCGCGGGTCATCTGCCGATGCTGGAACAGCCCGAAGCCGTGACCGAGGCGCTGCGCGCCTTTCTGTCCGGCCCCATGATGCTGCGCCCCGCACGGCGGTAGCGGCCCCCGCACTCTGGCCGCCCCCCAAGGGGAGCGAGTAGAGTGAGGGGCGGACCCGATCGAAAAGGCCTCAGTTCGATGCGGCCAGCGTGATCTTGGCCTTGGTCGCGCGCTCCGGCTCGCCGGAATTGGCGTCAAGGAAGTTCAGCACCAAGGGCCGGATGTTCAACCGCCAGCTTTTGCCAGCAAAAATGCCGTAATGCCCGGCACCCGGTTCCAGATGCTGCGCCTTCTTTGACGCAGGCAAGCCCGTCAGCAGGTCCAGCGCCGCGACGCATTGACCGGGGGCGGAAATGTCGTCATTCGCACCTTCGACCGTCATCACCGCGACCGAGGTGATCGCGCCGATATCCACCTTTTTCCCGGCGACAACAAAGGCGTTCTTGGCGATTTCGCCACGCTTGAAAATGCGATCCACGGTCGAAAGGTAGAACTCCGCCGTCATGTCCATCACGGCAAGATATTCGTCGTAAAAGCGATTATGGGCATCATGATCCGACGCCTCGCCACGCGCGACGCGCAGGATTTGTTCGGAAAACGCCTTGGAGTGGCGTTCGGCATTCATCGAGATGAAAGATTGCAACTGCAACAGGCCCGGATAGACCGACCGTCCTGCGCCCTTGTACTTGAAGCCCACGCGCTGGATGGCGGTCTGCTCCAACTGGCCCATGGTGACCCGGCGGCCAAAATCGGTCACATCGGTCGCTGCGGCATCCGGGTCAATCGGCCCGCCGATCAGCGTCAGGCTGCGCGGCTGCGCGGCGGGGTCTTCGGCGGCCAGATAGGCGGTTGCGGCCAAAGTCAGGGGCGCAGGCTGGCAGACGGCGATCACATGGGTATCCGGCCCTAGGGCGCGCATGAACTCCACAAGATAAAGCGTGTAATCCTCGACGTCGAATGTGCCCTCGGACACAGGAATGTCGCGGGCATTGTGCCAATCGGTGACATAGACCTCGCAATCGGGCAGCAGGGACGCCACGGTCGAGCGCAGGAGTGTGGCATAATGTCCCGACATCGGGGCCACAAGCATCACCTTGCGCTTCATCGGCGCACGACGGCGGACCGAGAAATGGATCAGATTGCCAAAGGCTTTTTCCACCACCGGTTTGATGTCGACCAGATGATCCTGTCCATCCGGACCAACGATGGAGCGGATGCCCCAATCGGGCTTAACCACCATGCGGCCAAAGGTGCGCTCCGTCACCTCGCCCCATGCGGCGGTCAGTTGCAGCATCGGGTTTGGCACCAGCGCGAAGGCCGGATAGGACGCCATCGCCCGCGCCGTCGCCCCCAGCCAGGCATTGGTGTTCCGGGCCGTTTCCATCATGTCATAGGCGAGCATGTAGCGCAAAACCGCGTCTCCTTGTCCCGGTCACCGGCCTCAGCCGTCCAATTCGCGGCTTTCCCCCGGTGTCGGGCGTCGATATGCTGCGAAGCGGCGAGAATAGGGTGGGAATCCGTATATGGCAACCGATACCAATGAAGCAGTTGCACGGACCGAACGGCTAGAGGCGAACCTTGCCCGATTGGAAGAAATGACGCAGCGACTGATGGTTGCGCTCACAAAACGCAAACAGCATGACCCGGCGCTGAATGGTCCCTCAACGGATGTCTATGCCAAGGCAGCGGCGGCCTATGTGGCCGAAATGATGCAGAACCCCGCCAAGATTATCGAACATCAGATCGGCTACTGGGGCAAAAGCCTGAAACATTATGTCGAGGCGCAAAAGGCGCTTGCGACCGGGCAGTTGAAGGCCCCCGACGATCCCGGCCCAAAAGATCGGCGCTTTTCCAACCCGCTGTGGGAAAGCCATCCCTTCTTTAACTTCGTCAAGCAACAATACCAGATCAACGCCGAGGCAATGCAGACGGCGATTGGCGATATGGAAACCTTGGACCCGGCGGACCGCCGCCGGATCGAGTATTTCACCAAGCAAATCGTCGACATGCTGGCGCCGACAAACTTCCTCGCCACCAACCCGGATGCTTTGGAAAAGGCCGTGGCCACCGATGGCGAAAGCCTTGTCAAAGGGCTGGAAAACCTGATCGCCGATATCGAGGCGAATTCCGGGGATGTCATGGTCAGCCTTGCCGACCGTGAGGCGTTCCATGTCGGTCAGAACATCGCCACCACGCCGGGCTCTGTCGTCTATCGCAACAAGATGCTGGAGCTGATCCAGTATGCGCCCACGACCGAAACCGTGCACAAGACGCCCTTGCTGATCTTTCCACCTTGGATCAACAAGTTTTACATCCTGGACCTGAAGCCTGCGAGTTCGTTGGTGAAATGGGTCGTGGATCAGGGCTTTACCGTGTTCGTGGTGTCCTGGGTCAATCCGGGGCCAGAGTACCGCGATGTTGGCATGGATGATTACATCCGTGATGGCTATTTGCGCGCCATCGCCGAAGTGCGCCGCATCACGGCCGAGCCGCAGATCAATGCCGTGGGCTATTGCATCGCAGGAACCACGCTGTCCTTGGCCCTGTCGCATCTGGACCGGGTGGGGGATACCTCGGTCAAATCGGCCACCTTCTTCACCACGCTGACCGATTTTTCCGACCCCGGCGAAGTGGGGGTTTTCCTGAACGATGATTTCGTTGATGGCATTGAACGCCAAAGCGCTGAAGACGGCATCCTGTCCAAGTTCTACATGAGCCGGACCTTCAGCTATCTGCGCTCCAACGACCTGATTTATCAGCCCGCCATCAAAAGCTACATGATGGGTGAGGCCCCGCCCGCCTTTGACCTTTTGTTCTGGAACGGCGACGGCACCAACCTTCCGGCCAAAATGGCGGTAGAGTATCTGCGCGGCCTGTGCCAGCGCGACGAATTGGCGACCACGGGCTTTCCGGTCTTTGGCGCGCCGGTGCATTTGTCCGGTGTGAAGGTGCCGCTCTGCGCCATCGCCTGCGAGACGGACCACATCGCCCATTGGCGCGGCAGCTTTAACGGCATCAAGCAGATGGGATCGACGGACAAGACCTTTATCCTGTCCGAAAGCGGCCATATCGCCGGGATCATCAACCCGCCTTCCAAGGGCAAATACGGCCATTACACCTCGGACGCCGCGATTGCGGGCGCGCCCGAGGATTGGAAGGCCGGGTCCACCTTCAACACCGGCAGTTGGTGGCCGCGTTGGGGCGCATGGCTGGCCGCCCGGTCGGGTGAGCAGATTCCCGCCCGCGTTCCCGGTGATTCGGGGGGGGAGGTGCTGTGCGCCGCTCCGGGCACCTATGTCACCTCAACGCCAAGCGCTTGATTTTCCGCGTCTCTGTCCGGGGCGATTGCCATGTCCCCCCTGCAATGCTGCGTTGCAGAAAAAAGATTGAAATGCTGCGTCGCAGCATGTATATCTTTGGACATCAGGAACAGCGCGCCGCTGCCAACCGATCAGCTCAGGAGAGACTGAAATGACGAAGACCACTGATTTCACCAAAGTTGTGCAAGACATGATGGCCGCTTTCCCGGTCGATACCTCGGCCATGCAGGGCGCGTTCAAGACCCAAGCTGCGATGGCGGAAAAGCTGTCGAAAGTGGCTCTGGAAGCGGCTGAAAAGTCGACCGAGATCACCTCGAAATGGACCAAAGACACCATCGCCAAGCTGGGCGACGTGACCAAGGCCAAAGCCGAAGCCACCGATTACAGCAAATCGATGACCGATTTCGCCTCGGCCGCTGCTGAAATGGCTGCCGAGAATATGGCCGCCTTCGCCGAAGTGGCGAAAAAGGTCCAGATGGAAACCGTTGAACTGATGCTCGCCGCTGGCAAAGACATGTCGGAAGACGCGACCGCTGCTGTGAAAAAAGCGACCACCGAAGTGACGACCGTTGCCAAGAAAGCCGCTACCGCTGCCAAGTGATCCTGCAAGGGTTCGGCGTCGTCCCGCTTCCTCCTCCCTGCGGATGACGTCCAGATGGGCGGGCCACTGGCCCGCCCTTTCCTTTTTCTGCATCTGCACAGGGCGGCCCGCGTCTCATGCTGCGTCTGCCATGCCGCAGACCCTTTGCCGCGACGCCGCGCTTTCTTTTTGATCATCCCTGCCTTAGTCTTTCTCTGCAACGCAGCCACTGCGCCTGCGAAGAAGACCAAGGGAAAGTTTCCGGGGGGGAAAGGCCGATGGCCGAAACGTCAAAACCGCTGCTGATCAAGCGCTACGCCAGTCGTCGCCTCTACAACACCGAGACATCCGATTACGTCACCTTGGAAGACATCGCAGGCTTTATCCGCACCGGACGAGAGGTCCAGATCATCGATTTGAAGTCCGGCGATGACCTGACCCGGCAATATCTGCTGCAAATCGTGGCCGAACATGAATCCAAGGGCGAAAATGTCCTGCCGATCAATGTCTTGACCGATCTCGTCCGCTCTTACACCACCGGAATGCAATCGGTCGTGCCGCAATTTCTGGCGCAAAGCTACGAAATGCTGCGCGAAGGCCAGTCCAAGATGATCGAAAACCTCTCCACCCTGCCCAACCCCTTGGCCACGGTCCCAGGGTTTGAGGCGATGCGCGCCCAGCAAGAGGCTTTCATGAAGGCCTTTATGGGCGGCCTTCCGGGGTGGAGCGGCTCTGGCCCCGCAGCCGAAGCCGCCGCAGAGCCTGCCAACAAAGAAGACGAGTTGGCGCAGATCAAGCGGCAATTGGCGGACCTACAAAAGAAATTGTCAAAACTGTAACCATCGGGGGCGACCCATGACCGAAGTCCAGGGTCGCGTCACCCTTTGGGGCATCGAAGTCTTCCTTGCCTGTGCCGAGGAAGGCGCGATTTCTGCCGCCGCGCGCCGTCTGGGCGTGTCGCCCTCGGCGGTCAGCCAGCAACTGGCGTCCTTGGAACACTCGCTCGGATCGCCACTTCTGGACCGGGGTGCGCGTCCGATGGGGATGACACCGGCAGGCGCGATGTTCCGCCGTCATGCACAGGTGATCTTGAACGCTGAGGCAGAGGCGCGGGCAGAACTCGCCCTTGCTGATCTGTCGGGGTTGACCACCCTGCGCTTGGGCATGATCGAGGATTTCGACGCCGAGGTGACGCCGCGCCTGCTGACCGGCCTTGCGCAAGACCTGAAGGGCTGCCGCTTTCTGTTGGAAACCGGCGCGAGCCATCGGTTGCATGAGGCGCTGTCGGACCGCGCGCTGGACCTGATCGTTGCGGCGGATGGGGTCGAGGCCGAAAATCCCGGCTGGCGCGAAGTGCATCCTTTGCTGACCGAACCTTTCGTCACCGTCGCGCCGCGTGGCATGCAGGTGGGGCCGGATGCGCCCTTTATCCAATACACGCCCCGCCATCTGATGGGCCGCCAGATCGCCGCACATCTGGCCCGGCAGAACCTGCGCTTAGGCACGCGTTACGAATTGGACAGCTACCGTGCCATCCTCGCCATGGTCGCGGCGGGGGAGGGCTGGACGATCCTTTGCCCGCTTGCCTTGCTGCATGGCGCACGCTTTCGCGAAGCGGTGGAGGTGCAGCCGCTGTCGGGTGAACCCTTGTCGCGCCGCTTGTCGCTGTCGGCGCGCGCCGGGGTGTTGAAAGACATCCCCGCTCAGGTCGCGGCGCGTTTGCGGCGGCAGTTGCAAGACCAAGTCGTGGCCCCAGCGCTGGCAGAATGGCCGTGGATGAAGGGCGCATTGCTGGTCGCTTGAGATCGGAGATCTTGCAGAACAATCACCGGGCGCGCCCGTGCATTTTCTGCGAAACTTCCGCCGCGTCAGGCCTTCACATCCTCGGCAGCGCTGATGATCGCCTCGGCGATATAGGCCAGTTCCGGTTCCGTCAGCCGCGCAGGAAGACGCACATCGCAGGCGCGCATCAGCATGGCGCGGGTGCGGGGCAAGTCGGGAAGGTCACCCAAGAATTGCCAGTTCCAATAGGCGCGGGCATTGCCTTCGGTCAGGCCGAAAATCTGCACTGACACACCGCGCCGCTTGGCGGCGGCCTGAAACGCGCGCGCCTGATCGTCAGACCAGTCGCCTGTTAAGTTGAACTGGATCGAATCCGGTGCGCGCAGTTCTGGCGGCAGGGCATCGGGCACCACGAGCCAATCGGTGGCGTTCAGTTGCGCCGCCACCCAATCATGGTTGCGACGCCCATCCGCCACCCGCCGCGCGATTTCCGGCAGTTGCGGACGGATCACCGCCGCCGACAAGTTCTGCATCCGCAAATTGTACAAGGGCAGCTTGTTTTGCCAATGGCCAAAGCTGTTCTGCAAGCCAGGGTGCTTTTTCCAGTTCTGCTCATAGGCGCCAGACATGATGATGGCGCGGGCGGCAAGCTCGGGGTCGTCGGTGATCATGATCCCGCCTTCGCCCGCGTTCACCAGCTTGTAGGATTGGAACGAAAAACACCCCACCTTGCCGACTGTGCCGATGTTGCGGCCATGCCATGTCGTACCCAGCGAATGCGCGGCATCTTCGATCACCGGCACGCCTGCGGCATCCGACAGCGCCATGATCGCATCCATGTCAGAGGTGTGGCCCCGCATATGGCTGATCAGAACCGCATCGGCCTCGGGCAGTTTTGCCGCGAAATCCGCCATATCGACGCGGTAATTCTCGCCCACCTCAACCAGCACTGGGGTGCAATCGGCATGCACGACGGCAGAGGGCACAGCGGCAAAGGTAAAGGCCGGGATCAAGACTTTGGCCCCGCGCGGCAGGTCCAACGCCTTCAGCGACAGGAACAAAGCCGCGGAGCAGGACGACACCGCCAGCGCGTAACGCGAGCCTAGCAACTCCGCAAACTCAGCTTCCAGCAGCGCCACGGGTGCACCTTCGGCGGCGGTATAGCGGAACAGATCACCAGAAGAGAGCAAACGGTCAATCTCATCCCGCGCCGCATCAGGGATCGGCTCTGAGTCATAGACATTCGGGGCGAGGGTTTGACCATCCGGAGCCATAGATGCACCTTTTCTAAAACTCTTCTTCGGACTTTGTGTAAAGGGGTGTGTGTCACAATTCCAGTGACATCTTGATGACGGTCCGGATTTCCGCCTGTTACGTCGGAACAACCGCCGCTCAGAGCCCCAACCGATCCCGCAGCGCGTACCATGTCATGGCGAGCACCAAGAGCGGATGGCGTAGAGCAGTGCCCCCCGGAAAGCGCGGGGTGGGCAGGCGTTCCAGCACGTCAAAGCGGTGGGTTTGGCCTTGTACAGCCTCAGCCAGCACCCGGCCCGCAAGGGTGGCCAGGGCCACGCCATGCCCGGAATAGCCCGAGGCCGACAAGATGTTGCGGCGTGGCCGGATGAAGCAGGGGTTGCGGGTCAAGGTGATCGCCAGAGTGCCGCCCCAGGCATGATCGATCTTCACATCGGCCAGATGCGGATAGATCTGCAGCATCGGCTTGCGGACGGTCGCTACGATATCGGGAAAGCGCCAGCCATAGGATTCCCCGCCGCCGAACAGCAGGCGGTTATCCTCAGACAGCCGCCAATAGTTGACCACGAATTTGCTATCCGCCACGGCCACGGGTTCCGCCAGAACCTCGCGCGCCCGGTCCCCCAAGGGTTCGGTCGCCACGATGAAATTGTTGATGGGCATCACCCGCGCTGCGACCTGAGGCTCTAACCCGCCGAGGTAACCGTTGCAGGCAAGGATCACATGGCCGCAGGTCACCAACCCTTGCGCCGTATGCACCACCGCGCGGGGACCATCGTCGATGCGCGTGACTTCGGACCGTTCATGGATCACCGCGCCTGCCGCCTGCGCCGCCTGCGCCAGACCGATGGCGTAGTTCAAGGGGTGGACATGACCCGCGCCCCGATCCAACTCTCCGCCCGCAAAGGCATCTGACCCGATCAGCGCGCGGATGCCGTCGCGGTCCAAGGCTTCGGTTTGGGTATAGCCATAGTCCCGCGCCAGTTTGTCGGCATATCTCTGCGCCGTGTCCACTTCGGCGCTGGAATAACAGGCATGGGCGATGCCGGGGTGAAACCTTACCGGCATGGCGTGATCGGCGATCAGCGACCGCACCATCCCCTTCGCCTCTTCGGCCAAATCCCAGAGATGGCGCGCATCGTCACGGCCCACCATCCGCTCCAGCGTGTCCTGATCCTGCCGCTGGCCTGAGCCGACTTGCCCACCATTGCGCCCTGAGGCACCAAAGCCCACCCTCTGCGCCTCAAGCACCACCACCGACAATCCCGCCTGCGCCAGATGCAGCGCGGCAGAGAGACCCGTATAGCCCGCGCCCACGACACAGACATCCGCCGCGACCGCCCCTTGCACCGCAGGCAGGTCGGCAAAGGGGGTGCGCGTCGCGGCATAGTACGAGGGCGGGTATTCCCCCGGCCTGTCGTTGACGTGCAACAGGTTCATGCGGTCACACGTTCAGCAGAAGATGTTCCCGCTCCCACGGGCTGATGACTTGCAGGAATTCCTTGTATTCGTTGCGCTTGACGCTGTCGTAGACGCCGCAGAATTCCTCACCCAACACCTCGCGCAGGGCGCTGTCCTCTTCGAGCAGGTCCAAAGCATCGCCCAGATTATAGGGCAGGTCCGTCTCGTTCATATAGGCATCGCCCAGGCATTCCGGCTTGGGCATCAAGCCCTCTTTCAGCCCCAGATAGCCGCAGGCAAGGCTGGCGGCGAGGCCGAGGTAGGGGTTGCAATCCATCCCCGCCAGACGGTTTTCAATCCGCCGCGCCTCAGGTCCTGAGATCGGCACGCGCAGGCCGGTGGTGCGGTTGTCGCGGCCCCATTCCAGATTGATGGGGGCGGCAAAATCGGGAACGTAGCGCCGGTAGCTGTTCACATAGGGGGCAAGCAAGGCCACAGCACCCGGCAAATGCTTTTGCATGCCCGCGATGAAATGCAAAAAGGCCGGGGTTTCGCTGCCATCCTTGGCGGAGAAGATGTTCTTGCCGGTGCGCGCATCCACCACGGAATGGTGGATATGCATGGCTGAT
>JAIYDR010000214.1 GCA_027487395.1 Rhodobacter sp. | reverse complement strand
GATTGCCGAGGTGATCGCGATGACCAAAACCTATGTCACCACCCGCCCGATCCAACAGGGCGGCGTCGATAAACTGGGCGCGTCAGAAAAGTCGGCGGATGCCGAACGCGCACCCGTCGATGTGGATGACGAGGTGGTGTCGATGCTGCGCTTTGGCAACGGCGCGATTGGCAGTCTTGAGGCGACGCGCAACGCCTGGGGCCGCAACAACTTTATCACTTTGGAAATTCATGGCACCAAAGGCTCCATCGCGTTCAACTATGAACGGCGCGATGAATTGCAGGTGATGTTTGCCGATGATCCGGCAGATGCCCGCGGGTTCCGCACCGTCTATACCGGCCCCGCGCATCCCTACGGTCAGGGTCTTTGGCCCATTCCGGGTCTGGGCATCGGCTATTCGGAAACCAAGATCGTGGAATGCTTTGACCTGTTCAACGCCATTGCCACTGGCAAGCAACCCAGCCCGAACTTCGAGGACGGCCTTTTGACCGAACTGGTCGCCGATGCGCTGCTGCGCTCGGGCGAAACCGGCAAATGGGAGCGCGTGGAATGACCGCTCCCGCCCCAACCGCCGTGCGGATGACCGGGATTTCCAAATCCTTTGGCGGCATCCGGGCCTTGGACAACGTGGACTTTGAGGTCCACGCTGGCGAAGTCCATGCCCTCTTGGGCGGCAACGGGGCGGGGAAGTCCACCATTCTGAAGGTTCTGAACGGTGTGCATGTGCCGGAAGAGGGCAAGATCGAGGTGGGGGGTCAACCGCTGACCACCCACACGCCCGAAGCTTCTCGAGCGGCAGGCATCGCCATGAATTTTCAGGAAATGTCACTGATCCCGACGCTGACCGTGGCGCAGAACATCTTTCTGACGCGCGAGGCACGGGATGCACGTGGCATGATCGACGACGCGGATAGCATCCGCCGCGCGCAGGCGCTCTTTGACATGTTGCAAGTGCAGGTCGATCCCACGGCCTTGGTCGGGGACTTGGGCGCAGGCCAAAAACAACTGACCGAGATTGCCAAGGCCATCAGCCAAAAGGCGCGGGTGCTGATCCTGGATGAGCCCTCCACCGCGCTGTCGGTGTCGGATGTGGAACGGCTGTTCACCTTCCTTCGGCAACTGAAATCCGAAGGCGTGGCGATTATCTATGTCAGCCACCGGATGGACGAAATCGCCCGCATCGCTGACCGCGCCACCATCCTGCGCGACGGCAGGCATGTAATCACGGCCCCGATGGCAGAATTGCCCATCGACGTGATGATCGAACACATCGTCGGCAAGAAGTCCAAGGGTCTGGCCGATGTGACGCGCAGCGATGCGGTGCGCGGTGAGGTCCTGTTGGAACTGTCGGGTGTCACCGGTCCGCATAAGCCCACCAATGTCAGTTTGAAACTGCATCGGGGGGAGGTTTTGGGGCTGGCGGGTCTGCTTGGCTCTGGCCGGTCCGCCTTGGCGCGGGTGATGGCAGGGATCGAACCCGCTGTGGCGGGGGAGATCCGCATCAAGGGCGAAACCGTCGCGATCCGCCGCCCCTCGGATGCCATCGCCCATCGTATCGCTCTGGTGCCAGAGGCGCGGGCGACGCAAGGCATCATTCCGGCGCATTCCGTCGCCGACAATATGGTGATGTCGGTGATAGGTCGTATCACGCCGCGCGGCATCGTGGACCGCGCGCAGGTGCGAGCGGTGGCGTATCGGATGATTGAGCGATTGTCGATCAAGACCGCCAGCCGCGACCATGCCGTGTCCACCCTGTCGGGGGGGAACCAACAAAAGGTGGTCATCGGCAAATGGCTGGCGACCGACCCTGAGATCCTGATCCTGGATGAGCCGACCGCAGGCATCGACATCGGCTCCAAATCCGAGATCATCCGTCTGGTGCGTGATCTGGCCCAAGCGGGCAAGGCGGTGATCGTCATTTCATCCGAACTGTCGGAACTGCTGACGGCCTGTGACCGTATCCTCGTGATGGCCGATGGCTGCGCGCACCAGATGCTGGACCGCGCCGATCTGGACGATCCGGCAGAGACGGACCCCGAATACGCCCTGCAGGCCGCCGAGCGGCGGTTGCAAATCGAAATCCAAAACGCCCTCAGCATCAACGCCCTGAGGATCAAGGAGGCCAGCCATGGCTAAGCCAATACCCTCGCCCGCCGGGGCATTCTTTGCCAATTGGCGGCAGAACATCATCTATATCGGCTTTGTGGTGATCTTCGTCGTCTTTGCGCTGACACTCAGCGATAAAGGCTTCCTCAATCCCAACAACCTGCTGAACATCGTGCGCCAGACGGCGATGATTGCGGTGATGGCAGTGGCGATGACCTTTGTGCTGTCGGCGGGTGAGATTGATTTGTCGGTCGGTGCGGTCGCGGGGCTTGCCACGGTGACCGTCGCCATGGCGATTGCGGTGGCGGGGCCGATCGGGGGTGTGCTGGCCGGGTTGGCCACAGGGCTGGCCGTGGGCATGTTCAATGGCTGGCTGACCACCAAGGTCGGCATCCCGTCCTTCCTGACCACGCTGGCGATGATGGGGATCGCCAAAGGTGTGGCGATGTGGATCTCCGATACCGCCGCTGTACCGATCCTATCGCCCTCTTATTCCTGGATCTTCGGCGGCGGCTCTGTTGGGCCAATCCCGGTGCTGATGTTCTGGATGGCGCTGATCGCAGGTGTTGGCCATGTCGCGCTTCGTCGGTCTGGCTTTGGCCGCCGGGTCTTGGCGACCGGGGGCGGAGAAACGGCGGCACGGTATTCCGGTATCGACACCGCATCCATCAAGTTTCGCGTCTTGGTCTTGTCGTCCTGTGCCGCAGCCCTCGCCGGAATGCTCTACGCTGGTCGCCTCCAATCGGGCCGCTTCCAACTGGGCGAAGGGGATGAGCTTTCCGTCATCGCCGCGGCCGTTCTGGGGGGCACCAGCCTGTTCGGTGGCAAAGGCACCGTCATCGGCACCATCGTCGGGGCACTGATGATCGGGCTGATCAACAACGGCCTGATCCTGATGGGGCTGGAGTTCAGCCAGCAACTGATCGCCCGCGGCGGGATCATCATCCTTGCCGTCGCGCTGAGCCAAAAGAAGCGCTGAGCATGTACACCATCCTTGGCACTGTCACCGCCCGCCCCGAAACCCGCGATGAATTGTTTGTGCTGCTACAAGCGCAAGTCGCGCCCACACGGGCCGAGGCGGGCTGCATCGACTACGACTTGCATGTCGATGCGGCTGACCCTTGTGTGTTCGTGTTCTATGAGAACTGGACCGACCGCGCCGCGCTGGATGCTCATCTTGCGATGCCGCATCTGCGCCCATTGCTCTCGCAGATTGACCGGTTGCTTGCTTGCCCGGTGGAGATCCGGCCCCTGACCCTGCTGTCAGCGCAGGTTGGGTAATGGCTGGGGCTGTGGGACGCCGCCTGAAACTGGGCATGGTTGGTGGAGGACAGGGTGCCTTTATCGGTGCAGTGCATCGGATTGCGGCGCGGCTAGATGGTCAATGGGATTTGGTTGCGGGGGCGCTGTCCTCTGACCCCCAACGCGCGGCGCAATCAGCGGCAGAGTTGGGGATCGCGCCGGATCGTGCCTATGCCGATTACGACCAGATGGCCGTGCTTGAGGCACAACGCACCGACAGAATCGACGCGGTGGCCATCGTCACGCCTAACCACCTGCACGCCAAGGTGGCCACGGCCTTTCTGCGGGCCGGGATCGCGGTGATTTGCGACAAGCCGATGACCGCCTCGCTTGAGGAGGCCGAGGAACTGGCTGCATTGGTGGCGCAAACCGGCGTGCCGTTTATCCTGACGCAAACCTACACCGGCTATGCCATGGTGCGCGAGGCGCGCGCCTTGGTGGCACGCGGGGCAATTGGCCAAGTGCGCCATGTTCAGGTGGAGTATCTGCAAGACTGGCTTGCCAGCCCCGTGGAACAGTCCGGCCAGAAGCAGGCCCTCTGGCGCACCGACCCCACGCTGTCGGGCGCGGGCGGCTGCATTGCCGATATCGGCACCCATGCCGTCAATCTGGCCAGCTTTGTCACAGGGCTGTCGTTGGACAAGGTGTTGGCCGACCTGACGGCTTTTGGTCCGGGGCGGCGCTTGGATGACAACGCGGCAGTGCTGTTGCGGTTTGACACCGGCGCAAAGGGCATGATCTGGGCCAGCCAGATCACGCCCGGCACGAAAAACGCGCTGCGGCTGCGGATTTCAGGCGATCGGGGCGGCTTATTCTGGGATCAAGAGAATCCGGATCTGCTTGAGGTGACACCTTTGGGTGAACCCACACGCGTGCTGCGCCGCAGTGGGGAGCAGATGATGACCCCCTCTCGTACGCCTGCAGGCCATCCCGAAGGCTATCTCGAGGCCTTCGCCACCCTCTACGCCGATGCCGCCGCGGTGTTGACCAAGGCCGGGTCGCCCGCCGAGCAGAGCGTGAGTCTTTTGCCAGATGTGCGCGATGGCCTTTTTGGTATGCGCTTTGTCGCGGCTTGCCTACGCTCCAGTGTCAACGGCGGAACCTGGACCTTGGTTTGACCCGCCGTTCTGGATGACATGGCGATGCGGGAAGTGCCTGAGATTGCCAAGAAATCCGCAATGCCTGATCGGAATGGACGGAGAGGCAATGAGATTGTGCACCCGCAACCATTTCCAGAATACCTTAACAGGGAAGGTCCAGCCGCTGTCGATATGGCCCCCGGCCGCCCGTCGTTCGATATGGCTCGCGGCACGTTCATGTCCTTCTGGATCGCAAAGGCTGCGCACACGGTGGATGACGACCTCTTGGACGCGGTGCTGCGATGTTTTTCTTGCTGGCAAGGGCACGCCCTTCCATAGTCATCAAAACATGAATGTGAAACGCGATGCCTTTTCCTGACCT
>JAIYDR010000374.1 GCA_027487395.1 Rhodobacter sp. | reverse complement strand
CCGTGTTGTCGCGTGCAATTTCGGAACTGGGCATCTATCCGGCGGTTGACCCGCTCGACTCGACCTCGCGTCTGCTGGACCCGTCGGTCATCGGGGATGAGCACTATCAAGTCGCCCGTTCGGTGCAGGGTATCCTTCAGCGCTACAAGTCGCTGCAGGACATCATCGCCATCCTTGGGATGGACGAACTCAGCGAAGAGGACAAGCTGACCGTGGCCCGCGCCCGGAAAATCCAGCGCTTCCTGTCGCAGCCTTTCGACGTGGCAAAGGTCTTCACCGGCTCGGACGGCGTGCAGGTTCCGCTGGAAAAGACCATCGCCTCGTTCAAGGCGGTTGTCGAAGGCAAGTATGACCATCTGCCGGAAGCCGCTTTCTACATGGTCGGCGACATCGACGAAGTGATCGCGAAAGCGCAGCGTCTTGCCGCGCAAGCTGCATAAGGGGGCCTGATTCATGGCTGCCACGCTGCAATTCGACCTCGTGTCGCCGGAACGGAAGCTCGCTTCCGTCGCCGCGACCGAGGTGCAGATCCCCGGCACGGACGGTGACCTGACGGCGATGGCTGGCCATGCGGCCACCATCACCACGCTGCGCCCGGGTGTGCTTAAGGCGATTGGTGCCGACGGCACCAAGTCCTTTGTCGTGACCGGCGGCTTTGCCGAAATCACAGCCTCGGGCGTTTCGGTTCTGGCCGAACGCGCGGTGCCGGTCGAAGAGGCCAATGCCGCGATCTTTGAAACACTGCTGGCCGATGTGAAAGCGACGGCGGCTGGTCTGGACAAGGATACTGGCGAAAAGCTGGTGAACGACCTGATGGGTGCAAAGGCGGCTTTGGGCGCTTGACCCGAAACCCTGAACGTGTCGGGTTGATGTTTTCTGGGGCTCTGGCTACGGTCGGGGCCCTTTTAATTTGTATTGCTCTGTTCGGGCAAAGCAGGTCCGCATGACGTCCAAAGTGATGAAGCGCATTGTCAACGGTCAGGTCGGTATCCAACAGGGCACGCGCATCCTGTTTTCCGACTTTGCCACTGGCGGGCCGATGTGGACCGGCCAGGGCGACCGCGCCATCCGTGAGCGGATCACCTTTACGGACGGTTTTCGCGAAGCACCTGTCGTGATGCTTGGCATCTCGCTTTGGGATATGGATCACCAGACCAACATGCGCGCTGATCTGCAGTCCGAGAATGTGACGAAAGACGGCTTTGATCTGGTGTTCCACACCTGGGGCGACACGCGCATCGCCCGGATAAGGGTGGATTGGACCGCCCTTGGCCCCATGAAGGACGAAGATGACTGGGACGTGGCGTAAGGGTCAGCGCACTTGATCTGGCAATAGGCGCGCTGCACCATAAGCGGTCAGAGAGAACAGCGCCAAACCGCCCAGCACATCCACCATGTTATGCCCACCATGCGACAAGATCGCAGGCAGCATAGCGGCACCCAGGATCAACCCTACCGGAAAGGCCCAGGTGCTGCGGGTGTACCAGACCACCATCAAGGCCATCACGGTGTGATAGGATGGAAAGGCCACAACACCGACCACGATCTCTTTGTTGATGACTGGCGGGCCTTCCTCTACCAGATAGCGCAGCAACGCTCCGGCATCGGCGGCAAACACCAGATTGATCGACTGCGCGACATCTTGCGGGACGGTTTGATAGGCTGATGGTCCGACTGATGGAAAGCACCACCAGATCGCCACGGCGATGATCAGCGTCACCAGCCCCACGAGCAGCATGCGGTGCAGCGCCTCAACCCGTCCCAATGATCCCAACAGGATGACGACAGCCAACAACATCGGCACAGCGGCATTGTACAGCACGGCGAGCATGCGCCCCGCTGCGGGATACTCCGCCAGCGCGATAACGAAGGTTGCCCAATGATAGCCAAAGACCGCATCCACCGCGATCAGCCATGGGTCAATCACCGGGTTGTGCAGCGGGAATAGTGCAAAGATCAGCACTGTCAGCAGCGTGGAAAAGCCAAGAAACAGCCCCACCCCAACAGTTGCCACCGACAGCCGCAGGGCGCGCACCCGGTGGCGGGCATAGAGCCCCAGACCCATCAGTGCGCTGCATAGTAGGACGCCGGGCAGAAAATCCCGCCAAACAACCACACGGTCAAGGGCGGCAGGCACAGTAAAGGCCGCAGCCGCCAAGGCAGCCAGCAGCGAGAATAGAAGGGGTTCTGCGCCAACCAGCCCAAGATTCAGACGGTCCTGGCCTGTCTTGATGCCCGGCCCTGCGATATCCGCCATGAAAAATCCCCTCAACCCGAAAGATTACGGATGCAGGATTAAATGGAGAATCGCGCAGATTTGCGGCACAAACGGCACCGCCTTTTGGCATCACCCCCGCTGATACATGCCCTCGTAGATTGGCACGAGCGTATTGGTCTCAAACAGCGACGAGACCGAGGTGCCGTTCCAGATGTTCAGGATCGCTTGCGCGAACATCGGGGCGGTGGGAACGATGCGGATGTTTTTGCAGGATTTCACCGCATCGGTCGGCTCAATCGAATCGGTGATCACCAGCGACTTCATCACCGACTTCGACACACGCTCCACCGCCGGGCCGGACAGGACGCCGTGGGTGATGTAGCTGTGCACCTCAAGCGCGCCGTTTTCGATCAGCACTTCCGCGGCTTTGCAGAGCGTCCCTGCCGTGTCGCAGATGTCATCCACGATGATGCACTTCTTGCCCGCCACATTGCCGATCACGGTCATTTCCGCGATCTCACCGGCCTTTTCGCGGCGCTTGTCCACGATGGACAGCGGCGCATTGATCCGCTTGGCCAGTTCCCGCGCCCGCGCCACGCCGCCCACATCGGGCGAGACGATCATCAGATCCTCCATCTGGCCCTTGAAGTTGTGCTCGATATCCAGCGCAAAGACCGGGCTGGCGTAAAGGTTATCCACCGGGATGTCGAAAAAGCCCTGGATTTGCGCGGCATGCAGGTCCAGCGTCAGCACGCGGTCAATCCCGGCGCGGGTCAGCAGGTTCGCCACCAACTTGGCGCTGATCGGTGTGCGGGCCTTGGCGCGGCGGTCCTGACGGGCATAGCCAAAATAGGGGATCACCGCAGTGATACGATCCGCAGAGGACCGGCGCAGCGCATCGGCGATGATCAAAAGCTCCATCAGGTTGTCATTGGCGGGGTTCGAGGTGGGCTGGATGACATACATATCCTCGCCCCGGACGTTTTCGTAGACTTCGACGAAGATTTCCTGATCGTTGAACCGCTCAACCCGCGCATCGACCAGATTGACCGACATGCCGCGGTGCATCGACATGCGTCTGGCGATGGATTTGGCAAGCGTGAGGTTCGCATTGCCGGAAATGAGCTTAGGCTCGGTAATGGCAGGCATTTGGCTCTCCGGTGGGCAACGGATTCGGTTGACAGTGCCTTATCACCCCATGCGCGGGTTGCAAACCTGACCGAACCGGGGGGCGGCGGCTCTGGCGCAGGTGAGTTGTAAGGTCAACCGCGCAGCGCCGACAGGAAGGTGTCCACATCCGCCGCCGTCGTGGACCAAGACGCCACCAGTCGCGCGGTTTCGCGGCCATCGGGCAAGGGGCGCAGGTCGTAATACATCGCCCCTGCCGCCTGCAGACGGGCATGCCCGCCCGGTGCCCAGTTGGCAAAGATCATGTTGGCCTGCGAAGGATGGGTCAGCGACACGCCGGGGATCGTCATCAGCCCCTGCGCCAACCGTGAACCCATGGCGTTGGCATGGGTGGCAAGGCGCAGCCACAGGTCACCCTCCAGATAGGCTTCCATCTGCGCGGACAGATAGCGGTGCTTGGAGAAAAGATGCCCGCCCCGCTTACGCCGCAACTCAAATTCCCAGGCCTTAGCGGGATCGAAGAACACCACCGCCTCCACCCCCATCAGCCCGTTTTTGGTGCCACCAAAAGAGACGGCATCAATGCCCGCCTTCCATGTCATTTCCGCCGGTGTCGCCCCGGTGGCCACCAGCGCATTGGCAAAGCGCGCGCCGTCCAGATGGCAGGGCAGGCCATAGGGCTTTGCCACTGCTGTTAGGGCGGCGATTTCAGCGGGGGTGTAGACGGTCCCAGCCTCGGTCACATTGGTCAGAGACAGCGCCCCGCGTTGGACGCCATGCACGCCAGAGGCACCCGTGGTGGCCAGCGCCTCGGCCAAGGCGGCGGGAGTGATCTTGCCATGCGCACCGTCAACCAGCGCCAGTTTCGCTCCGTTGGAATAAAACTCCGGCGCGCCGCATTCATCCTCGGCGATATGGGCGTGACGGTGGCAGAACACCGCGCCCCAAGGCGGTGTCAGCGTCGCCAAGGCCAGCGCATTGGCTGCCGTGCCAGTGGCGACAAGGTAAACTGCGGCCTCCGGTGCCTCAAACACCGCGCGCAGGCGGTCGCGTACCCGCACCATGATCTCATCCCCGCCATAACCACGGGCATAGCCCTCATTGGCGCGGGTCAGGGCGGCAAGGATTTCGTCCGGCACGCCAGAGGTATTGTCAGAGGCGAAGAACATCAGGAATCCCCTTGGATGATGTAATCGTCCCAATCATCCTCATCGACCTCATATTCCGGGATGGTCCTGCCACGCACGGATTGCCCGGCCTTGTGGGTGCTTTCGGGATCGCCGGTCACCAATGGGTGCCAATCGAGCAGTGGTTTGCCCTCCCACAGCAGTTTGTAGGCACAGGTGGCGGGCATCCAATAGGCAATTTTCGGCAGGGTCTTGGGCGACAGGATCACGCAATCGGGCACGAACTGATGCCGGATTGGATATTGGGTGCATTTGCAACTGGTGCCGTCCAGCAGCCGACAGGCGACGCGGGTGTATTCGACCTCGCCGGTATCCTCATATTCGATCTTGTTTAGGCAGCATTTGCCGCAGCCATCACAAAGCGCCTCCCATTCGGGGGCGGTCATTTTGGTCAGCGGGACGGTTTCCCAAAAGCGGGGGCGCAGTTTGTCGGACATGATGCCGGAAGGTGCGCGTTCCTTGCGCGAAAGGGAAGCGGGGGCGACGATTCTTCTGCGAAAATTCTGGGACGGAGCCAATGAATTTTCGCGGAAAACCGGTTTAGGTCAGAGGGTCGTCAGAATTTCCCGCGCACGGTGGCAGTCGGCGTCCATCTGGTCAATCAGGGCTTGTAACCCGTCGAACTTCATCTCGGGGCGCAGGTAATCGACAAAGCCGATAGACAGGTGCTGGCCGTAAAGATCGCCCGCGAAGTTGAAGAGATGGGTTTCCAGATTGGGCACATTCTCGCCAAACATCGGCCTCACGCCAAGACTGGCTGCGCCGATGTGGCTGCCCGCAAGTGGTCCGGTCAGGATATCGACTTTGACCGCATAGACACCAAGGCGTGGCAGATGCAGGCCATCGACCGACATATTCGCCGTCGGATAGCCCAACTGCCGCCCGCGTTTTTCGCCGTGGATCACCTCGCCCTCGATCCGGTGCCAATGGCCCAGCATGGCGGCGGCGTCGCGGGGGCGGCCTTCGGTCAGGGCGACACGGATGGCGCTGGATGACACCTCGATCCCCTCGACCGCCAACAGCGGCGCGATGGTCACGCCAAAGCCAAAACGGCCGCCCAGTGCCTGCAAATCCTGCGCTGTACCGCTGCGGCCTTTGCCAAAGCAGAAATCTGCGCCGACGACGACATGGGATACCCCAAGCCCAGCCGCCAGCACATCGGCGGCAAAGGCTTCGGGCGTAAGTCCAGCCAAAGTGGCGTCAAAGGGCAGTTCGTAAAGGTCCGATACGCCCAGTTTCGACAACCGATTCGCGCGGGCTTCAGGGTTCATCAGGCGAAAGGTTGGCGAGGAGGGCGCAAAGAACTGGCGCGGGTGCGGTTCAAACGTGACTACCCCCAACCGGCCCTGCGCGCGGGCAAGGTCAATCACCGAGCGATGCCCCAGATGGACGCCGTCGAAATTGCCCATGGCCACAGAGGCGCCGCGTGCCCCTTCCGTCAAACCCTGCCAGTGATGATGATGCCGCATCTTACCCCGGGGGCGGGGCCTATGCCCCGTCAGTCGAACTTGCGGCTTGGTGCCAGAACCAGCGCCTCGCCCTTCAGGACGACCGTATTACCCACCGCGCAATGGGTTTCAAGGGTCACACGCCGCTTGGCATGGTCGATGGCGGTCACTTTCACCTCTGCCCGCACCGTATCGCCGGGGCGGACGGGGGCCATGAACTTCAGGCTTTGACCCAGATAGACCGTGCCATGACCGGGAAGCTGCTCTCCGATCACCGCCGAAATCAGTCCGGCGGTCAGCATCCCATGCGCGATGCGGCCCTGAAAGATGGTGTCTTGGGCATAGGATTCGTCCAGATGGACCGGATTCCGGTCGGTCGAGACTTCGGCGAACATTTCAATGTCGCGGTCTGTCACCGTCTTGAACAGGTGACGGGTCATACCGACCTCGATCTCTTCGATGCAGATCGTGCCGCGCGGCTGATTGTCGATGGCTCTGGCGAACATGATCGAATCCCGTGGTTGCGTCGAGGATGTGTACCTGACGCCGCGTCGCAGCGCAATCGCGGCACGCAAGAAATAATCCGAAAACAGACTTTGGACGTAATTTTGTTGCTTTGCTGCTTCAGGCCAGCAGACCAATGGCATATTCAGGCGAGAGTTCCTGCGCCGCCAGCCACGCTTTCAGCCGGACGGGATCGGGATTGGCGGGATCGCCACCGAATTCTGCGGCCGCGATGCCGCCGGTGACAAACAGCGCATCCAGCCCTTCGCCGGCCGCGCCGCGAATGTCGGTGCCGATGCCGTCGCCGATGCAAAGGACGCGCGCGTCATCCTCCCCTGTCCGGTCCGCCAGTTTACGGCGGGCAAGGTCATAGATCGGCGGGTGGGGTTTGCCGAAATACATCGTTTTGCCGCCCATGGAGTCGTATTCTGCGGCAAGCGCTCCGGCGCAATAAAGCCGGGTCTCGCCAAGGTCGACGATCAGGTCCGGATTGGCGCAGAGCATGGTCAGGCCAAGAGTTTTTCCCAAAAGGAGTTTGCCCCGATATTCATCCGGGGTTTCCACTCTGTCATCGGCAAGGCCGGTGCACAGGATACCATCGGCTTGATCCAATGGCACGCGGGTGATGGTTTGCATCTGGTCTGCGATGTCGGACGGGTAGTCGGTGAAGAACGACTCGTCCTTAGCCGCGCCGATATGGTGCACCTTGGGGCCGATGGCACCTTGGGCCAGCGCAATTTGGGTGGCATCGCCGGACGAGACGATCTCATCCCAAGCATCACGCGGGACTCCAAGACGGTCAAGTTGCGCGATGACCGAGGGTTTTGGTCGGGGAGAGTTGGTTAGCAGTAGAACTGTGCCCCCTTGTGCCTTGAACGCCCTCAGCGCGGTGACGGCAGCGGCGAAGGGTTCCTTGCCGTTGTGCAGGCAGCCCCAAAGGTCACAGAACACCGCCGTGTAGTTTGGGGCGATCTCGGCGAGGCGGGTGATGATCTGGGTCATGGCGGCTCCAGTGCTGCGATGGAGTAGGGATACGCGATATGTTAGGGGGCGGGAATGTGAAAGAGGGGGGCTGACGACAAGCGCGCTGTAACTCGCGTGGGGCACGTGAGCCGCGCGCATCGCAACTTTCAGCATGCCCGCCCGTGCGCCCCGTGCCTGACATGTCAGGACTGCGGAAAGCCCTTTGCGGAAGCGTTGCTGCAACCGCAATAGGACTAACGCTAATGTCGGCAGAACATTAGCGCGCGGGTCTACTGGCGGCGGCCCAAACGAAGAACGCGCGCCGCCATCGCCGCGCGCGTCCTGTCCTTACCCGTCAGCGAAAGATCACAGTTTCAGCGCGGGGATGATCTGCTTTTTGCGGCTCATGATGCCCGGCAGCACGACTGTATCGCCTGTGACGGTGCAACCGAACGAGGCCTCGGCCATTTGTTTCACCAGATCGTTCGGGACCAACAGCGTCGCCTCTTCGCGAAGGATGTCGATCACGAACAGCAGCACCTGATCCGCGCCATCCTCTGCGGCCACATCCACCATTGAGGCCATCAGGCTGGCCTTGCGGTCCAGCAACACCTTCGGCGCAGTGGTTTCGAGGACCGAGACCCGCAGTTCCTTGCCTGCGACGTTGTATTCCTTGGAATCCATCCGCAAGAGCGCCGCATCCGAAAAGGCCGATACGTCCGACTTCGCCTCAAACATCGCGGTCGCCAGTTCGGCAATATCCACGCCAAGATCGGCGGCCAGTGCTTCCGCCACGGTGCGGTCATGCGCGGTGGTGGTGGGCGAGCGGAAGTGCAGCGTGTCGGATACGATGCAGGACAGCATCGCACCCTTGATCGCTTTGGGGGCCTTTGCCACATCGGCCCCCATCAGATCGTGCATGATGGTGGCGGTGCAGGCCAAGGGGCGGATCGTGATGTCGATCGGGGTCTTGGTCTTGATCCCGCCCACCAGCATGTGGTGGTCGATGATACCGCTGATCTTGGCGTCATTGATCGAGGGTGGCAGTTCAGCCGGGTTGTTGGTGTCCACGATCACGATCGTATCTTCGGCGGTGACGTCCGCGATGATCGCGGGCTTCTCTAGACCCCAATGCCGCAGCACAAAGGCCGCTTCGGTGTTCGGCTCGCCCAGCAAGACCGGGGTGGCGGGGCTGCCCTTCACCTCGGACAGATACCAAGCCCAGATGATCGCAGAGCCGGTGGAATCGGTGTCAGGGGATTTGTGGCCGAAAACCTTGATGGTCATGGGTTGCGCCTTTGAATGCTGGAAATTTGCGCGCTGTATAGGTCAGCCTTGGCCGCTTGTCACGCCTGCTGCGGTGCAAGGGGTCAAGCAATGCTGCGTTGCGGCAACAGGCCGCGCTGCCGGTTAGGCCACCTCCAGCGGAACGGACGCGGAAAAGCATCGGGTGGGGTGTTGACAGTCGCAGGAGTCATGCCTACCTGTAACCTCGTTAGCACTCACCTGATGCGAGTGCTAAGATATTTTCACTGGAAACCTAGGGAGTGTTACCAGATGGCATTTAAACCGCTTCACGATCGCGTGCTGGTCAAGCGCGTGCAGGGCGAAGAAAAGACCAAGGGCGGTCTGATCATTCCTGACAACGCCAAGGAAAAACCCGCTGAGGGCGAAATCGTCGCCGTCGGTGAAGGCGCACGCAAAGATTCGGGTGAGCTGATTGCACCGTCGGTCAAAGTCGGCGACCGCATCCTGTTCGGCAAATGGTCGGGCACCGAAGTGAGCCTTGACGGTCAGGACCTGCTGATCATGAAAGAAAGCGACATCCTCGGCATCATCGCCTGAGAACGCGCCCTTCGCGCCCTGATCCCTCGATCCGGTGCGCTTTCATGATCGACGCAAATTGAAATCAAAGGAGTCTCTCCATGGCTGCTAAAGAAGTACGTTTTGACACCGATGCCCGCGACCGCATGCTGCGCGGCGTGAACATCCTTGCCGATGCTGTAAAGGTCACGCTGGGTCCGAAAGGCCGCAATGTGGTGAACGACAAATCCTTCGGATCGCCCCGCATCACCAAAGACGGTGTGACGGTCGCTAAGGAAATCGAACTGGCCGACAAGTTCGAAAACATGGGCGCTCAGATGGTGAAGGAAGTCGCTTCCCGCACCAATGACGAAGCAGGCGACGGCACCACCACCGCCACCGTGCTGGCGCAAGCCATCATCAAAGACGGCCTGAAGGCCGTTGCCGCCGGTATGAACCCGATGGACTTGAAGCGCGGCATCGAT
>JAIYDR010000070.1 GCA_027487395.1 Rhodobacter sp. | reverse complement strand
GCATAGACAAACATGATCGTTGCCAGGGCCGCGATATTGGTGCGCGACAGCGGGATCAGCACATCCCACAAAAAGCGCAGCGGCCCCGCACCATCCATGCGCGCGGCCTCGACCAGATCGTCGGGGATGGTCAGGAAGAATTGACGATAAAGGAACGTGCCCGTCGCCGTTGCCACCAGAGGCAGGATCAGACCGGTATAGGAATTCAGCAAGTTCCATTCGAGGCCGATTTGAATACCCGAAACGGCGGCGATCAGCGCCGTAAGCCCCGTGGCATCAAGGATGGTCTGGAACGGCGACAGCGCATTGGCCGCGACGGCATAGGTCGGCACGATCCGCACCTCGAGCGGCAGCATCAGCGTGATGAACACCAGCCAGAAAACCAGCATCCGCCCCCGGAAATCGAAAAACACCAAGGCAAAGGCGGTGATGCAAGCAAAGGTGATCTTGCCCAGCACCACACCCGTGGCGACGATCAGGGTGTTGACGAACTTCGGGCCGAAATCCGATTGCGCCCAGGCTTCGGACAGGTTGATCCACAACTGATCCCCCGGCCAGAACTCCACCGGCGCGCTGTTCACCGCTTGCAGCGTCTGGGTGGCCGCAACAAAGGCCAGCCAGATCGGGATCAGGATCATCACAAGGCCCGAGATCAGGATGACATGGGTCAGGATGTTCAGGACCGGAGTACGTTCGATCATCGTGCGCTCCTTCAGGAATAGTGCACGCGCCGCTCGACATAGCGGAACTGAAGGAAGGTCAGCACCATGACAAGCAGCATAAGGATGATGGATTGAGCGGCGGCGCCTGAGTAATCAAAGCCCCGGAACCCATCGGCGTAGATTTTATAGACCATCAGATCGGTCGCCCGGAATGGTCCGCCTCCGGTGAGGGTATCGACGATGCCGAAGCTGTCGGTAAAGCTGTCGGTGATGTTGATGACGATCAGGAAAAAGATCGTCGGCGTCAGCAGCGGCAGTTGCAGGTCCATCATCCGGCGCATCGGGCGGGCACCATCCATTGCTGCGGCCTCAATCAGGCTGCGCGGGATGGATTGCAGCGCGGCAAGGAAAAACACGAAGCTATAGGCCACCTGCTTCCACGCCCCGGCAATGATGATGGTCGCGATGGCTTGCACGGGATAGCGCGAGGGGTCCCAAAGTCCGGGCGACAGGGTGTTGACGTAGGAAAAGATGCCCGCACCGGGATTGAACACGAATTGGAAGGCAAGGCCGACCGCTGGGGCCGCAACGGCATAGGGCCAGATCAATCCGATCCGGTAAGCGCGGTAACCGGCCAATTGGCGATCCACGAACAAGGCCAGCGTCAGCGCCATGCCCATCGCCAAGGCGGTGGTCGCCAGCGCGAAGATCGTCGAAACCCGGACCGAGGCCCAGTAATAGGGGTCCGAGAGGATCTGGCGGAAGTTGTCAAATCCGACCCAGGTATTGCCGCCGCCCCAAGGCTGCTCCAGCGTAAAGGCCCAATAGAGGGCCTGCGCCGAGGGCCAGTAGAAAAAGATGAAAATCACCATAAGCTGCGGGGCCAGCAAAGCCGCGACGATCCAACTGGTCTTGAAATGGGCGCGGCGCATGGCGGAACCTTTCGACTGCAAAAGGAAACGCGGCGACCAGAAGGGCCGCCGCGGTCCGAGGTTCAGATCAGGGGAACATCTTGCCCTGATAGGTCTGGGCAAAGCGGGCGAGGATTTCGTTGCCGCGCGATGCAGCGGTGTCCAGCGCTTCTTTCATGGTCTTTTGACCGGACAAAGCGGCCTCAACCTCGGCGGTCCATTCGGCGCGGATCTGGATCATGCCGCCCAGACGCAGGCCCTTGGTCAGGTTGGTCGGCTCGGTCCAGGTCAGCGACTTCATGGCGATGTCGCGGTTGATGAAGGGCTCTTTGGCATAGAAGCCTTCGTCCAGCAGCGCCTGATAGGTGGATTTGGTCACCGGGATGTAGCCGGTGTTTTCCAAGAGGAACTGCTGTTCCGGCTTGGTCGCCAGGAAGGCCAGATAGGCCGCCGCAGCCTTGTACTCGTCTTCGGTCTTGCCCGACAGAACCCACAGCGACGCGCCGCCGACGACGGTGTTGTGACGCTCTACGCCCTCATAGGTTGGGATGATCTGCACGTCCCACGACAGGCCTTCGGGGGCCAGCTTGTGGATGGTGTTGTGGTCGGCGATGGACGAGAAGAACACCGAGCATTCGCCTTCGACAAAGCTGTCGCGCGCGGTCTTGCCAGCGGCCTGCGTGCGGATCATCGCATAGCCATCGGTGATCCAGCGCTGGATGTTTTCCATGTGCTTGAGGTGCAGCGTGGTGTTGTAGAGCAACTCGGTGTCCAGACCGGTATAGCCATTGTCATTCGAGGCGACCGGGATGTTATGCGCCATCGAGAACTGCTCAAGGTCGATCCAGGACGAGGGCGCATAGGCCAGACCGCAAGCCTGGCCCGACTCTTTCAGCTTGACGAGGGCAGCTTCCATGCCTTCCCAAGTCACCGGCGCCTCGGTGATGCCGGCCTTTTCGAACTGGGCCTTGTTGAAATAGTACACCGGGGTCGAAGAGTTCCACGGCATCGAGAAGAATTCACCGGTCGAAGCCGAGTAGTAGTTGGCGATGCCGGGGAAATAGTCGGACCAATCCACAGTCACGCCGGTGTCCTGCATCAGCTTGTGGACCGGGTAGAATTCACCCGACAGCATCAGGTCAGCGGTGCCCGCGTCAAAGGACTGCAGCAGCGTCGGATGCTTTTGCGCGCGGAAGGCGGCGATGGTGTTCTGCACGGCCTTTTCATAGCCATCTTGGCCAACGCAGACGGCCTCATACATGTCTTGGCTGGTGTTGAACCGATTGCAGGTCTCAGCCACGACAGCGCCGAGGTCGCCGGTCAGGCCATACCAGTATTCGAATTTCACTTTTTCTGCGGATGCCGAACCGGCGGTGGCGGCAAGGGCCAGCACGGCGGCGATTGCAAGCTTCTGGGTCATCGTCCCTGTCTCCGGATGGATGGGCTGCGGGCATCGCAGCGCCACTGCCTTATGCGGTGATTCGATGACAGAAACACGACTGACTTGTAATTTATACAATATAAACATGTACTTAAATACAAAGGGCAAGGCCCCGCCAGATCTCTCTGACGGGGTCAATTTGGTGCAATGTCGCTCGGCTCAGTGGTCAAACAGGCCAGGTGCCAAGGTCAGGTGCCGTTCGGAATGGTCTTGAAAATGGACCGTCACGCCTTCGGAATGCGCCAGAACCACCGCCATTTGCGCTGGCCCTTCCAACTGCCGCTGCGATCCAGGAACCCCCGGGACGTGCGGCGAGACCGAATAATGTGATCCGGCCAGCGTCGTCATGGGGATGCCGTGCCAAACAGCAGCACTGGGCAAATGCACATGTCCGGCAATGACCTGACGCACATCGGAATGACGCTTCAGCATCTCCAGATAACCTGGCCCATCCTCAAGGATGATCTCATCCACCGGCAAGAATAGGGGATTGGCATGATGATGCTGCACGATGATCACCGGGCGGTCCTGCGCCTCTTCCAGCCGCGCCGCCAACCACTCCCGCCGACCTGCGCAGAGTCGCCCGCCCACCAAACCGGGCTCAGAGGTGTCGAGCAAGATCACACGGTAGCTCTCCGTATCTATCACCCGCGACACGCGGCCAAGGGGATCATCAAGTTCCGCCCCAAACACCGATACGAATGCCGCGCGATCATCGTGGTTGCCCAAGGTCAGATGAACCGGCACCGACAAACCTGCCAAACGTGCGTGGAGGTTGTGATAGGCCGCCACCTCGCCACGGTCTGCCAGGTCGCCCGCGATCAGAACAAAGGCGGCATCCGCATGGTCGCGGTTGATTGCGGTCACAGCCTCTGACAGGCGCACGCCAGTATCCAGACCATTAACCGCTGCACCTTCGGGGCCAAGATGCAAATCCGACAGGACGACGAATTTCAGCATGCTCATTGCGCCAGGCCCAAGGCGGCCAGATGGCGGGCCGAGGGGATGACACCGGCCTTGTCGCGCAATTCAAGGATCAGCCGCGGATTGGCACCAGTTTCGGCGATGGCAGCAAAGACCGAGGGCCACAGGATCGTGCCATGACCGATCTGCCAATGCCGATCCGCATAACCGTCGGCATCTTGCAGATGGACATGGCCCAACCGCGCGCCCGCAGCACGGATGAAGAAATCCACCGGCGGCGCACCGGTCGAGACATGGGCATAATGCGCGTGCCCGGTATCCACCGACAGTTCCAACGCCTGCCAATCCAACGCGGCGCACAGGGTGGCACGATCAGCTGGCTCAATATCTTCGATGTTTTCCAGAACAAAGGTCACACCCATATCGGCCGCCCGCGCCAGCACCGGGGCCAGAGTATCGCGCGCGGCCTCGACCAGCCGGGTCGCATCCGATGGATAAAGCCCACGATGGTTATTGCCCCATGTGGTAAAGGGGGAGTGGATCACCACATGCGTCCCGTTCACGGCTTCGCAGACATCCAGAGCCTGCTGAAAACGCCGTGTTACGATGCGGCGGACTTCAGGTTCATAAGAGGCAATGGTGAAGCCCCAGAAGGGACCATGAATGCCAAGCCGTCCTTCATGGCCGTCCAGCAGGCGCTTGGTCTCAGCGGCAAGCCCGGACCAATCGCCGTCCAGAACCTCCGCGTCCACAAAGGCTTGCAGTTCCAGATCTCGGGGTGCTTCCAAAAGCCAATCCCGGTGGCTGGCCAGATTGGCATGATCAAGGGCTGCGCCCAGTATAGGAAGGTCGGACATCCGCTCTACTCCGCATAAGGTCGATTTGGCGTGATCTTGCAAGGGTGCTGTAACGGTCTTGCGCGGCTGCTGTGACGCGGGGGTGAAACCTTTGTTGCGGATTGAACAAACTCTGCTTGGCCGCGTGTAAGATGCCGCGCTGCCACGGGATGCCACTGACCCACCCTTTTTCGGGCCTAAGACGGCCCAGAGGTCAAGTTTAGATTAAATATATGTTTTCATAAGATTAAAGGAATGAATACTGCCACTGTACGACTGAGGACGACCTGGGGCGATCACGCGATATGCCTTTCGAGACCGCATCGCGACAAAAGGGGCCGTTGGGCGTGGTTTTCGTCAGGTCAGGCACGGCGCCAGCCGCTAGGTCGGGCCGGACCCTGCGCAATCCCCGCCAGCAAGGCGAGGTTGATGGTCGGATCGCCTTGCCTGCCGGTGCTGCCCACGACGCCAGACAGAATGCGCGCCGGTCGCCCGTTCTGCCGTCATGTCGCTGGACAGGTCCTCACCCCCGACGTGAGATCAACCAACGCGCATCCGACGGAAGGCCGATGCCGCGCCCGGCCGCCGGTGCCACCGCCTCGACCACCGGTTTCATCCCGTTGAAGCCCAGAACGGTTGGTTCGGAATCAACAGCAGGGCGGCTGAGCATGGGCGCGAGCAGCGGGATCAGCGGGACGAACGCCAACAGGGTGATGAGGCTAGGTGGTCCGTCGACTTGCTGACCCGGTCGCTGATGTGCTTTGTGACGATGTGCGCGCAGGCGCTCGCGCTCCAGACAAGCGACCATCCCAACCGAAAGCCAAGCAACGGTTTCCGAGCTGCCACGCCACCCCAAGAAACCCGTCGCACGTCAAGCCGGAAGGGTTACCCCGCCGTCGCCCAAAGCAGAAACGCGCGAAGGGTGGTCAGGGGGTGACCATCTGTCCCTTTCAACGGGCTCTCCTTCGGGTGCCAGCCGGCCGCCTCGCCCAGCAGCGATGCGGGGTTGGCGCGCATCAGGCCCACCATTGTGTCGGCGATGATCGTGCTGGCGGTGGGGCCAAGGCGGGTGCCGTCTTCCATCACATCCGACTCGCAGATCAGGTAAAGCCAGGCTGGGGTTTCTTCAATCAGGCCAAGACGTTCGGCGGCGGCGGCGGGACTGGTATCCTCCCCGGCGGTAGACAGATAGCGCGGCATCGCGGCACGCAGCTGATCTGGCATCAGTCGTGGGATGCCGCAGGCGTCTGCCAGCTGCTGGCCAAAGGGCATCCGGCGATGAAAGCCGCGCATGAGGTTGCGAAACAGGATTGAGCCGTGTTCGGGCACCATCGCTTCCCCCGCGACATTCAGCATATCGGGGGCAAAATGCAGATCGATGCGTTCGGCCCGGCCATGGGCGGTCTCGTTGACTTGAGGAGGGCTGGGTTCGCGCGTCAACCGCTCCCACTCAATGACCCAATGATCAGGCAAATGGATCGGAGGGGCCCCGGCTGACTGCGCCATGTTGTTTTGTGAGGTGAAGTTGAACAAATCCATCAGCGAGGCCGCTGGTGCCATCCTGCCATCCTGCCCGAAATTGGCGTTGAAATCGTAGTTTCGACCCACAAGCGAGTGGCCAAAGCGATAGGCGGCGGTGGTGAATTCCATTGGCACCTCCCCCCCCGCATTCAGGCGCGAGGTCCAGTCGGTGAGCGGTTGGGTCAGCACCTTTTGCGACAAGAGGCGCGGCAGGAAATCCTGCAAGATCAGCCAATGGTAGTGCAGCGTCACCAACCGCCGCGCAGCGTGAAAGCAGTCGGCGCGGTCGGTCTTGCGGCTGTCAATCGCGTCCACGGCGCGGTTGTGGGCCAGCATCATCGCAAGGTGCAATTGGCTGAGGATCAGATTGCCATCGTTGCGCCGGTCTGCGATCAGCGCAATCCCCCCCAATCGCGGCATGTCCGCAGCGCCGCTGGCATGGACCACGCGCGCCGGATCAAGGCCCAGATCGGCGAAATGTGAGTCCGGCAGCCGACTGGTGGTTGCAATGCGAAACCGCTTCCCATCAGGGGCATAGAGCGCGGCCACTTCGGGGTCCGGGCTGTCGGGACCATCCGCATAAAGACTGTCCAGCATCAGCGGTGCATGGTGCTGATTGATCAGGCTCGACAGGATCGACGCGGGGTCGGCGCGCGTTGTGGCGGCCAGTCCCGGCGGTTCGGCGCTGCCGATGATGCCTGCGGGGGCAAGGTCTGGCGTGGCGTCATCGGTTTCTGGGGCAGAGATGTCGTGGTTCAGAAATTGCCCGAAATAGGTATAGGCCGCCGGCAGCGCGATGGTGATGGCCGAGGGCGGCAGATTGGGCAGGCGGGTCGAGACCTCAAAGGCTTTCAGTCGCGCCAGCGTACCGGCGTCATCGGTCCCGGCGAAAAGCCCCACTGCGGGGTCTGCGGCCAGATCGGGGAACAGGTAGCAATAGCGCGAGTTCGCAGCGATGGAAGCCGGAGCCAATGGAAGGGCAAGGGTAAAGCCCATCGCCCAATCCGGCAGGCGGACGGGATCGGTCGCAGGGGCAGGGCGCCGGGGCTTCAGGTCATGAGAGCTTTTGATCAGGGCCATGGTGATGTCCTTTGCCAAGGCTTGTGGGGCGCAAGAAGGGGGGGTCAAAAGGGTTCGGGAAATTGCGGCACAGCACCTTCGCGGCACAGGCGCTGAAAGCGGTTCGTCTGGATTCTTCCGCCCATGGCACACAGGCCCGGCACCATGACCCGGCACGAGGGCAAGGGATCATCGGGCAGGGTCAGATCACACCAGAGCGCGCGATGACCCAGATCGGCCAACCGCGCCACCAGATCATCGGTTCTTGTGGCCAGCGCTGCGGGGCGCGCGTCAAAGCGGCAGAATTGCGGCAACCTCGCCAGATCGGCGGCGGCATCCCAGGCCAGAACCTCGGGGTCGGCGGCGCGGCGGGCCTGGTCCATGCTGACTTCGGTTTGCACCATCTCAGTGACGGCCGCGATGGCGGCGTCGGCCAGCACGGGCCGTGCGGCGCTGCCAAGGGCGATTTGGCGCCCATCTGGCTCTGCCGACACCGCTGCCACAACCGGAAGGCCGATGTCTGTCGTCAGATCCAAAAGCCAGGTCACGCGGCTGCGCTGATCCAGCCACCACGACAGCCGGGGTTGGCTTTGATCAATCATCGCAAGCGGCAAAGCGCCTGCCGCCCAGCCGCCATGCCACCAGAGCGCCACTGCATCGCGCTCAACGCATTCCCAAAGCGCCGCCGCCGCCGCCGCATCGGGCGTTTCCCCGGCGGCACAGCCGTTTGAGGTGGCGTCATAGCGAAGCGGTTCCATCAAGAGCGCGGCACAGTCCAGATAGACCTCTTGCGCCAGTACCGAAGCCTCGGCACCGCTGGCCATGTCTTGCATGGTAACGCAGGCCAGCCCCCCCTGTCGCGGACCATCGGCCAGTTTGGCCAGACGCGACTGCGCAAGGCTGGCGCGCAATTCAACCGCCTCGGCCCCTGCGGCGATGATCGCCTGCGGCAGGGTCAGCCCCCGCCCGGCAGGCAGGCGTGGCTTCAGACCCGACACGCCCTCGGCCATCGGCAAGGCCATGGCAAGAAACACTGGAGTGCCGGTTTCATGCACAGGCATCAGCCGATAGTCCGGCGCCAAGGCACGGTCAAGACGGGCAATCATATCGTTCTGGTTCTGGCGCATGCCCTATTGGACGCCTGCATCCCGATCCGATCAAGCGCCAATCCCACCGCGAAAACGGCGTTTCACGCTGGGTTCACGCAGGCGTCTAATAGTGGTGGGGTCAATCGCCTAACAGATTGCAAATCATGAAAGAAAGGGTCACGAATGGTGGGTTTCTTCAACCTCAAAAGCGCGTCATTGTCGGAACAGGTCAAGACCGGCGAAGCGATCGTGCGACTGTGCGAAAGCGTCTTTGACGACGATCCAAGGTCGGAATGGCTGGCCTTCAATGCAGACCCCAAAGCGTGGTTGCACAAGGTTGGCTATCGCTATGACGGGGTGGGGGCTGGCCCGAACGGCGAAATTCCGGACGATGTCACCATCGTGCCGGTCTATGACACCGACAAGATCATGCATGTGCGCATTCCGTGGCGCGGTCTTGTCGCCAATCCGCCCGAGGTTGCGGATGAGCCGACCTATGGCTTGGCCGGGGCGAACCGGTTTCCCGTCCTGCTGGCGCGGTACTTCATGCGCCATTGCCGCTAACGGGACCCGCCTTGCCCGGCCATCTGTCGGGCAAGGCGCAACCCGTCGCGCAGGCGATCGCGGCCGGGGGACCAGCCGATGGGCAGAGTCGTCATGATCCAGTTCGCAATGCCGTCGTGGTCCGCGGCGGCGGGGCCATGCCACGCCTCTGCGACAAGGCTGTGAAAGGTGACATAGGCCGTGCCTGCCTTGTCGGCCTGTCCCAGATGCGCCCAAGCTGCTGCGGCCCAGACGCCCAGATCGGGAAAGCCGTCGTGGCATTTCTCCACTGCAGCGATGGTGGCCTGATACTCTCCGGCCATGAAATGGATTCCCGCCAGATAGATTGAGTAATACTCGGGGTAGATCGGGTTCAGTTTCACTGCCCGCGCGGCATAGTCCAAGGCATCGGCGACATGGCCCAGAAAACCCAACCCGCTGGCCGCCGCGATCAGCGTTTCCGCGTCATGTGGATTGAGGTCGACGGCCAGCCGGAAATGGGTATTGGCGCGCTCTGCCGATCGCGCGATCAGCCAGTTCCAGGCCATGCTGACGTGGCAGCGCGGATCGTGGGGGTCCAGTGCAAGCGCCTCTCGGGCGTGGCGAAACGCCTTGGCGCGGTCCTCGGCCTGCCGCAGGTAACCGGGGCGCACCATGCCACGGGTGGACAGGATTTGCGCCAGACTGGCATGGCTGGCGGCAAGACCAGGGTCCAGCGCGATGGCGCGCTGGAACAGGGCTTCGGCCTCGTCATCTGCTTCGGCTGACCAGAGGCGCGACAGTTGATGCCCGCGCAGCCACAGATCATAGGCGGCGGCATTGCCTGCCGCGCTGCGGGCGTGGCGCAACAATGTGATGTGGTTGACCTGACTGGCCAGATGCGCCGACACCGCCCCCGCGACGGAAGAGCTCAGCGTCTGAATATCCTCTTCGGCCATGGGATAAAGGCCGGACCATACCTCGCTGCCATCGCGGCAGTCGATCAGCGCCACAAACAGCTTGCCCACCGGCGCCCGCCAATCCAGCACGCAATCCACCGCGAAATCCGCGCCGATGGCGCTGCTGATGGCGGTGTAATCCACGGCGGCGGCGGAAGCAAAGCCGGGGGCGGGGCACGGAAGGACCATCCAGCAGCGAAGACGCGACAGGCAGGATTTTGCCAGCATGG
>JAIYDR010000259.1 GCA_027487395.1 Rhodobacter sp. | reverse complement strand
GAGCTGTGACAGAGCGATCACCGGGATGTGGAGTTCCTTGGCGATGGCCTTCAGCCCTTGGGTGATCTCGGAGACCTCTTGCACGCGGTTGGATTCGCCGCGTCCGGTGCCTTTGAGGAGTTGCAGATAGTCCACCATCAGCACATCCAAACCATGCGTGCGCTTGAGGCGGCGCGCGCGGGCGGCAACCTGACTGATCGGCAAAGCAGGCGTGTCGTCGATGTAAAGCGGGCAGGATTCCAGCGATTTGGCGGCTTCGACAAAGCGGCGGAATTCCTGTTCGGTCATGTCACCGCGCCGGATCTGTTCTGACGGCACTTCGGAGGCTTCCGACAGGATCCGGGCGGCGAGTTGTTCGGCGCTCATTTCGAGGGAGAAAAAGCCCACCACGCCGCCATCCACCGCGCCTTCGCCACCATCGGACAGGCGACCCCGGCGATAGGCCTTGGCGATGTTGAAGGCGATGTTGGTGGCGAGCGAGGTTTTCCCCATCGACGGCCGGCCTGCGAGGATCAACAGGTCAGAGGGGTGTAACCCCCCCAGCTTGCGGTCCAGATCGACCAGACCGGTGGAGATTCCCGCGAGACCACCGCCGCGCTGATAGGCGGCATTGGCGGAATTCACCGCCTCGGTCACCGCTTTCAGGAAAGAGGTGAAGCCGCGTTCGGCGACGCCCTGCTCGCCGAGCTTATAGAGGCGTTGTTCGGCTTCGGTGATCTGTTCGCGGGGTTCTGAGGTGATTTCGACCTTGGCGGCTTTGGCCGAAATATCCCGCCCCAGAGCGATGAGTTCGCGCCGCACCGCCAGATCATACAGCATCTGGGCGTAATCGCGCGCGGCAAAGGCGCCGATCGCGGCCCCAGCAAGGCGGACGAGATAGGCCGGTCCGCCCAATTCGCGCAGGCCTTCGTCATCCTCGAAGAAGGGTTTCAATGTGACGGGGCTGGCCAGTGCGTTCTTTTGAATGCGGGCTGCGGCACGCTCGAAAATGCGCTGATGCACGGGGTCGAAGAAATGCTCGGACTTCACCAAGGCGGCGATGCGGTCATAGACATCGTTATTGGTCAATATCGCGCCCAAAAGCTGCTGTTCGGCCTCGATGTTATGGGGCAGCGATTCGGCGAGCTCCGTGCCAGAGGCTGGCAAAGCCGGAGTCAGCGCGCGGAAGGTGGCGATTTCAGTCATGCCCGTCAGTGTCCCGTCTCTTGCTCCCTGATCCGGCCCTGCACCGGGCGGAGGGTCTTGCAGCTATGCCCCAGTCTGTCGCAGGGTTCCAGACTGCTGCGGATCGGCCCTTGGCCGCGGGCGGGTGGACAGGTCTGTGGATAAGACCGCCCCAAACCGCGACCAGAACGGGGGACAGATGTCTATGCCCAAGATATTGCGGTTTGGGGGCGTGCGTCCACTGTAGAATGACAAGGCCATCGCCGGAGGGTGGCAAAACATCCACAGCCTGCATGGCGGAAATCCGCTTGGCGTGACTGGCGCGCCACGCATCCCGCGCCCAGGTGCTGGCGGATGGTGTCGGGTCCGGATCAGGTCCGGATCAGACTTTGGCGCGCGCGGCCTGCCAGGCCCGAGGATCGTTCAGGAAGACCTCGACTTCGGCCAAGGTATTCTCGTCAAAGGCCCCCGAAGCCCGCGCCTCGGCCAGCACGTCCCACCAGGTGCACAGGTGATGCAGTGCCACGCCGTGATCGGCCAGACGCTGAGTCGTTTCGGGGAAGATGCCGTAGTAAAAGATCACTGCCGTATGGGCGCAGGTCGCCCCCGTCTCGCGGATCGCATCGACGAAAGAGAGTTTAGAACCGCCATCCGTGGTGAGGTCTTCGACCAACAGCACCCGCTGGCCTTCGGTCATCGCGCCTTCGATGCGGGCGTTGCGGCCATAGCCTTTGGGTTTCTTGCGCACATAGGTCATCGGCAGGGCAAGACGTTCGGCCACCAGTGCCGCAAAGGGGATGCCTGCGGTTTCACCACCGGCGATGTTGTCGAACGCCTCAAACCCCGCGTCGCGCATCACGGTGACTGATAGAAAATCCATCAGGGCCGAGCGGATACGCGGATAGCTGATCAGCTTGCGGCAATCGATATAGGTGGGCGAGGGCAGGCCAGAGGCCAGCGTGAAAGGGGTGTCCGCGTTGAAATGTACGGCCTTAATCTCCAGCAAAGCGCGGGCGGTCAGGCGAGCGATTTCTTCCTTGGGCGGGAAGGCAGAGGGGATCATGGGCGATGTCCTATCGGGGCGGTGTGGCTGCGGCATGGACCGGAACACGCCGGGACGTCAAGCGGCCTTGCGGCCGGTTCACCGTCGCTGCGCCCGCATATAGGCGGCGAGGACGTCTTGCATCTTACGGATATGGCCTTTGCCCCCGGACTCGGCGAGGAAGAAATCATAGACTTCAGCCTCAAGCCGCAGGTGTACGGACGTTCTGGCGGGGCGCGAGAGCACTTTGGCCTGTGCCCAGAAGGCCGGGTCGTCGATGTCAGCCTCTGGCGCGTCTTGAGCGACGGGGAGTTGCCCGTCATCCTTCAGTCGGCGGATGTCCGAGAGAGAGAGCGTCTTGATAGCGGCGTCGGTCACGGCGGCCTCCTTTTCGGGTTGAGATCAGGCGGTAGGCGCTGCCGCGCCGGGCATAGACCACGACCAGAAACAGATCGTCGGCCAGGCCGATCGCGGTAAAGCGCCTTTCGCCATAGGCGTGGCGCAGGTCTTCGGCTTCCACTGTCGGGCCTTCAAAGATCAAGGCACCCAAAAGCAGGTCAACGCCATGTTTGGCAAAATTGGCCTGCCGTTTGCCCTCATCCCATTCAAACCGCACCACTTGCACCAGAGCTGCGACACAGGAAATACGCTACACGATTTGTGTACATATTTCAACCTTTGGCTTTACCCCTCGACATGCCATTGCACCGGGAAGCCCGGATCGAAGACTGTCACCGGACCGGCCTCGGTCAGGATTTTCGCAGGCCAGACGGCGGTTTCGCCTTTGTACAGCGTCAGTGTGCCCGCGTTCGGCGGGAGGCCGTAGAAGCGGGGGCCGTTCAGGCTGGTGAAGGCCTCCAGATGGGGCAAAGCGCCCTCTTCCTCGAACACATGGGCCAGAAGCTGCATCGTGTTCGTTGCCGTAAAGCAACCTGCGCAGCCGCAGGCATGTTCTTTCAGCGCGTCCACATGCGGGGCAGAGTCGGTGCCAAGGAAGAACCGACCCTCGCCTGAGGTGGCCGCCGCGCGCAAAGCCAGACGGTGCTTTTCGCGCTTGGCGACGGGCAGGCAGTAGTAATGCGGTTTGATCCCGCCCACGAGGATGTGGTTGCGGTTAAGGATCAGGTGATGGGTGGTGATCGTCGCCCCCAAAGTCTCATCGCCTGCGCGGGCATAGGCCACGCCTTCTTCGGTCGTGATATGCTCCATCACCACGCGCAAACCGGGGATGCGGCGGCGCAGCGGATCAAGGACGGTGTCGATGAACACGGCCTCTCGGTCGAAGATATCGACGTCATGCGTTGTCACTTCACCATGTACGCACAGCGGCAGGCCAATTTCGGCCATCCGCTCAAGCACGCCGGTCACGCGGTCCAGATCGCGCACGCCGCCGTGGCTGTTGGTGGTGGCCCCGGCAGGGTAAAGCTTGACCGCCTTCACCAACCCGGACGCATGCGCGCGGGCGACATCCTCGGCATCGGTGCCTTCGGTCAGATACAGCGTCATCAAGGGGTCAAACGCCATCCCCTCGGGCAGGGCGGCAAGGATGCGGTCGCGGTAGGCCGCCGCCTGATCGCCCGTCACCACCGGGGGCACAAGGTTTGGCATGATGATCGCGCGGCCGAAATGGCGGGCGGATTCGGGCAGGACACCCTTCAGCATTGCGCCATCGCGCAAGTGCAGGTGCCAGTCATCGGGGCGGGTGATGGTGATGCGTGTCATGGTTTTGCCCTAGCGCAAACGGCCCCAGCTTTCCAGTGGTCGCGCAAAGGGGGACGGGCTAAGGTCAGCGCGGGGGCGGCAAGACATGGGGACAAACATGGTCATGATCTCAAGACCGGTGGTGGCAGTGTTGGCATTGGTGGTGCTGTCGGGCGTGGCGCGGGCGCAAGAGGTGGATTGCAGCGATCCGCAAAACCAGATGGAGATCAACATCTGCGCCGATCAGGATTGGCAGGATCAGGACGCGCGTCTGAACGATGAATATCAAAGCGCGATGGACCGGGCCGAAGAGTTCGACGCGGGCGGCTATTCCGACGACAGTGCCGTTGCGGCGCTGAAAACCGCGCAACGGGCGTGGATCCCCTTCCGCGATGGCAACTGCGCCGCCGAGGCCTTTGCCATGAAGGGCGGCAGCGGTGAGTCGATGATCTATTTCGGCTGCATGGCCGCGATGACTGCGACCCGGGCCGATGAACTGGCGGCCTGGATGTCCTATTGAGCCGAAGGTTGGTCCTTTCAGCCCTGGCCAATCGAAAGACGGGCGAATTTCCCGTTTGCCTGTTGCCCTGTGGATCGTTTACCTATCCCTAACGGCGCTTGGCGATGCTGAGGGCTGCAAGATGCGCGCGAATGCGCCGTTATGGTGGCAAAGGGCAGGGCAGCGCCGATCCGGGCCGGGGTGGTCTTTGGGGGGTCGGGGGCGTCTGTCGGGTGAGTGATGCGGATTTATATCCATTCGGGGACGGGAACGCAGCTCATACGGTCGGTGCAGGGGGCACTCACCGCCGCGCGCGCGGGCATCTTGGCGCGGGGCGTGCTCTATCCGGACGGCTTGGGCGCTTTGGGGCAGTCCGATCTGTTCGTGGCCTCACTGGTCCCGGCTGAGGCGCATCCCGCCCTTGCCTTGCGCGGGTTGACCGATCCGGTGGATGCGCAGGATTTCGGTCTTCGGGCGCGGGCGATCTTGGCCAAGCAGATCGTGCAGCATCGGCCCAAGGTCTTGCTGCTGTCCTTGCCCGAAGCGGCGGTGTTTTGTGACACGGCAGAGCGGCTTTCGGCGCTGCGTGGCGTCTTGGCCGAGTTTTCCGACGATATCCTGCCCGTCCTGCACCTTGCCGCGCCGTCCGAGGCTTTGGCAGATGCCTTCCATCTGCAAAGCCTTCTGGGGGCTGTCGCCGCGCCTGCTGCGGCAAAGGGGACGGTTGGCATAGACCCGGAGGCAACGGTCGCCCTGTGGGCGCAGGTGTTCGGGGCCGAGACCTTGACCGCGCGGGAGTTTGGTCCTGCGGCGCTGACGGCCAAGGATGTGGCCTTGGCGCTGGCCGATCTGGGGCAGGCGGAGGTTGCGCCGACCGTTGCACTGAACCCGCGCCCTGCGCTGTCCACCTTACGCCAGGCGCTGCGGCTGAATGCAGCCTTGGCAGGGGTCGAGGCAGAGGTTGGCCCGATCCCCTTTGTCCTCCGCGAAACGCTGGTGGCGTCCTTGGGCGATGCGGGTCAGGGCCTGACCGGGGCAGAACTCGCCCCTCTGACGGCGGCGATCCGTAGGGTCAAGGGTGCCAAGAAGACTGCGCCTGACCTGTCGCCCGATCCGGATTTTGACCCCGCGCCGTTGCTGCAAGGCGTGGCCGAAGCCGCCGCCGCCGCGCGGCAAGCTGCCGATGCGGCACGCGCGCAGCGACTGACCGCGCAGGGGGCGGCCGCCACCGCTCGGGCCGTTGCTGCACCCCGCCGCAAGGGACCGGAACCGCTTAGCAAAGCCGGTGAAGCGATCCTGTCACCCACCGCCAAAGAGGTGCATCGAAACTTTGCCGGGGGCCGTTATTGGCCGCGCAATACGGGTGTGGTGGGATTTGACGAAGCGGCCGATCTGCCACCTTTCCCGGTGGACACGCCACCCCTGACGGGAACGCTGATCGTCGGCTGCATGAAGAACGAAGGGCCCTACATTCTGGAATGGGTTGCCTATCATAAGGCCATCGGGGTGGATCACTTCCTGATCTTTACGAATGACTGTTCGGACGGAACCGATGAGATTCTGATCCGGCTGATGGAGCTTGGCCACCTGACCCATGTTTCCAACAACGAATGGAAGGGCAAGTCGCCGCAACAGGCCGCGCTGAACAAGGCGATGAAGATGGACCTTGTGAAACAGGCCGAATGGCTGATCCACATCGACATTGACGAATACATCAACGTGCGGCTGGGCAACGGCACTCTGGCTGATCTTTATGCGGGCATGGGCGCGGCCACCAACCTTGCCATGACGTGGCGGCTGTTTGGCAATGCGGGACAAGAAGAGATCGGCGAGGCCACGGTGATTGACCGCTTCACCGGCTGCGCGCCGTCTTATGTGCCCAAACCCCATACGATGTGGGGGTTCAAGTCGATCACCCGCAATGTCGGCGCCTATAGCAAGTTGTCGTGCCACCGCCCGAACCAAGTGGCGGCAAAGATGAAAGACAAGGTGCGTTGGCTGAATGGCAATCTGGCTGACCATTCTAAGGAATTGACGGATAAGGGCTGGCGGTCCTCCATTCAGTCCATCGGCTATGATGCGGTGCAGCTTAATCACTATGCGCTGCGGTCGCGGGAGTCCTTTTTGATCAAGCGCCAACGTGGGCGGGCGCTGCATGTGGACCGTTCGATCGGGTTGAATTACTGGGTGCGGCACGACTGGCATCTCAACACCGACCGCAGCATCCTGCGGCAGGTGCCGCGCACCTGGGCGATGAAGGCCAAGCTGTTGGAAGACCCCGTGCTTGCCAGATTGCAGGCCGACGCTTTGGCTTGGCACAAGGCCAAGGCCGCGGAACTGCGCGCGACCGAGGCATTTGCCGAACTTTGGGAACAGACCAAGACCGCCGACTTAAGCGATGGTGAGCGTATGGCCTATGCTGTGGCCGAAGACATGGAAAGCTGACATGGCCCGCAATCCCGAAAAACGCCGCCGCAAGGCAGACATTCAGGCCGTTGAACCCCCTCCGGTGGAAACACCGAAACAGCGCCGTCGGCGTGTGGCGGCAGAGACCCCCTCGGCCCCAGTGATCACCGATCCGATGGATCCTCGCACCCCCCCCAACGCCAATGGCGGCTGGTCCGAAACGGTGCAGGCCGTGCAGGGGGCCTATGTGGTGCCCACCTCGGGTCGGGGTTTGGTGCAAGTGGGTGGCGTGTTCGACTCAGGCCGGGGCTTCGTGCATCAGGCGGTGCATTGGCGGCGGGGGCGGCCGCTCTTGGAACCCCTCCGCCCGCGTCGTGTGCCGGTGGAAGGGGCAGAGACCCTTTCGGGGCGCTGGTTGTGGGGGGGGCTTTTGCTCAACCACTTTGGCCACTTTCTGACCGAGAGCACACCGCGCCTCTGGGGACTCTCGGCGGTTGATGGGCCGCTGGACGGCATCCTCTTTTTGCACAAGCGCAACGCCGAGGTGATCAACCTGCACCGCACCTTCCTGCAATTGATGGGGCATGATCTGCCGATCCGGGTGGTGGAAAAGGTAACGCAGGTCGAAGAACTGCATGTCCCCGGTCAAGGCTTTGGTCTGGGCCGCATTTCTGCTGGGACTGCGCGCTTTCGTGAAGCGTTCCGCAGCGTCTTTGCCCGCGACATTGCGCCAGAGGGGCCAGAAAGGCTGTATATCTCTCGGTCTGCGCTCGGCCCGAAACGTGGCGGTGTGATTGGGGAAATGTTCATCGAGGAACGTCTTGCCTCGCATGGATATGAGGTCTTCCACCCCCAGCACCATCCGCTTGAGGTGCAAATTGCCCGTTATCGCGCCGCCAAAGAGATCATTGCGCTGGACGGATCGGCGCTGCATCTGGCGGCCTTTTGCGCGATCCCCGGGCAGCGTGTGGCGATGATCCGGAGACGCAATTCGTCCGTCTCAAAATACATCGGTATTCACTTGGCCGCTTTTGCCGGCCGTGGGGCGGATGTGATCGACGCGATTCAGACCGATTGGGTGCTGAAAAGCAAAGGCAGCGCGGATCGCTTTTCCATGGGCG
>JAIYDR010000147.1 GCA_027487395.1 Rhodobacter sp. | reverse complement strand
GGCTGAGGCCAAGCCCGATGTGGTCTGCCTGCAAGAGATCAAGTCGGTGGATGAGGCCTTTCCGCGTGAGTTGTTCGAAGGCATGGGCTACCGTGTCGAAACCCATGGCATGAAAAGCTTCAACGGTGTGGCGATCCTGTCGCGGCTGCCTTTGGAGGATGTCACGCGCGGGTTGCCGGGGGATGTTGAGGATGTTCAGGCCCGCTGGATTGAGGCGACGGTGATCGGGGACAAGGGCGCGCTCAGGATTTGTGGCCTCTACCTGCCCAATGGCAACCCGGTGCCGGGGCCGAAATATGATTACAAGCTCGCATGGATGGCGCGGATGCAAGCGCGGGTACAGGCGCTGCTTGCCACCGAAGAACCGCTGGCCTTTTGTGGCGATTACAATGTGATTCCCGAAGCCCAAGACGCGGCAAAGCCTGACGCTTGGGTGAATGACGCCCTGTTCCTGCCCGAAACCCGCGCCGCCTATCGGAGGGTCGTCAACCTTGGCTTGACCGATGCCTTCCGCGTGCGGGTGCCGGGGCCGGGACACTACACCTTTTGGGATTATCAGGCCGGGGCATGGGAGCGGAACAACGGCATCCGCATTGACCACCTTTTGCTGTCCCCCCAAGCCGCCGACCGCCTGATGGATGTGGGCATCGACAAGGGCGTGCGCGGCCTTGAAAAGCCGTCCGATCACGTCCCGATCTGGGCGGAACTGGCGATCTGATCCGCAGGTTTGCGTGCCGAGCGCAGCGCGACCAATGCCCCAGAGGCCAGCACGCATCCCATCCCGGCGATGGTCAGCGCATCCGGCATATGGGCAAAGACCGCCCAACCCAGCAGCGTCGCCCAGACGATGTGCAAATAGTTCACCGGGGCGAGAAGTGCGGCAGGGGCCTCGCGGTAGCCCGCCGTGAAGAGGAAATGCCCGATGGTTGAGGCCAAAGTCAGCCCGATCAGCAGCCCCACCTGCCCAAGTCCCGGCATGGGCAAAGACGCCATTCCCGGCCAGGTCAGGGCCAAGACCACAGCGTAGCTCACACACCCGATCAGCGCGGTGGACATCAAAAGCGCCAGCGTGGTTTCCGTCCGCGCCAAGAACCGCGTCAACAGGTGATAGCCCACGGTCCCGGAAGCGGCCAGCATGGCAAAGCCCACCCCTGCGGGATTGAGGCCACTGCCCGGACGCACGATCAAGAGCACCCCCAGAAACCCGCCCACCGCCGCGATCCAGCCCCAGCGACCGACGACCTCTCCCAACAGCGGCCCGGCCAGCAGCAAGACGACAAAGGGGGCAAGATAGGTGATCGCCACAGTCTCGCCCACCGGCATCCGCTGCAAGGCCATCGCAAAGACAAAGGACGACAGCGCCAGCATCGCGCCGCGCGCCAGCACCAGCCATGGGCGGCAGTAGCGAAACAGGGCAACTCCATGACGCGGACCGAAGACCGCCAACAGGATCAGCACATTCAGCGCGTAGCGCAGCGCGAGGATCAGCGGGATGCTATAGATCGCAAACAGGATTTTGCCCGCCGTATCCCCCGCCGCGAACAAAAACACGGCCGCTGAGACCAAGAGCACGCCCTTGATGGCCGATGTCGCAGGGATGGGGGATTGGGTCATCCGCCTTGCCTGCCCTGTTGGCGCGGCAAAGGCAAGTAAGACTCAGGCCGTCACATCAAACCCATACAGCCAGTCGAACTTTTTCAACGCCAAGCCCGGCGCGACCATCCCCGACAGCCGCAGCGCCGCATGGGCCACACCGCGCTTGACGCCCGAGAGGTGATAGTTGCGCGCATTGGCATTGGCCGCCGCGACGATCCGGGTGCAGCGCGGGCGGCGGGCGGCTTGGTATGCGGCAAGGCCAGCGGCCATGGTGTCCGTCTCGGCCAAAGACCGCACCAAGACCCAAGCATCCTCCAGCGCCATATTCGCGCCTTGCGCCAAAAACGGCAGCGTCGGGTGGGCGGCATCCCCCATCAGCGCCACCGCACCCTTGGGAAGCACGCGCTGCCATTCGGGGCTGACCTCATGCCGGAACAGGCCCCAAAGCCAGACATCCTCGGCCCTGTCCAGCCAGCCACGCACGCGAGGCGAGAACTCCTCGAACGCCACGCGCAAGTCCATCGGGTCATCGCGCAGGGACCAGCCCTCTTCGACCCAGCGGCGGCGTTCCTCGACCGCGACGATGTTGCGCAAGGTGCCGCCGCGCAGCGGATAGCTGACCAAATGGCGGCCCGCGCCCATATGCACCTCTGCCACCGCAGGATCACTGGGATCATTGGGAATCACCGTCCGCCATGCGATCTGATGGGTAAAGAACGGGGCGATCCGGCCCAAGAGCGCCTGCCGCATCGGGCTGTGCAAGCCATCTGCGCCGATCATCAAGGGCGCGTCATGGATGGACCCATCGGCCATCACAGCGCGGGGATGATCGCCGGACAGGTCAATCCGCTCCACCTTGACCGACAGGCGGATATCCACCCCCACCTCCCGCGCGCCCTTGGCCAGCGTGTCGATCAGGTCGGCGCGGTGGATGAACTGCCAGCCTTGTGCGGGGCGCAGGCGGGCAAGGTCCATGCGCAGCACGTCCGAGCCATCACGGCCATCGCGCAACACCACGGCCGCCGCCCGCACCGATTGCGCGGCGACCCCATCGCCCAAGGCCAGTGCTTGCAGCACCGCCATGCCATTGGGGCTGATCTGCAAACCGGCACCGATGTCGGTGATCGCTTCGGCCTGTTCCAGCACCGTGACCTGCGCGCCGCGCATCGCCAAGGCCCGCGCCACCGCCAGACCGGCCACACCCGCACCCAAGACCGTGATCTGCTGCCCCAGCATGCTCATGCCCAATCCCCTGAAAATGACAAAGCCGGGCGCATCCGGCCCGGCCTTGCCCCTTTTCCACTGTTGGCAGGTCGCACCATCGGCGCAAGTCCTGCCCGCCTGCGATCACTCGTCGCGGTGAACCTTTTCGCGGCGTTCATGCTTTTCCTGCGCTTCCAGCGTCATGGTGGCGATGGGCCTTGCATCCAACCGTTTCAGGCTGATCTGCTCCCCGGTGACTTCACAATAGCCGAATTCGCCATTTTCGATGCGCCGCAGGGCAGAATCGATCTTGGCCACCAATTTGCGCTGACGGTCGCGGGTCCGCAGTTCCAGCGCGCGATCCGTTTCCTCGCTGGCACGGTCGGCGATGTCAGGGACGTTGCGGGCGCTGTCTTGCAGGTTATCGATGGTTTCGGCCGACTGCTCCAGAAGTTCGGCCTTCCAGTTCACCAGCTTGCGCCGGAAATACTCAAGCTGCCGCTCATTCATGAACGGCTCTTCCTCGGCCGGGCGGTAATCGTCCGGAAGGAAAACTTCGGGCTTCATCGCTGCACTCTCCATTGTGTCGGACCGCGCCGACAGGGGACCTGCTGACATGGCGCACTCCTGTTCGCGCCAGCCTCTAGCCTAGAGAAGCGCGCTTGTCACTAGCGGTTGCGAGGAAAGGACGCCGCAGCTACGGTCCGCGCCATGCCCGCGTTACATTCCGCAGCGTCACGGCCAAAGGACGGACCGTCATGAAATTCGCCTCAACTGACCGTTATGTCGCCCCCGCTGACCTGACATTGGCCGTCAATGCCGCAGTCACCTTGGAGCGGCCCTTGCTGGTCAAGGGCGAGCCGGGGACGGGCAAGACCGAACTTGCACGGCAGGTGGCGCAGGGATTGGGGCTGCCATTGATCGAATGGCATGTGAAATCAACGACCAAAGCGCAACAGGGGCTGTACGAATACGATGCGGTCAGCCGCCTGCGCGACAGCCAGTTGGGCGAGGCGCGGGTGCATGACGTGAAGAATTACATCCGCAAGGGCAAGCTCTGGCAGGCGTTCGAGGCCCCTGCCAAAGTGGTCTTGTTGATCGACGAGGTGGACAAGGCCGATATCGAATTCCCGAACGATCTGTTGCAGGAACTCGATCGGATGGAGTTCCACGTCTATGAGACCGGCGAGACGATCCGCGCCATTCACCGCCCCGTGGTCATCATCACCTCAAACAACGAAAAGGAATTGCCTGACGCGTTTCTGCGCCGCTGTTTCTTTCACTACATCCGCTTTCCTGATGTGGACACGCTGCGCGCCATCGTCCGGGTGCATTTCCCCGACATCAAGGACGCGCTGCTGACCGCCGCCCTGACGCAGTTCTATGAGGTGCGAGAAGCGCCGGGGCTGAAGAAAAAACCCTCCACCTCTGAGGTGTTGGATTGGCTGAAACTGCTCTTGGCCGAGGATCTGACAGCGGATGATCTGCGCCGCGACGGCAAGTCCCTGTTGCCGCGCCTGCATGGGGCGCTCTTGAAGAATGAGCAGGATGTGCACCTGTTTGAACGGCTGGCCTTCATGGCGCGGTCGGGGCGCTGAGGCCGTTCGCACCTGCCCAATTGTGGCATGTTCGATTCTGTTCTGCCGCCGAATCGCCTTAATTGAGATGGGGTTGGCCATGGTTTCGCCACAATGCGCTCACGAAATGCCAGATTTCTGTTATAACTTGAAATAATTCGTGATAATCCGGGGCCAAATCTGGTGACTGCCGGCACCTCCGCTGCCACGGGTGGTAAGCGCCCTGCCCTGTAGATTCCCCGCAATTGACACGAGGCCGCCCTGTTACGGACACTCATCCTCAGTTGAGTTGGTGGCAGAAGTTCGGCCATTGCGCACGGTGTTCATGTCGTCCAAGTCTTGCCTTTCACCTCTGCCTCTTGCGGTTTGCGCCCGCCGGTTGGCTTTGGCATGGGGCTTGCCAAGGAGAGCGATCGTGATGGCGCAACGGCCAGTCTTTTACGCCACAACATTGGCACGCGGTGCGGGGGCACCGCGCGTTCAATGGGCGGCCCTGCGGCGGGGACTGATGCGCCGTGCCCCTGACCTCTGCCAAGGTTGTGTTTTATGCGTTTCATGTCTTTCGCCGCCTTCCTTCTGCTTTCTGCCTGCGTCCCGGCGCCACAGGCCGTTGTCTCTATGTCCCGCCCGCCTGAGGACAGCCTGACCGGCCCTGCCCTTCCTGCGATGCAGAGTTTTGCACCGATGCCAAGACAGGCTGTGTCGCGTGCGAACACCGAGATTGCGGCAGATTTTCTGGACCTTGTGTTTAGGATGGAAAGCGGTCGTGCTCTGCCCGTGCTGACCCGCTTTGAAGGACCGATTTCGGTGCGGATGACCGGAGAGATTCCGGTCACTGCCAGCCATGATCTGGCGCGGGTGATCGCGCGCTTCCGGGCCGAAGCCGGGATCGACATCAGCGCGGTGACTTCGGGGGATGCGTCGATCATCATCCAATTCGTGCCGCGCGCCGCCTTGCGCCGTGTGGTGCCGTCGGCCACTTGCTTTGTCGTGCCAAATGTCGCGTCATTGCAGCAATACCTTGCCCTGCGCGGCACACCTGCAGTGGATTGGGCGAACCTGACCACGCGCCACCGCGCCGCGATCTTTGTGCCCGCCGACACCAACCCGCAAGAGGTGCGCGACTGCCTGCATGAAGAACTGGCGCAAGCGATGGGCCCGTTGAACGATCTGTTCCGCCTGCAAGACAGCGTGTTCAACGACGACAACTTCAACACGGTGCTGACCGGCTTTGATATGTTGATCCTGCGCGCCTATTACGCGTCGGACCTGACCAGCGGCATGAACGAGGCCGAGGTGGCCGCGCGCCTGCCCGCGCTGCTCGCCCAGCTCAATCCGCAGGGTGAAGGTCTTGCGGGCAACCCCAAGTCGCTGTCGCCACGCAGTTGGATCGACGCGGTTCAGGCCGCATTGGGGGGGGCCGGATCTGAGGATCAGCGCCGCGCTGCGGCTGAACGGATGCTGACCATCGCCCGCGCGCAGGGCT
>JAIYDR010000065.1 GCA_027487395.1 Rhodobacter sp. | reverse complement strand
GTGGCGATGCCCAGTTGCAGATGCGCGTCGCCGCCCAGCGCCAGAACCGGGCCAAAGGCTTCGAATTCGCGCAGTTCTCCCGACGCAGTCCCATCGGCCGCCATCATCACCTCATGCCCATGCGGCATAGGGGCTCCGTTCAGAAGACCCGCCATCGTCAGTGCCAGCGTGTTGGCCCAGACGGTGTGATGGTCCGGGGCCATCATCGCGATGGGGCGATCCGCAATGACGCGGTCAAGATCATGCCGCGTGACGGGATGATCGAGGATTTCGTAAGACGCGCCCTGCGCCATCAACAGGGGGCGGTCAGGGTTCTTGGCGGCATAGTCCAGATAGGCCGCTTTCAGCGCGTCAAAGCCGTGCACCCCGCCGATCTGCAACTGCGTCAATTCATTCCCGCCCAAGACCAGATGCAGATGGCTTTCCACAAAGCCGGGCAGCAGCGTGCGCCCCCCGGCATCGATCACCTGCGTCTGCGGCCCCGCCAGCGCCGCAATTTCCGCCGCCGTCCCGACCGCCAGAATGCGGCCCCCGGCCAACGCCACGGCCTCGGCCCTCGGCTGCGCGGCGTCCATCGTCAGAACCTTCGCCCCGGTCACGATCATCTCGGCCTGCATCACGACCCTCTCCCCATTTTCTGTCTTTAAGTTTCCCACGGGGGTTTGGGGGTGTGAACCCCCCAATCCTACCCCATCAGCCCGCGCGCCGCTTGGCGACCTGCTCGGCCATCACGCAGAGCATTTCGAACATCAGTGAAATCCCCAGCCAAGCTGTGCCGCCCGACGGATCAAAGGGCGGCGAGACCTCCACCAGATCCGCCCCCACCACATCCAAGCCCCTCAATCCGCGCGCCACTTGAAGGGCTTGCCAAGAATTCGGCCCCCCCACCTCGGGCGTGCCGGTTCCCGGTGCAAAGGTCGGGTCCACAAAGTCGATGTCGTAAGTGACATAGACAGGGCTCGTCCCCACAATCTCGCGCGCCTCGGCCATGACGTCATCGGCCCCGCGCGCGTGGAATTCGGCGATCGGGATGATGCGGATGCCATTGGCGGCGGCGAAGTCCCAATCCTCACGGCCATAGGCGGTGCCCCGGATGCCGATCAGGCAATAGCGCTTGGGGTCAATCAGCCCCTCTTCCACCGCGCGACGGAACGGGGTGCCATGGTTGTAGCGGCTGGTGCCGAAGTAAACGTCGTTCAGGTCCGTGTGGCTGTCGAACTGGATCATCCCCACGGGGCGCGACTTTGCCACGGCGCGCAGGATGGGAAGCGAGCAGAGATGATCCCCGCCCCCGGTCAAGGGGAGGATCCCCGCCGCCACAACGCGGGTGTAAAACGCCTCCATCCGCGCAAGGCTATCCATCAGGTCGCCGGGGTTCGGCGCTACATCGCCAAGGTCGGCACAATGCGCCAACTCAAACGGCGCCACCCAAGTCGCACCGTTCTGGGCGCGGATCATCGTGGAAAGGTCGCGCAACTGGCGCGGGCCGTGGCGCGGGCCAGGGCGGTTGGTGGTGCCGCCATCCCAAGGGGCACCGATCAGCCCGATTTCGACCTCCGCCAGTTTGGGATCGTCCAAACCCACATGTGGCAGCCGCATGAAGGTGGGAATCCCTGCGAATCGCGGCAGATCAAAACCCGAGACTGGGCGGAAAAAGCCGTCATTTTGCGGTGTGGTCATGGGGGGCGATCCTGTCGGTGTGATTCTTTGCCCCATCCAAACACCACCCTTGCCCCCTGTCAGGCCCGGAAACGACCTGACCCCGCCGCGAAAGCCGCAGCCAGAGGCGCTTGCGCCCTCTGCCCCCTTGACCCCTGCCCCCCCTTCACTCTTTATCGGCTCTGACCCTTCCACAGGTGATGACATGTTCTCCAAGCCCGCCGACCCGCTTTCCTCTCCGCCGCGTTCCGGCCAGACTCCAGCCCAATCCAATGCCGGAAAATCGGTGCTGGCCTCTGATCTCAAGATCGTCGGGGAGATCACCTCAGCCGGCGCAGTTGAAGTGATGGGCGAAATCGACGGCACCCTCAGCGCGCGCAACGTCACCATTGGCGGCGAAGGCAGGGTCAAGGGCAGCGTGCAGGCCGAATCGATTGAAGTGAAGGGCGCTTTGGACGGCCGCGTGGCCACCAGCGGCTTTACCCTTCGCTCCACCGCCAAGGTCGAGGCGGATGTCACTTATGCCAACCTTGTCATCGAAAGCGGCGCGCAGATCGAAGGCAGCTTCAAGCTGGCGCGTTAAGTCCCGTCGAGACGGCGCGGCGGGATGGCATAGGTCAGCCCCGCCCGCGCGACCGGGTCCGTGACGCCATCGCTGAACACCAGCACATCGCCGACCGCCAGCGTCTTTCCCAGCTTCAGCAGCCGCGCCTTGCCAATCAGGTCGGATCCCGCCGAAGGCTTACGCATGAAATCGACCGAGGCATTGGTGGTCACCGCCAGTGCCACCGGCCCGATCCGTGACAGGATCGCCAGATAAAGCGCCACATCCGCCAATGCAAAGATCGACGGACCCGACACCGTGCCACCGGGGCGCAAATGGCCTGCCCCCACATGCAGACGCAGATCGACCCCGTCCATCTCGGCGCGGTCCACGGTGAAATCTGCCGCCACTTCGGCAAAGTCCCGTTGCAGGAACGCGGCCAGCGCGTCACGATCCATCAAAAGGTCCATCTGCCGTCCTTTCCCACTCGGCGAAAGGCATTCCAGAACTGAAGGAGGGTTGCAATGTCCGAACCGCTCGTGCTGCGCGAAGATCACGGCGCGGTCGCCGTGCTGACGATGAACGCGCCCGGTCGGCTGAATGCGCTGTCAAACGCCATGATTGCCGCGCTGTCAGACGCCCTTGACTCCCTCGCCGCCGATGAGCGCATCCGCGTTGTCGTCCTGCGCGGGGCGGGTCGTGCCTTTTGTGCCGGGCATGATCTGCGCGAGATGCAAGCGGCCCGAGGCGCGGCGGATGGCGGAGAGGCGGCCTTTGCCGCGCTGTTCGCCAATTGCGCCACTATGATGCAGAAAATCCCCGCCCTACCCCAACCCGTCATTGCCGAAGTTCAGGGCATCGCAACGGCGGCGGGCTGCCAACTTGCGGCCAGTTGCGACCTGATCGTTGCGGCGCAGGATGCACGCTTTGGCGTCAATGGCGTGAACATTGGCCTGTTCTGCTCCACCCCGATGGTGGCGCTCAGCCGCAAGGTCGCCCCTGCCGTCGCCTTTGAGATGCTGACAACCGGCGAATTCCTTGACGCACCCCGTGCACAGGCCGTGGGTCTGGTCAATCGCATCGCCTCGGCTGAGGATTTGGAGCAAACCACGCTGACCTTGGCCCGCAACATCGCCACAAAACTGCCCGCCGCGATTCGGCTCGGCAAAGCAGCATTCCACGCCCAAACCGGGCTGGACCTGCCCGCCGCCTATGCAACAACCGGGCAAACCATGGTCACGAACCTGATGCGCGCCGACACCGCCGAGGGGATCGCCGCCTTCATCGAAAAGCGCACCCCGAGTTGGGGGTAATTTGACCCATCCAAACCAAGGCAACACATCCAAAGGTCAGAAACATAATCTCCCTTTGCTGTAAGGCTTTCTTCATTGTCGGCTGTAAACCTCTGGGACATCAGAACCTGTGCCGCTCTGGCTCAGTTTCCGAAGTCTTGGAGGATTGTGATGCAGTTCACGGCACGTCAGGAAATCACCATCGCGCTCTTCTCGGCGCTTTGTGTCATCGCTTATGCGTTGACCGACATTCCGGTGTGGTTCGGCTTCAACTGATTTTTCTTTAGGCTAAACCTGCCCTCGTCGATCAAGCCAGCTCAGCCGCGCGGCAACAGGGCCAAGGCCATTGCAAGCCCGGCGCATAGCCCCGTACAGGCCACCAAGGCCCCCCATCCGCCCATCTCCATCAGTGCCGCCCCCAGAACCGGGGCAACCGCACTTGCGGCCAGAGTGGCAATCGCCATCAATCCGGACATCGCGCCGAAACCTTCGGACCCCATATCCTCGGCCAGCAAAAGCGGGCGCAGGATCGTCAACACGCCATTGGCCGCCCCTTGCAACAGCGCAAAGGCAAAGACCAAGGGCATCGCCACCCCAGCCAGCACCAACACGACGGGTGCCACGACGAACCCCGCCAGAGTCAGCAATAGCGCGGAGCGACCGCCCAGTCGCACACCTGCTGCCATAAGGGCCAATCGTCCCGCCACCTGCGCCGGACCAATCGTTGCCGCTGCCATCACCGCCAGACCATCCGGCACGCCGATCCCGGCAAGCACTGGGCGCAGAAAGGCAATCAGCATCCAATGCCCCAAGGCAAGCAGCGAAAACATCAGCGTCAGGCGAAGGAACGGCCAATGCCGGAACATCGCCCAAAGGGCGACCTTGGGTCGGTCCCGCCCCTGCTCTGCGGGCGGCATCCCTCGCGCCAAGACGCGTGCGCCGATCAGGTTCAGGGGCAAGATCAGCCCCGCCGCCACGGCCGCTGATACCCAGACTGCCCCGCGCCAGCCAAATGCCTCGGCCAAGGCAGCCCCGGCCGGGAAGGCAAAGGTTGAAGCAAAGCCCCCGATCAAGGTCACCCGCGTGATCGCAGCGCGGGCATCGGCCCCAAAACGGCGGATCAGCAGGGCAAAGCACGGCTCATAAAGGCTTGCTGCCTGCGCCAGACCCAGCCCTGCCCAAGCCAGAAGATAGACCACTGGCGTTGTGGCGACAGCCAGTACCGCCAATGAAACCGCGCCAATCCCCGCGCCTCCGGCCAGCAATGCCGCCGCATGGCCCCGATCCACCGCTCGCCCGGCAAAGGGCGCAGTCCCCGCCGCGACGACAATGGCCAGTGTCAGCCCGCCTGCCAGAAGCCCGTCACTCCAATGCAGATCGGCCCGCCAATACAGGATCAGCGCCGCGAACAGATAGAAAAAGCAGGCATAGCCAAGCATCTGCCCAAGGGCGAGCGGCCAGACCGCCCGCTGCTCTGCTGTGGCTGCGCTTGTCACACCCCGTAGATCGCGCTGAACTTGGCGTCGAGGTAATCCAAAAGCGGCCCCTCATCCGGCTCAAAGCCGCAGGCCAGCGCAATCGTGGCGCGGGGTTCGCGCAAGCCGCCATGCCGCTGCACCCCTTCGCGCAGCCATTCTGTCGCTGGCGCGGTATCGCCTTGCGCCAAAGAGGCATCGAGGTTGGGCAGATCCAGCCGCAGCGCCTTGTGCAGACATCCGGCATAGACATTGCCCAGCGTGTAGGTCGGGAAATAGCCAAACAGCCCCACCGACCAATGCACATCCTGCAACAGACCCAGCGACGCGCGCGGCACGCTTTGCCCGAAATCGGCGGCAAAACGGTCGTTCCATGCGGCCTCTAGATCGCCCACAGCCAGATCGCCCCGCATCAAGGCCCGCTCCAGATCAAAGCGCATCATGATGTGCAGGTTGTAATGCACTTCATCCGCCTCGGTCCGGATGAATCCGGGCTGCACGCGGTTGACGGCAGCGTAGAAGCCATCCGCATTCGCGATGCCAAAGTCACCAAAACGCTCCCGCATCTGGCCAAACATCCAACCGGTAAAGGCGCGGCTGCGGCCAAGCTGGTTTTCGTAAATCCGGCTCTGACTTTCATGGACGCCCATCGATACGCCGCCCCCCAGCGGCGTCAGGCGATAATCCGGATCAATGCCCAGTTCATAGCAGGCGTGGCCCACCTCATGGATCGTTGAGTAAAAGCAGTTGAACGGATCGGTTTCCGCCACCCGCGTGGTGATCCGCACGTCGATCCCGGCACCCGAGCTGAAGGGATGTACCGCGAGATCCAACCTTCCCCGGTCCCAGTCATAGCCAAAGGCCGTCGCCAGATCGCGCGCCATCCGCATCTGCGCCTCGGCCCCAAAAGACCCCTCCACAGCCGTAACCGCTCGGCCCGCCCCAAGGACACGTTCGCGCAGGGCCACCAGACGCGGCCGCATCCGCCCGAACAAAGCGCCCACAGTCTCGGCCGTGGCACCCGGTTCGTAATCATCCATCAAGGCGTCATAGGGATCGCCCCCCTCGGCCAAGGCTGCGCCTTCCTCGCGCTTCAGACGCACAACATCGGACAACACGGGCAGAAAGGCCGCCACATCATCCTTGGCGCGCGCCTCGGCCCAGACGCCTTGGGCCATACTGGTGACGCGGGCAATCTCCTGCGCCAACCGCCCCGGCACCTTTGAGGCGCGGGTATAGCTGCGCCGGATCAGCCGAAGCTGCGCCACAGCCACCGCATCCACGGCCACCGCTTCCGCCAACCAATCGGCCAACCGCGGGTCGGTGCGCCGGGCGTGCAGCACGCCCTCCATCGCGCCCATTTCCTCGGCCCGCTGCTCGGCACTGCCGCGCGGCATCACGGTTTCCTGATCCCAGCCAAGGCGACCAGCCACCTGCGCCAACGCCTCGGTCTCGCGTTGGAACGCCATCAGATCATCATATGCCGTCATGTTATGCCGTCCCTTTCCGGATCGAACCCGCCACCGGGTATTGTGCCCGATGCCGTGCACGGATGATCAGCACCCACAAGAGCACGGCCGTCACCTGATGCGTGATCGCCACATGCACCTGCGCGGCACTCAGCACCGCCCAGATCCCAAGACAAACCTGCAGCACCATGACAGCCAGCACTGCATGAAATGCCGCCCGTGTCGCAGCATGCGCCGACTTTCGCCCGCTGAGCCAGACCACAATGGCAAAGGCAAACAGAAGATAGCCGGACATCCGATGCATAAACTGCACGAGCCCCGGATTTTCAAAGAAGGCATGCCACACGGGCAGCGTCCCGCCTTGTCCATCCGGCACATAAAACGCATCGGCTGGAAAGAACTGGCCGTTCATATCCGGCCAAGTCGGGAAAGCACGCCCTGCATCAATGCCCGCCACCAAGGCCCCCAGCAGGATTTGCAGAAAGGCAAAGTGCATCAGCCCGGTGGACATCGAAAACAACTTCGCCTCCCGCCCGCGCCGCGCCTGCATCAAGGCGGCCTCGCTGCGCGACAAGGACAGCGCGAACCAAGCGATCAAACCGAGGATCACAAAGGCCAGTCCCAGATGCGTGGCCAGCCGATAGGACTTAACATCCAGCATAGTGCCCGTCAGACCTGATGAGACCATCCACCAGCCAATCGCTCCTTGCAGGCCAATCAGGGCACCGATCCCAAACAACGGCTTGTTCCAGCCCGAAGGAATGCTGCGCCGGACAAGGAACCAGACAAAGCCAATCGCCCAGACAAGGCCGATCACCCGACCCAACTGCCGGTGGCCCCATTCCCACCAGTAGATGTGTTTGAATTCATCCAGCGACATCCCCTTGTTCTGAAGCTGGTACTCCGGGATGGCCTGATACTTGGCAAACTCGGACTCCCATGTCGCCTGATCCAACGGCGGGATGGCCCCTGTGATCGGCTTCCATTCCGTAATCGCCAAGCCCGAATCCGTCAGCCGCGTCATGCCGCCGACAGCGATCATCGTGGCCACCAACAGGAACAACACAGACAGCCAAACGCGTATGGCCCCGCGCGCGCCCTGTTTGCGGTCGGCAATCATGCCCCCCTGCGGCGGCGGAGCGGAGGTCGTCCCCTCTGCCACGTCCTCAAAGATGCTGCGCTTGCCTGCCATGTCGGTCTCCTGTCCGTCGCGACGCCGGAATTGCCTCTGTGTCGCGGGGCGGAGGGTATGCCCGCCCCCGCCCCCCTTCAAGGGGCTGCGGCAGATGGCCTCTTGCCCCTGTCTGCGCCTGTCTTCTCTGTTCAACCATCCTCCGGGGGTGTGGGGGGGAAAACCCCCCACGGCGACGCCCCAGCCCGCGCCACCGTCAGACCGGAAATCACTCGCCCTGCTGGCGCAGCTTAAAGGCGATCTGGCGCAGCATGCCGTGGAAAGTCTGCACCTCGGCCCGCGTCAGACCCAGCCGCGCCCACATATTGCGGAGATTCTGCTTCATCATCGGGGCCTTGTCGGGCGGAAAGAAGAACCCCGCATCCGTCAGGCGCTCTTCGAAATGGTCGCCCAAATGCTCCACCTCGACATGCTCGGCAAAGTCAGTACGGGCGAGTTCCATCACCTCTGCCGGGGTCTCCACCGTCTGGCGCTGCCATTCGTAGCTCATCAGCAGCGCGCATTGGCCAAGGTTCAGGCTAGGAAAATCCGGGTTTACCGGCACGGTCACAATGGCATTGGCCAAGACGACATCGTCATTCTCCAACCCCGCGCGTTCGGGACCAAACAGGATGCCGACTTTCTTCCCCTCTTTCGCCATCGCCCGCGTCATCTGCATCGCGCGTTCCGGGGTGACGACCGGCTTGACCAACTCGCGCGGGCGGGCGGTGGTGGCAAAGACAAAGTCGCAATCGCCAATCGCCGCCTGCACCGTGGGAAACAACCCCGCCGCATCCAGCAAGCGCCCCGCACCCGAGGCCATCGCCACTGCCCGCGGATTGGGCCAGCCATCGCGCGGGGCCACGATCCGCATACGCGTCAGACCAAAGTTCAGCATCGCCCGCGCCGCTGCGCCAATGTTTTCGCCCATCTGCGGACGGACGAGGATGAAGGCAGGCTCTATCGGATCAGCCACGGACGGTCCCCCTGTTGCACCATACCGCGAGATACGCGCGCGCACCCCGCGCGACAAGTCGTTCCCCGCCTCAATCTGCGCCCTTCATCTTGGCCCAAGTACCCCACGGGGGTGTGGGGGTGTGAAACCCCCACATCGACGCCGCCGCAGCGCCACGGCCAAGGATGGTCAAGCCCCGTTTTCTGCGCTAATTCCACCAAACAGTCACCGACCCGTCACATCCTGCGCCAAGGGGAAACCAGATGTCCGACATGGAACGCCCGCAACTCTATCTGGTCACGCCTCCGGTCTTTGACCTTGATGTCTTTCCGGCCAAGTTGGCTGCCGTGCTGGACAGCGCCGAAGTCGCCTGCCTGCGCTTGGCGCTCGCGACGCGCGACGAGGACGTGATCTTGCGCGCAGGCGACGCCATCCGCGAAGTGGCCCATGCCCGCGATGTGGCGGTGGTGATCGAAAACCACATTCTGATGGTCGAACGTCTTGGCCTTGATGGCGTGCACCTGACCGATGGCGCGCGCTCGATCCGCAAGGTGCGCAAGGACCTGCCCGATGCGATCATTGGCGCGGCGTGCGGCAAGACCCGACACGAAGGTATCAGTGCGGGCGAAGGCGGGGCGGATTACGTCTCGTTCGGGCCGGTGGGGGAAACACCGCTGGGGGATGGCAGTCAAGCCGATTTCGACCTCTTCCAATGGTGGTCTGAGATGATTGAGGTTCCAGTTGTCGCCGAAGGGGCCTTGACCGCCGATCTGGTGGGCAAATTCGGTCCCGTCACAGATTTCTTTGCGATCGGCGATGAGATTTGGTCGAGTGACGATCCCGCGTCGTCGCTGAAGGCGTTGCTCGCGCCATTGGGGTGAACGCCTAGGGTGCGCATGTGTTGCACCCCATTACGCCAGCGGATGCGCCTCCCGCACCACCCGTTCGCAGTAGGCCGCCAATTCCTTGCGGTCCCGGAAGGCATCCACCGCGACGGGGTCGTGAAACACCACCTCGATCCGTCCTTGCCGTTTCGCGCCCAGCACGGTCAGAAGCGACGCACCAAACCCCTCATCCCCCCACCAGCCATAAAAGCGCGGGTCCTGACCATCGGGTGCATGATAAATCACCGTGACGGGCTGGATCGCCATCACATGTTCCAACCCATGGGTCCAGAACGCCGCAAACAGCGTCGATTTGAACGGCAACACCCGCAGCGCATCGGTCGAGGTGCCCTCGGGAAAAAACAACAGCCGATGCCCCGCGCGGATGCGGTCTTCAAACATCTGTTGCTGGACTTTGGCCTCGGTCCCCTTGCGGGCGATAAAGACCGTACCCGTCGCTGCCGCCAGCCACGCCACCGGTCCCATCTGACGGACCTCGGACTTGGCGACGAAATAGACCCGCTGCACCGCATTCAATGTGAAGATATCCAGCCATGAGGCATGGTTGGCCACCACCGCGCCGCGCGCCGCCATCGGTTGGCCACGTACCTGCAACGGCAGGCCCATCAAGACCAGCGCCCAGCGGCAGACAAATTGCGTGATATGCGGCGTCCAGGGCCGGGCCGCGCCGAACAGTGGGCGCTCCACCAGACGGAACGCCAACAAAAGGGTAAGGCAGCCATAGGTCAGAACCGCCACCGCAGCCCCGCGCCGCGCCACCCGCAGCCAGCCTGCGACACCAAGCGGCGGGCGATTAATGCTCGCGACCTTCCAGTCATCCTGCGCCATGGTCATCCCGCCGCGCCACCACTGCTGTCGGCGGCGCCCTCAGTCCGTCCTCGCGTGTAATACTCGCGGTGCCGCGCCGACATCTGCGCGGTGTCCATCACCAGACAGACATCCGTGGTGTTGAAGGCGCGGTCAATCCAGGCCCCATCGCCCACGAAACCACCCAGCCGCAGATAGGCCTTTATCAACGCCGGGGTCGCCGCCTGCGCCGCGCGCGCATCGATCCGCTCTGGCGGCAGCAGATCCATCCGTTGCCGCCCCGCCGCATGGGCCGCCACGCGCAACCCTTCAGGCGCAAGGTGGCTGTGGTGCAGCCAAGACAGCGGCTGTTCCAGAGGCCCAACATCGGTGCCGGGGAAAGATGCCGCGCCAAACAGCACCTCAATCCCGCGTTCCAGCACATAATCGGCCAATGCGTTCCACAAAAGGACCATCGCCGCGCCACGCCGGTGATCGAGATGCACACAAGACCGCCCCAGTTCCAGCAACCGCCGACCCGAGGCTTTCAGCACGGAGAGATCAAACTCGCTTTCCGAATAGAACCGCCCCGCCGCGCCGATCCGATCCGAGGGCAACAGGCGGTAGACACCCACCACATCCTCCAATTGATCCGGGTCACGGCTGCGGTCAATCAACAAGAGGTGGTCGAACAGGTCATCGAATTCGTCGCATTCCAACTGCGCCGAATGGTCCACCATAGGCCCGTCTGCGTGCAATTCCTGCACGAAGACCCGATAGCGCAGGCGCTGCGCGGCCTTCAGGTCACGCGCATCCTGCGCCAAGCGCACGATGAGGCCGGAATCGTCAACCAACATGATACGAATCGTCCCTGTCTGATCTGTGCGGATGTCGAGGCGTGCTTGAATTAAGGGCGGCAACCACGGGTGACAACCTCTCTGGACGCTGCAGAAACAAGGTGCAACGGGTCAAAGATGCTTGCAGCGCAGAGTGTCAGAACGATATTACATCTTTTGGTTGTATTTTTTGAAGAATGATCCACCTTTATATCACCTCACATCGTAGACAGGCAAAAGGACCACGCGCTTGCTATCGATCACCACTTTGCCGGCATGTTCGAAATTGACGGTGACTCGATCGCCGACATTGGATTGCACCTGTCCAAGGCCCCAATCGGGCGCAGAGGGGTGGCGGACAAACATGCCGGGTTCCAACAGCGAATTCATTATTCATTATCCTTTTTGTTGCGGACTATCGGCATGACACACGCACCCAATCTCTCTGCACTGTTGGCCTCGCGCATCTGCCATGACCTTATCAGCCCGATTGGCGCAATCGGCAACGGGCTGGAACTTCTGGTCATGTCCGGTGCAGCCGGCAGCGGGCCAGAAATCACGCTGATCAATGACAGCGTGTTACAGGCCAATGCCCGCATCCGGTTCTACCGGATCGCCTTTGGCGTCTCGGCCCCCGGACAGCAGATCGGGCGGCCTGAGATTCTGTCGATCCTCTCCGACATGATCGCGGGCAGTCGTCTATCGGTCGAATGGCACATCCCGCCTGAACTGCCCCGCGCCGATGCGAAACTGGCCTTCCTGATTCTCTTGTGCCTTGAAACAGCCCTGCCCTATGGCGGGCGCGTGCGGTTTGAAATGGTTTCAGGCCGATGGACCATCACTGCCCACAGCCTGAAACTGCGACATGACCCGATGCTTTGGTCGATGATGTTGGATACCCTGCCGGGCGACCAGGTAAGCCCCGCACAGGTGCAATTCCTGATCGCGCGGGATGAGGCGCGCGATCAAGGCCGCGCCATCACGGCCCAAGCCACGGATGACGAGATGCGCCTTAACTTCTGACCGTGCCGTTGCCGGTGACAAGATATTTGAAACTGGTCAGCTGCTCGGCTCCAACCGGGCCACGCGCATGCAGCTTGCCCGTGGCAATGCCGATCTCGCCGCCCATGCCAAACTCGCCGCCATCGGCAAACTGGGTTGAGGCGTTGCGCATCAGGATCGCTGAATCCAACCGCTCAAAAAAGCGCGCGGCGGTGGCGTCGTTTTCAGTCAGGATGCTTTCGGTGTGCTGGCTGCCATAACGGCGGATATGGGCAATCGCCTCATCCACACCATCGACCAACTTGGCCGCGATGATCATGTCCAGAAACTCCCGGCCAAAATCATCTTCTGCTGCTTTGACCGTGCCGGGGATTTTCAACAACTCACCCGTGGCGCGCACTTCAACCCCCGCTTGCAGCAGGTCTTCAATCAGGACAGCGCCATGCTTGGTGTAAAACTGCCAATCGATCAGCAGACATTCCGCAGACCCACACACCCCAGTGCGCCGAGTCTTGGCGTTCAGCACCACACGACGCGCCTTTTCCAAATCGGCGTCCCGGTCGGCATAGACGTGACAGATGCCCTCGAGATGGGCAAAGACCGGCACCCGCGCCTCAGCCTGCACCAGACCCACCAGCCCCTTGCCGCCGCGCGGCACGATGACATCGATATACTCCACCGCCTTCAGCATCTCCGACACCATCCCACGGTCCCGCGTCGGGATCAGTTGGATCGCCGCTTCGGGCAGGTTCGCCGCACGCAGGCCCTGTACCATGCAGTCATGAATGGCTTCCGAGGAATGATAGCTCTCGCTGCCGCCACGCAGAATGACCGCATTCCCCGCCTTCAGGCACAGCGCCCCGGCATCGGCGGTCAC
>JAIYDR010000144.1 GCA_027487395.1 Rhodobacter sp. | reverse complement strand
TGGCCCGTAGCAGGCACGCTGATGGTGGAACCGACGGAGTCGGAGACTAAGGCTGAGATTGACCGCTTCATCACCGCCCTGATGGCGATCCGCGAAGAAATCCGCGCGGTGGAGCAGGGCGAGATCAGCGCCGAGGACAGCCCGATGCGCCATGCTCCGCATACGGTCGAAGACCTTGTGGCGGATTGGACGCGCAAGTATCCGCGCGAACAGGGCTGCTTCCCGCCGGGGGCGTTCCGGGTGGACAAGTATTGGCCGCCCGTGGGTCGGGTCGATAACGTCCACGGTGACCGCAACCTGATCTGCATCTGCCCGCCGGTGGAAAGCTACGCCCAAGCGGCGGAGTGATGCGCGTGGGGGGCGGTGCCGCAAGGTGCCGCCCCTGCCTTGCCTGCGTGACCTGTGGCGCATAGGCTGCACCCCAACAGTCTGGGCATTCTGCCGCAGGCCCAAAGGATGCAAGGCCATGAGCGCCCCTTCTGACGACAACCCCTATTGGATCACCGACGTTGCCGCGTTGCGCGCGATGTTCCCGGCTACGCATGAGCTTGCGCTGAAGAAAAGCCTTGATCATCTGGACAGCCATGCCCGTGCCTTTATCGCGCGCGCGCCGTTTTTGTGCATCGGCACACAAGGACCGCAGGGCGCGGATGTCAGCCCCCGTGGCGATCCGCGCGGCTTTGTCACCGTGCTGGACGAGCGGACTTTGCTCATCCCCGACCGTCCCGGAAACAACCGTCTGGATACATTGACCAATATCCTTGCCAATCCGACGGTGGGGTTGCTGTTTCTGGTGCCGGGTTTTGACGACACGCTGCGGATCAATGGCACCGCCCGCCTGACGCGTGATCCGGCACTCTTAGGCGGTCTTGCTGTCCATGACCGCGTGCCGTCCGTTGCCATTATGGTGGCGGTGCAAGAGGTGTTCTTGCATTGCGCCAAGGCGTTCCGACGCTCAGGGCTTTGGGACCCTAACCAGCGCCAGGACCGGCGCGAGATGCCGTCCTTGGTCAAGATGATCCTGGACCAGACCACCGGTGCGCCGACCGATCCGTCAGACCAGCAGCAGTTGGATGACCAGTTGGAACAGGATTACCGCACGTCGATGTATTGAGGCCCGCCCCGCGTTGCCTTGGCTTTTGAGCTGCGGGCCTTTGGCCGCTTCTGAATGGACAGCCCCGCGCCGCCACAGCATAACGGGCGCATTGGATAGAAGGGGCGGATCATGCGGATAGGGCGGGATATCGGACCAGAGGTGACCGGCTGGACCCCCGCGCCATGGCCGGGCACCGCGCCGATGCAGGGCCGCTATGCCCGGATGGAGCGTCTGGATGCCGATCAGCACGCAGCGCAATTGTTCGCGCAATTTGCCGACCATGACGCGCTGTGGGATTACATGCCTTATGGCCCCTTCACCTCGGCCTCGGCCTATCACCGTTGGGCCAAGGAAATGACGGCCAACCGCGATCCGGTGTTCTGGGCGATTTCCGAGGCGGGCAACCCTCAACCTGTCGGTGTGGCCTCTTACCTCAGGATCACGCCCGATCACGGTACGATCGAGGTGGGTCACATCTGCTTTTCCCCCGCCCTGCAGCGCAGTCGCGCGGCGACAGAGGCGATGTATCTGATGATGGAATGGGCCTTTTCGAACGGTTACCGGCGTTATGAATGGAAATGCAACGCGCTGAACCTGCCCTCCCGCCGTGCGGCGCAGCGGTTGGGATTCTCGTTCGAAGGCATCTTCCGCCAGCATATGATCATCAAGGGGCGCAACCGCGACAGCGCTTGGTTTGCCATCACCGATCAGGATTGGCCCGCACTGCGTGAAGCCTATGCCGCTTGGCTGTCGCCCGCCAACTTTGACGCACAGGGCCGCCAGCGCGAGCGTCTGTCTGACCTGACCAATCTGGTGCGGGTGATGGATGATCCGGGGATCTGAGCGGCTACAGCAACGCCAAGGCGGCGCGCCGATCGGCGATCATGCGTATCAGCAGGCCCGGATTGGCCCCATCCGACAGGTGCGCGGACATGGCGGCCAAAGGGCCATCCCCGGTTTGTCGCGCCAACCCGGACAGGAATTCCGATGCGTAGCGGCGAGTGTGGGCATCGGGATCGTCGCGCAGCAGCGCCGTCATGGCCGCCAGATCGTCGCACAGTGAGGATGGGTCCGAAGGTGGCGGCGGTGTGGACTGCGCGAGATCTGAGGCCGGGGGCAGAACGATATCGGGCACCAGGGCCCCCGCCAAAGCCGCAAGGCCCGGCACCGGCTTTTCGACAAAGGCATCTGCCCCGCAGGCCATCGCGGCGGGTCCCCGCTCGGGAAGGGCCGACAGCGCAAGGATACGGGCCGGACGGCGCGGGTCTATGGCCAGAGCGGCGATCAGGCGCTCTCCCGGTCCATCGGGAAGACCAAGATCGACCACCAGCGCATCGGGGCGGTAAAGCGAAAGGTGTCGCCCCGCCTCGGCCAAAGTGCCCGCACGGCGCATTCGTGCGCCTAATTGCCGCAACATCAGGCGTAGCGCGTCCGATGCATGGCGGCTGTCTTCCACCACCAGCACGGTCTTGCCCGCGCAGCAAGCGGCCAGAAGGTTGGGTCTGGTAAGCGGGGCGGTGGCGGGAAGCGG
>JAIYDR010000263.1 GCA_027487395.1 Rhodobacter sp. | reverse complement strand
TATCAGTCGCGCGGGGCAAGTGACCCGCGCGTGTCGCAACGTGTCAGCATGCCCGCCCGTGCTGCCCCAGCACGGGCCGCGCCCGCCCTCCCTTTGGCGGGCGCGTAAACGCGCCCACCCGGTCGTGCGCACCCCGTGCCCACAGCGTCAGGACTGCTGATCCCCCCTTGCGGCTTCGTTGCCTCAGCCGCAATCGGACCAGCGGGTCTGTCCACAGGACAGCCCCGCGTCGGTCCTCTGGCAACCCGCAAACAAAAAAGGCGGGACCTTCGCCCCGCCCTTCCGCCTCAATACCCAATCCCCTCAATGCGGGGTGACGCCGCGCAACCGCTCGCTCCGCCGCCGCAGCAACTCGACCGTGGCCAAGAGCGCGATCGAGATCACCACAAGGATCGTCGCCACCGCCAGAATGGCAGGCGAGATCGCCTCTCGAATGCCGTTCCACATCTGGCGCGGGATCGTCTGCTGATCGGGACCGGCAATGAAGAGCACCGCCACCACCTCATCAAACGAGGTGACAAAAGCGAAGAGCGCCCCCGAAATCACGCCCGGCAGGATCAGCGGCATGATGACCTTGAAAAACGTCACACGCGGGCTCGCGCCAAGCGAGGCCGAGGCCCGGATCAGGCTTTGGTCAAACCCCGACAGCGTGGCGGTCACGGTGATGATGACGAAGGGGATGCCCAAGGTGGTGTGGGCCAGAACCACGCCCAGATAGGTACTGGTCAGCCGCCCGCATTGAAACCCAAGGATGGAACAGGGATTCGAATAGAAAAAGAACAACCCCGTCGCAATGATGATGATCGGCACAATCATCGGGCTGATCAGGATCGCCATCACCATGCGACGATAGGGCATCTCAGGACGACTCAGACCAAGCGCCGCCAAAGTGCCTAGAACGGTGGCAAGGATCGTGGACCAGAACCCGATGATGATCGAGTTCTTCGCCGCCCGCACCCAAGTGGAGTTGTCCCACATATCCGCCCACCAGGCGTTGTCGCGGATGCCGTCCGGGGCCAGCATCCCCAGCGTCAGCAGCGCATCATACCAGCGGATCGAGTAACCCACCGGATCAAAGCGCAGCATCGCCTCAGTAAAGGTGAAATAGGGCTCGGCGTTGAAGGACAGCGGGATGACAACAAGGATCGGCGCAATCAGGAACACGAAGATTGCGGTGCAGAGCACAATATAGGTGTAGTGCCAGAGACGCTCCAGCGGGCTTGCATAGATGGGCAGGGCCATAGCGCGGTCCTTAGCCGAGTTTCAGATTGTCGATGCCGATCAGACGGTCATAGAGCCAGTAAAGCACCAGCACCCCCGCCAACAGCATCGCCGACAGCGCCGCTGCCATCGACCAGTTGGAGTTCTTCATGTGAAAGTCGATCAGGTTTGAGATCAACTGCCCATCCGCCCCGCCCACCAGCGCGGGCGTGATGAAATAGCCCACCGCAAGGATGAAGACGAGCAGCGAGCCCGCCCCAATCCCCGGCAGCGTCTGCGGCAGGTAGATGCGGCGGAAGGTGGTCCAGCTTGTCGCCCCCAGCGACCGCGCGGCACGGGCATAGCTGGGCGGGATCACCCGCATCACCGAATACAGCGGCAAGATCATGAAGGGCAGCAGCACATGCGTCATCACGATGATGGTGCCGGTCTGGTTGTAGATCATCTTCAACCGGCCATCGTCGGTGATGAACCCCAGGGAGAGCAGGATGTCATTCACCACCCCTTCGCCCTGCAACAGCACGATCCAACTGGTCGTCCGCACCAAAAGCGAGGTCCAGAACGGCAAAAGCACCAAAATCATCAACAGGTTCGCCTTGGCCATCGGCAAGGTCGCCAAGAGATGCGCCACCGGAAAGGCCAGCAGCAGACAGATCACCGTGATGATGGCCGAGACGATGAAGGTCTTGACGAAAAGATAGATGTAAATCCGGCTGTTTTCGTCCACCCGGCGAATGCTGCCGTCATCGGCGCGTTCCAGATCAAGCGAGGACAGATAGAAATCCGCCGTATAGGCACTGGCAGAAGACCGCATCGCCTGCCACACCGCCGGATCGTCCCACCGGTCATCAATGGCCAAGAAAGCCTCTGCGAACGGCGGGGCCAGATCATCGGCCTTGCGCGCGGTCTTGGTGATCAGGGACCGTGTCTCGGATAGGGTGTAGTTCACCCGCGTCCCGGCCTCACCCGCCGTTTTGTTGTCTTTCATCAGCTTCATATCTGCGGCCAGTGCGGCAAAGGCGGCCTCATCGGGGGGGGTGCCTTCGGGATTGGCCGCAAACCATGCCACCATTGCGGGGGCGTTGGCGGAAAAACCGTCATGGTGAAAGGACCGGTCGAGCATCTGCCCGATGGGAATGATGAAGGTCAGCACGACAAAAGCCAGAAGCGGTGCCACAAGCAGGAAGGCACGGCGCTTGGCCCGCGCCTGCGCCGCGATCAGAGCGGCCTTCAACGGGCGCCCATCGGCTGTGGTCAGAAGGGCCGCATTTGGGGCGGCAGCGGTCACATCGGCCATCGGTCTGGTCCGTCGGAAAGAGAATGGGGGCGCGGAATGTCCCGCGCCCCCCGTCAGTCAGATCACTGAGCAAGCCAAGCGTTGAAGCGCTCGTTCAGCTCGGCGTTGCGGTCAACCCAGAAATCGGCCGAGGTTTCCAGCGCATTGCCCATGTTTTCCGGCGCGGTCGGCAGGTGCGGACCCATGACGGTCTTGCCGTCCTTGTAGACCAGTTCTTCCTTCAGGGCCGACTTGCGGGCCGGGCCGTAGGAGATGTAGGTCGCTTGTGCGCGCAGACCTTCGGTCGAGGTGGCATAGGCGATGAACTCAAGCGCCTTGTCCTTGTTCGGCGCGCCCTTCGGGATCGCATACATTTCGTTTTCGTAGATCTGGCCGTCCCAGACGATTTCGAACGGCTTGCTCTCGGCAATCGCGGCGTTGAAGATACGGCCGTTATAGGCAGTGGTCATCGCAACTTCGCCGTCTGCCAGCAGTTGCGGCGCTTGCGAGCCGGCTTCCCACCAAACGACTTCCGACTTGATGGTGTCGAGCTTGGCAAAGGCGCGGTCCACACCTTCCGGGGTGTTCAGCACGTTGTAGACTTCGCCCACCGGCACGCCATCCGCGATCAGCGCGAATTCCAGAACGGCTTTCGGGCCCTTCTTCAGGCCGCGCTTGCCGGGGAACTTCTCGAGGTCGAAGAAGTCAGCGGCGGTGGTCGGGACGGTGCCGGTGATCTTGGTGGTGTCATAGGCGAAGACGTTCGACCAGATGTCGGTCGACACGGCGCATTCGGTCACAGCGCCGGCAAGGAAATCGTCCGCCGCCGGGGTGCCATCGGCACCAGCGGGCAGGGTTGCAACGTCGATCGGCTCCAACATGCCTTCGTCGCAGAGACGGATGGCGTCGGCATATTCGATCGAGACAACGTCAACCGTGACGTTGCCCGCTTCAACCATCGCCTTCACCGGGGTTGCCGGGTTGTCGCTGTCGGTCATCTTGGCGGCAAAGCCCGATGCGGCAGCCCACGGCTTCACATGTGCTTCGGTCTGGGCTTCGCCATAAGCGCCACCCCAAGACATCACGGTCAGTTCCTGCGCCGAGGCCGAAAAGGCCAAGCCGGTCAGGGCAGTGGAAAGGATCAGCAGTCTTTTCATTCGTCAGCTCCCATGTTGCTGTGTTCTTCTTGTTCTTCCCGCCCCGAAGTATTCATTTCGGGCGGTTTCGTCCGGCATCCCACGCAAGCGCGGGGCCATTCTGTCAGACCGGGTCCAGCGCGCGTGCGTCGGCAGGGGCCCAGCCAATCCTGATCCGCTCACCGGGGGTCAGCACGCGCTGACCAAGTGTGTTACGGCTCTTGATCACGAAATCATTATGTCCCGCCACTTTCAACACGGTGCGGAACAGATCGCCCATATAAATCACCTCAACCACCTCGGCCTCGATCATATGGGCGTCGGGGGGCAGAAGATCGGGCTTGAACTCCACCCGTTCGGGGCGGATCGACACCAGCGTTTTCTGCCCCTGGGCAGACACGTTCACCGGTGTTGCGTCGATCAACTCACCCGTATTCAGCCGCACCAAGGCGCGGCCTTCGCGGATGTCTTCGACCACACCTTCCAGACGGTTATTCTCGCCGATGAACTGCGCCACAAAGCTGTTGTCGGGGCGTTCATACAGGTCCGAGGGCGAGGCCAACTGCTGAATGCGGCCATCGTTGAACACGGCGATGCGGTCCGACATCGTCAGCGCCTCACCTTGGTCATGGGTCACATAGACCACCGTAATACCAAGCGATTCATGCAGGTGCTTGATTTCAAACTGCATATGTTCGCGCAACTGTTTGTCCAATGCGCCAAGCGGTTCGTCCATCAACACCAGTTTGGGATCAAACACCAGGGCGCGGGCCAGCGCGATGCGCTGCTGCTGTCCACCCGAAAGCTGCGCCGGACGGCGGTTGATGAAACTGCCCATCTGCACCATGTCCAGCGCGCGCTTGACCTTGGTCTCACGCTCGGACTTGCCCATGCCGCGCACTTCCAGCGGGAAGGACAGGTTTTCGCCCACCGTCATATGCGGAAACAGCGCGTAATTCTGGAACACCATGCCAATCCCGCGCTTGTGCGGCGGGACTTGGTTGATCGGGCGGCCATCCAGCAAAATCTCGCCATTGGTGGCGGTTTCAAATCCGGCCAGCATCATCAAGCATGTGGTCTTGCCGGACCCTGATGGCCCTAGCATGGTCAAGAATTCACCTTTGCCGATGGACAGATTCAGGTCCTTTACGACAAGGCTGACGCCGTCGTAACTTTTCTGGACATGATCAAATACGACAAAGTCTTTTCCGCCAATGGCAGCCAATGCAGTCTCCCCGGTATGCGAGGCGGTTTTCCCGCGCTTGTTGTTGCGACTAAACCCAAAGCCCGAGAGCATTGCAACCGATCTGTCGCTTCTTTGGGCATTGCATGGGTCCTGCCTCAAGATTGGTCAAAAACCGGCAGATACGCCATGCGATGCGGCATGTTGCAATCAAAGATGACGCAAGGGAAGTGGCGTTTGATTTGTGACGCCCCTTGCGGCCTCAGGCGGCGCGGACATGTGAAACCCTGGCAGAGTCAAGCAAAAACAGCCCGTTACGCTTTGCCACGGGTCGCGCGGTGGGGCCGTAGAGGGCAGCCACCTCCACCTCTCCGGCAAGGATGGGGGCAATCCATGGCAGGGTTGCGGTCAGATCAAAGCAGGCCTGCGGACCAAGCGCGCGCAGCGCAATCGGTCCGGGATACATGCTTTCCGCTGCAAGCCCGTTGGCCGTCACAATCCCGTGTTGCGGCAAAAGAATGTGGTGGTAGCTGACCTGCCGCTTGCCCCAAGCGATGCGAAAGCGCGGATCTTCTAGGTCGGCCAGATGCTTGGCGCGCACCAGACGCTCACCTTGGCGAGTCATGGCCAAGACGGCGTGTTGGGGCGAGAGCATCACTTCACCATGCCTTCCCAAAGCATTGCTGCGGATCACCACTGGCCGCAAACCGGGCTGCGCGGCCAGCGCCCTTTGGTCCAGATGCCGCCCCCCGGCCCAAAGGATCGGCACTGCGCCATGATCCTGCGTCATAACCTCATCCCCTATGCGCAGGGATTCGATGGGCACCTCACCCTGCGGCGTGGCGATCCTCGTGCCTGCGGTGAAACAGGGCACGCCCAATTGCCACAACGCCTGTTGTCCCGTCACCTGCGCCGGGGTGACCCCGTTCAGGACGATCCGCTCGCCCCCCGGAAAGACCACGACGGCATTGCCGCTGACATCGGCAGTGATCGTTGCATCGAGCCAGTTGACCGGATTGCCCGAGGAATCGAGCAAGCCCGACACATCAAACTGGTCCACCATCCGGCCATTCACGATGGTCGCGTTGAAATCGGTGTAAACGTCATTGCCAGACCCGTTGGTCAGCAGAAAGACATCCGCACCCGCCCCGCCCGACAGCGTGTCATTGCCCGCGCCGCCGCTGATCGTGTCATTGCCCGTGCCGCCAAGGATGCTGTCGCTGCCATCATCGCCCGTCAGAACGTCATTCCCGGCATCTCCAAGCAACGTGTCGTTGCCAAGGCCGCCGAACACTGTGTCGTTGCCGGTTTCCCCGTTGATCGAGTCGCTGTCGGCCCCGCCGTCGATGATGTCATTGCCAGAAGAGCCGAAAATCGTGTCGTTCCCGCCCTCGCCAAAGAGCAGGTTGGCATCGGCGGTCGAGTCATACCCCGGCGCATCGTCGATGAAGTCATTGCCCGCGCCGCCAAAGACCGTGTCATTGCCCGCGCCGTCAAAGAGCGTGTCGTCGCCATCCCCGCCTTGCAGAAAGTCATTGCCCGCGCCACCGCTCAGGCTATCCGCTCCGCCCTCCCCCGAGAGCGTGTCATTGCCAAGACCGCCGTCAACGGTGTCGTTGCCGATGCCGCCCGACAGGGTGTCATTCCCAGCCCCGCCCGCCAGCGTGTCATTGCCATCCTCACCGAGCAGCGTGTCATCGCCGGTGCCGCCATCTGCCGAGTCGTTGCCTGCACCGCCCAACAGCGAATCGTTCCCGGCGTCGCCGGTCATCGTGTCGTTGCCCAGACCGCCCAACACCGTGTCGTTGTCATCGCCGCCGTAAAGCGAATCCGATCCGGCAAGACCGTCGATCGAGTCGTTACCCGCCCCGCCAGAGATTGCGTTGGTGTAGATATCGGTGCCGGACGTCGACTCGCCGTCGAAACCGATCAGCGTGTCGTTGAAGGCCGATCCAATGATGCCGTCCATCCCGCCCGCGATCACGTCACCAGTCGCATCCCCGCCGGTCAGCGTGTTTGCGGCAAGGTTGACGCTGACAGCGGCGGAACTGCTGGAATAGTCCAGATAGTCCATTCCGGTGCCGCCGCTGAACGTATCGGCCCCGGTCCCCCCCGCCAGCGTGTCATCACCCAGACCGCCGTCCAGAGAATCGTTACCGGCGCCGCCATTCAGAACGTCGCCGCCATCATTGCCGACCAGCGTGTCATTGCCGCCACCGCCAAACAGCGTGTCGCTGCCCGCCCAGCCCGTCAAATTGTCCGCGCCCGTCCCGGCCAGCACGACCTCGACCCCGGAAAACGTGAAGAAGCCCACGCCACCGCCCAACGTGCCTGTGCCATCGGCAGAATAGGCGACGGTCATCGAAACCGTGACCGCCGACATGTCGATGGTATCGCGCCCGATGCCACCTGCGACCGTGTCACTGCTGTCGGCATTGCCCATCACGAAAAGGTCGTCGCCGTCACCGCCCGACAGCGAATCCGATCCCGCACCACCGACCAGGGTATCGTTGCCCGAACCGCCCAACAGCGTATCGGACCCGCCGCCGCCCGACAGGCTGTCATTTCCCGCCCCGCCATCGACGTAATCGGCATTGATGGACCCGGTCACAGTATCCGCGCCGCTGCCCAGAAGCACCCGCTCGAGGGTGGTAAAGGTGGCCGTATCGGTGCCAAAGGTCAGCGTGCCACTGCCAAGTGTGGCGGAAAAGGTCAATGTGGCGGCCGTGGTCATGCCAGAGGCATCGATCACGTCGGCGATGCCCTGCGCACCACCCGCGATGGTGTCGGTGCCAAAGCCATCGATCAGGATGAAGCTGTCATCATTGCCATCGCCCGACAGGGAATCATTGCCTGTCCCGCCGGTGAGCGTGTCATTGCCCGTGCCGCCTGTGATGACATCATTTCCTGCCCCCCCTTGCAGGAGGTCATTGCCTGCATTGCCGGTCAGGGTGTCGGTATCGTTGCCACCGTCGAGGCTGTCATTGCCGTTGCCGCCGGCCAGTGTGTCGTTGCCAGCCCCGCCCGAAATCGACAGGCCTGCGCTGAAATCGAACGCACCGTTCACCGTATCGGCAAACTCCGTGCCGACCAAGGCTTCGATCCCGGTGAAGGTCCCGGCAGAGCCAAGCCCCGTAAAGGTATGGTTGCCGCTGCCCGTCGTGGTGAATTGGACGTTGATGCCGCGCGCGACCGAGGCGGAATAACTCAGCGTGTCAAAGCCGGTACCACCCGCGACAGACTCGCCACCCGCATCATCTGCAATAAGGAAGATGTCGTTGCCTGCGTCGCCGCTTAGCGTGTCATTGCCCTGCCCGCCCGACAGAACATCGTTGCCATTGCCGCCAAACAGCGTGTCATTGCCCGACCCGCCGAGCAGCACGTCATTGCCCTCATTGCCCAAAAGGGAATCATTGCCCGCCCCGGCGTTGATGCTGTCATTCTGCGCACCGCCGGTAATCGTGCTGTTGGCTGCTGCCGTATATGTGGGGGATTGGATCGTCGCATAGGTAATCCCGGTCGCGGAAGTGTCTACGGCCGAGGTCACCGACATCGCCACACCGGGCTGGATTTGGCCATTTGCGACATAACCAACCAACGTGCCGCTGACCCGCACCTCATACAATGTGACCACCGCCCCGCCCGGCGTGGTGAAGGTGCTCGCCAACCCCAACCGCACCTGACCCGAGGCGACAACCGCCCCGACCGAGGTCGTCACCGTGACCGTCTGGTTGGTATCAAATTGTGTGGCGCTGGATCCGCCGAAGGCCAAATCGTCATCATCGACGGTGAACGTCAGCGCCTGATTGGAATCGTAAGCGGGGTCGAGCATGAAGCTCGTCCCCGCACCGAGGCTTCCGCCAGAGGTTTGGATCGACGCCGCGGAAAACCCGCTGAACGTGAAGATCGCCATCGTTTTGCCCGTATGCGGGTCTGCGCCCGCCTGATGCACTGATCCCCGCCTTTTTGATGGCGTTTTGACCAGCGCTGACCTCAATTGCCCCTACTAAAGACGGTAGAATGTGGCAGAACTTTGGCAATTGTTCCGATTTTCGAAACGAATTCCTGGATCATATTCAGGACTGTCAAAATTTTCAACACAAAGCGATACGGGCCTGAGACCAAAAACAGAAACGTCCCGACAACCGCGACCGGCTGGCCAAAGCAAAAAGGCCCCTGCGGTGCAGAGGCCTTTTGGCTATCGAGACCGTGGTGCGGATGAAAGGACTCGAACCTTCACGGGAGTTACCCCACAGCGACCTCAACGCTGCGCGTCTACCAATTCCGCCACATCCGCATGTTCGGCGATGGCGCTTCCTCTAGCGGTTAGATCGGACAAAGAAAAGAGGAATTTTGCGCCCCAATCGTCCCTGAAATGGCCCTCCCAATCCGACTGCGCGGGTCAAGGCGGGGTGAAACCAGATCACCGCCATCGCCACGCCACCAAAGGCCAGCGCCACCCAGAACACGGCCATATCCTGACCGCTGCCAAACAGTGCATTCATCCGCCGCCCCGGCAAAAAGGTGAACACGCCGGGAATGATCAACGCCTGCGCAAAAAGCGCACGCATCGCGCGGCCATGGGCTTGGCTTTGCCCTCGCCACGCCGCGAGCAAGGCGTAGCTCAGTCCACCAAAGGTGATGAAGGTCAGGATATGAATCGGCGAAAACGGCCCGAACATCGGGTTCTCCGAAATGAAAAGCGATGAAACAGCCGTGCCATACATGGCGAGGACCCAAGTGTATCCAACGCCCTTGTGCAGCCGGTCCCGCCTGACCCGCAGCAGGGCAAAGGGCCCTAGGAGAAAGGAAACGATGGCCAATGCGGCGTGCAGTTGAATGGCAACTGGGGCTTCGGTCAGGGCGGTCAGTGACATGCGCGGTTCCCGGTGTCGTGCAATTTGCGGCTAGGGGTGAATGTGCTAAACGGCTTCCAGCAGCGCCCGTTTTTCGGCAAGCCGGGATGCGCAAAATGGGGGAGTTCTTCGTGAACGGCGGGGGATGGCAATTGGCGCTGCGTGATCTGCGGGACGACGTCTCGTCGCCTGTCACGGTGACGGCGCTGGCAGGGATCGCCGTTGTCCTGGGCGTCTCTGGCCCCTTTGGCACGTTAGAGGCCTTTGCCCTGATCCCGCGTCTGGCCTATTGGGCCGCCGTGGTGCCACTCACCTATGCGGCGGGTTTTCTGGGCGGTCGCGTCGCGCAGGGCGTCTTGCCCAAAGGTCCGCGCCTTTTGCGCATCGCCCTTGTCGCCTTTGGCGCGGCCCTCGGCGTCACCCCGGTCTTGACCGCGCTCAATCTTGCCTTGGGCATTCCATTGGGCGGGGCAGGCAGCGTGATCTTCGGCTTTGCCGCAGTCTATGTGATTTGCCTTGTGATCGAAGCCGTGGGCACGGTGCTGGCGGATCATCGTGCCGCAGCGCCGCAAACTCAGGCGCAAAGCCCGACACAGGCACCCGCCCAACCACCTGCCCTCTTGGCCCGTCTCCCCTTGGACAAACGCGGCGATCTGCTGGCCCTCTCGGCGCAAGACCACTATACCGCCGTTCACACGAGCAAAGGACGTGCCTTGGTGCTGATCCGTTTGGCCGATGCCGTGGCCGAGGCCGCACCGACACCCGGCGTGCAAATCCACCGCTCGCATTGGGTGGCGCAGGCGGCCATCACGCAACTGCGCCGCACCGGCGACGGGGGCGAAGTGACGCTGAGCAGCGGTGAAACCTTGCCCGTTGCCCGCGCCCGTCTTGGCGATCTGCGCGCCTTGGGCCTATTGCCACGAAAGGCAGGTTAATGGTTGAGATCACGCATATTGCCGGGCTCGCCCCCTATGCCGAAACCCTCGCTGCGATGGAGGCCCGCGTCGCCGCCATCGCCGCCGGTGATGCACCCGAGGCGGTCTGGCTGTTGGAGCACCCACCGCTTTACACTGCAGGCACCTCGGCCAAAGCCGCCGACCTGACCGATCCGGACCGCTTTCCCGTCTTCCAGACGGGGCGCGGCGGGCAATACACCTATCACGGCCCCGGCCAGCGCGTGGCCTATGTGATGCTCGACCTGAACCGCCGCACCCCGGATGTGCGTTGCTTTGTGCGGGCGATGGAAAACTGGGTGATCGCGGCCTTGGCCGAGTTCAACGTCACTGGCGAAATCCGCCAAGGCCGCGTCGGCGTCTGGGTGGCGCGCCCCGACAAGCCGCGCCAAGCCGACGGCACCCTGGCCGAGGACAAGATCGCCGCCATCGGGGTCAAGCTGCGCAAATGGGTCAGCTTTCATGGTCTCTCGATCAATGTCGAACCCGACCTTGGCCATTTCTCGGGCATCGTCCCCTGCGGCATTCGCGACCACGGCGTGACCAGCCTTGTCGACCTTGGCTTGCCGGTCACGCTGGCGGATGTCGATGCCGCGCTGCTGGCCACCTTCCCGCGCTTTTTCCCGGACGGCGGGCTGGAGCCAAACGGCGGCGCGGCCTGCCCGGTTTGACGCGCAAGGCCCAAGCCATCTGTGCGCAGGGACCGCCAATCCGACCGAAGGGCAAAAAGGACTATGGTTGATTCTGCCGCAAGATCAAAAATGTCCTTGAATCTCGCAAAGGGCGGTCAGAACGACAGGGCCTATCTCGCCCGCGCAAGGTGACGCACCGGCACCGCGCAGGCCCACCGCCGCGAAGATGGTGCCGGGGCAAGCCCTCCTGCGCACTGGCAATTTCGTCAAAACGCGCCTGCGCTCGGGTGCCAGCGACAATCCGTCGCCGTCAATTGCGGCCTTTGCCCGTCTTTTCTTGATCTGCGTCAAAGTCGGTCATTGCCTGCCCGCGACCTCGGCACTAAACACAACGCCATAACGAAATATGCGACCCGGCTTAGCAAGGCTGGCGTCGTTGAAATACGCAAAGCGGGAGACGCCAATGGCCGACGCAGCCATCCATGGCCATGACCATGACGAGCGGGGTTTTTTCACCCGTTGGTTCATGTCCACGAACCACAAGGATATCGGGATCCTCTACCTGTTCACCGGCGGCATCGTCGGGCTGATCTCGGTGATCTTTACCGTCTATATGCGGATGGAACTGATGTACCCGGGCGTGCAGTACATGTGTCAGGAAGGCATGCGCTTCGTCGTCGATGCCAGCCAGACCTGCACCCCGAACGGACATATCTGGAACACCACCATCACCGCGCATGGCATCTTGATGATGTTCTTCGTGGTGATCCCTGCGCTGTTCGGTGGCTTTGGTAACTACTTTATGCCGCTGCAAATTGGCGCGCCGGACATGGCATTTCCGCGCCTGAACAACCTGTCCTACTGGCTTTATGTCGCGGGCACCTCACTGGCGGTGGCCTCGCTCTTCGCCCCCGGTGGCGGTGGCGATCTGGGCACGGGTGCGGGCGTCGGCTGGGTGCTTTATCCGCCGCTTTCGACCACGGCCGAAGGTGGATATGCGATGGACCTCGCCATTTTCGCCGTTCACCTGTCGGGTGCCTCGTCGATCTTGGGTGCGATCAACATCATCACCACCTTCCTGAACATGCGCGCCCCCGGCATGACCATGCACAAGGTGCCGCTCTTTGCCTGGTCGATCTTCGTGACCGCATGGCTGATCCTCTTGGCGCTGCCCGTGCTGGCGGGTGCCATCACGATGCTGCTGACCGACCGCAACTTTGGCACCACCTTCTTTACGCCTTCGGGCGGCGGTGATCCGGTGCTTTACCAGCACATCCTGTGGTTCTTCGGCCACCCGGAAGTCTACATCATCGTGCTACCAGCCTTCGGTATCATCAGCCAAGTGATCGCGACCTTCTCGAAGAAACCGATCTTTGGCTATCTGCCGATGGTCTATGCGATGGTCGCTATCGGCGTGCTTGGCTTTGTCGTCTGGGCACACCACATGTACACGGCGGGCATGAGCCTGCGCCAGCAATCCTACTTCATGCTGGCCACCATGGTGATCGCGGTGCCAACGGGCATCAAGATCTTCTCGTGGATCGCCACGATGTGGGGCGGCTCGCTTGAGATGAAGACCCCGATGCTCTGGGCCTTCGGCTTCCTGTTCCTCTTCACCGTCGGTGGTGTGACCGGGATCGTGCTGTCGCAGGCTGGCGTCGACCGCGCCTACCATGACACTTATTACGTCGTGGCGCACTTCCACTATGTGATGTCGCTTGGTGCCGTGTTCGGGATCTTTGCGGGCATCTATTTCTGGATCGGCAAGATGTCGGGCCGCCAGTATCCGGAATGGGCAGGCAAACTGCACTTCTGGGCGATGTTCATTGGCTCGAACCTGACCTTCTTCCCACAGCACTTCCTGGGTCGTCAGGGCATGCCGCGCCGCTACATCGACTATCCGGAGGCTTTTGCCTACTGGAACTGGTTCTCGTCGATCGGCGCTTTCATTGCCTTCGCCTCCTTCGTGTTCTTCATCGGCATCGTGTTCTACACCCTGTTCTTCGGCAAGCGCGTGACCGAGAACAATTACTGGAACGAATACGCAGACACGTTGGAATGGACCCTGCCCTCGCCCCCGCCGGAACACACCTTCGAGCAACTGCCGAAGCAATCCGACTGGGACAAGTCGCACGCGCATTAAGCGGCAGAAAGCTCCTGAAATCTCAAGGCCTCGGAGCAATCCGGGGCCTTTGCTTTTGCGTATAAGTCAAGACGAAAGACGACCGGAATTCCCCCATGCCCTATGAATGGACCGCCGCCACTGCCGACCGTCCGGCGCGGCTGCATCTTTGGCCCTACCGCTCACTGCCCCGGCAGGGATTCGTGATCTTCTTTGCCATCACCATCGCCTTGGTGGCCGTCCCGCTCTTGTCAGTGCTCGGCTCGCCGGTGCTGTGGTTCATCCTGATCTTC
>JAIYDR010000232.1 GCA_027487395.1 Rhodobacter sp. | reverse complement strand
CTAGGATCTGAAGCCCGAAATCCATGCCATCGCGCCGGAACTGGGGGCGCTGTTGACGGGCATGATCCTTGAGGCGGCGGGTGGCGGCGCGCAGGTGGAGGGCTATGGCAAGGCGTCGATCGTGGGGCTGGACGGCGAGGTGGAACATGCCAGCGCCCTGATCCACACGCTGCGCTTCGGCAACCATTACCGGCAGGCGGTGGGGGCCAAGACCTACCTTGCCTTCACCAACACCCGTGGCCCGGCCAATTGCCCGATCATGATCCCCTTGATGGACAAGCAGGATGAGGGCCGCCGGTCGCATTACCTGACGATCCAGTTTGCCATCCCGGATGCCCCTGCAGCGGATGAGATCGTGGTGGCCTTGGGGGCGTCCATCGGGGGGCGTCCACATCATCGGATTGGGGATCGCTATCAGGATTTGAAAGACCTTGGGCATGATGTCAGCAATCCTGCCGCTGTCTGACGGAGCGCGCGTCCGTATCCTGTCGGCAGGGGATGGTCCGCCGATTCTGCTGATCCACGGTGTTGGCCTGCGGGCCGAGGTCTGGGCGCCGCAGATGAACGCGCTTTCCCCCACGCACAAAGTGGTGGCGGTGGATATGCCGGGGCATGGTGACAGCGATCCCTCGCCGTCGCGGGCATCGCTGCCGGACTTCGTTGCATGGGCCGCGCGGGTGGTTGAGGGGTTGGCCCTTGGCCCCATAGCCGTGGCCGGTCATTCGATGGGGGCTTTGATTGCGGGTGGCTTGGCGGTGATGCGTCCCGATCTCGTGGCGCGGGTGGCGATGCTCTGTCCCGTCCATCGCCGTGATGCTGCGGCCAGTGCGGCCGTGCTGGCCCGCGCCACCGATATCGCGGCGGGCAGGGGCGACCCAGAGGCCCCCTTGGCGCGGTGGTTTACCGCTGACGAGCAGGCCCCCCGCATGCTGTGCGCGGACATGCTGAAAAGCGTCAGTCCAAGCGGCTATGCCACCGCCTATGCGGCCTTTGCAGCGGGCGACGCCACCTATGCCGACCGTTTGGCCGACATTCGCTGCCCCACGCTTGTGCTGACGGCCGAGAGCGATGCAAATTCCACCCCCGCCATGACTTATGCCATTGCCGATGCCGTTCCCGAAGCGAGGGCACTGGTCATCGCTGGACATCGACATATGCTCACCCTCACCGCTGCCGATCAGGTGAATGCGGCGCTTTTGGATTGGCTGAAGGAGAGACCCGAGTGACGACCATTGATCCGCGCGCCCTGCGCGATGCTTTCGGGACCTTTATGACCGGCGTTACGGTGGTCACCACCATCGACGGCACGGGAAAGCCTATCGGCTTTACCGCCAATTCGTTTTCGTCGGTCTCGCTCGACCCTGCACTCTTGCTGGTGTCGATTGCCAAGGCGTCTTCAAGCTACGCGGCCTTCACTGCGGGCAAGGGCTTTGCGGTGAACATCCTCTCGGAGGGGCAAAAGGACATCTCCTCGACCTTTGCCAAGCGGGTGGAGGATCGCTTTGCCACGGTCTATTGGCGCAAGGGTCCTGCGGGGCATCCGGTCTTGGCGGGGGTGTCGGCATGGTTTGACTGCACGCTGCATCAAGTGGTGGATGCAGGCGACCACACCATCCTGATCGGAAAGATCGAGGGGTTTGAGGCCAGTTCCGCCGCAGGCCTTGGCTATTACCGGGGCAGCTATTTCACCCCGGCCCAGACGGCGCAGCAGGTGGAAACCGGGCCCGATGTGGTGATTTCCGCCATTCTGGAATGCGCCGGAAAGGTGCTTTTGCTGGATGACGGGCAGGGCGGTCTGACCCTGCCATCGCAGCGCGTGGGACGTGAGGGCGTGCAAGCCGCATTGGCCGCGCTGATCGCCAGCACGGGGCTGACGGCAGCGCCGGGGTTTGTCTATGCGGTCTATGAGGATGTCGCCCGCAGCCAGCAAAACATCGCGTTTCTATGCCCCGCAGGCGCAGGCCACCCCCGGCGCGGCAGTTTTGTCGATGTCTCGCGCGGCGGTCTGACCGACATCACCGATCCGGCGATGCTGACCATGCTGGAACGCTTGGCCGATGAAAGCCGTATGGGGAATTACGGGCTCTATTTCGGCAATCAGGAACAGGGACGCGTCGAGCCCATCGGCGAAAGGAAACGGACATGAAATTCTCGCTGTTTGTGCATATGGAGCGCGTGTCCGCCGATGAGGACCAGCGGCGGCTGTATGATGAGATGATTGAGCTGTGCCACATGGCCGATGATGGTGGGATGCATGCCATCTGGACGGGTGAGCATCATGGCATGAACTTCACCATCGCGCCGAACCCCTTGCTGAACCTTGTCGATCTGGCGCGGCGGACCAAGAACGTGCGTCTGGGGACGGGCACCGTCATTGCCCCGTTCTGGCATCCGATCCGTCTGGCTGGTGAGGCCGCGATGGCCGATATCATCATGGATGGCAGGCTGGATCTGGGCGTGGCGCGCGGAGCCTATAGCTTTGAATATGAAAGATTCTCACCCGGTCTGGATGCTTGGACCGCGGGGCAGAAGATGCGCGAGTTGATCCCCGCCGTGCAAAAGCTGTGGCAGGGCGATTACGCGCATGAGGGCGCGCATTGGCAGTTCCCTGCCACCACCTCTTCGCCGAAGCCGATGCAGCAACCGGGGCCGCCGATCTGGGTCGCGGCGCGTGATCCCAGCAGCCATGATTTCGCCGTGGCCAATGGCTGCAACGTGCAATGCACGCCGTTGCATCTGGGCGATGACGAGGTTGAGGGGTTGATGGCCAAGTTCAACGCCGCCTGTGCCAACCACCCCGACAAACCGCGCCCCAAGATCATGGTGCTGCGCCATACCTATGTGGCAGAGTCTGAGGCTGACGCGCAGTT
>JAIYDR010000198.1 GCA_027487395.1 Rhodobacter sp. | reverse complement strand
GCGTGGTTCAAGAATGAACGGCCAATCTCGCAAGGTCTGATCGAGCTGCCGGAAGAGGATTTCGTGAACCACCCCTTCTATTCGCCCGAAGGTATGCGGAAAAACCAGATCGTCGGTCAGCCGGATGAGGTGATCGCCCGGATCAAGGGCTATGAGGCGTTGGGATATGACGAATTCTCGCTTTGGATCGACAGCGGGATGAGTTTTGCGCGCAAGCGCGGCTCTCTGCGTCGGTTCATCGACGACGTCATGCCCGCTTTTGCCTGAGGATCAGATGGACCGTTTCCAGCACTATATCGACGGCGCGTTTGCGGATGGCTCTGGCAGTTTTGAAAGCCTTGATCCGGCGACGGGCCAGCCTTGGGCGATGATGCCCAAGGCCGATGCCCTGGATGTGGATCGTGCGGTACGGGCGGCGGACAGGGCGTTTCGCGGGCGGGCTTGGGCGGGAATGACGGCCTCGGCCCGTGGCAAGCTGCTCTATCGTCTGGCCGATCTGGTGCAGGCGGCGGCCCCGCGGCTGGCGGCGCTGGAAACCCGCGACACCGGCAAGATCATCCGCGAGACATCAGCGCAGATTGCCTATGTGGCGGACTACTACCGCTATTATGCGGGTCTTGCCGACAAGATCGAAGGCGCGCATTTGCCCATCGACAAGCCGGATATGGAGGTGTGGCTGCGCCGTGAACCTGTGGGCGTGGTGGCGGCGATTGTGCCATGGAACAGCCAGTTGTTCCTGTCGGCGGTGAAACTGGGGCCCGCCTTGGCGGCGGGGTGCTGCGTGGTTCTGAAAGCGTCGGAAGATGGCCCTGCGCCGCTTTTGGAATTTGCGCGTCTGGTGCATGAGGCGGGCTTTCCCGCCGGGGTGGTCAATATCCTGACGGGGGGGCCGGATGCGGGCCAAGCGCTGGCCACACATCCCTTGGTTGCCCATATCGCCTTTACTGGCGGGCCAGAGACGGCGCGGCATATCGTGCGCGGATCGGCTGAGAATTTGGCGCGGACGTCGTTGGAGTTGGGGGGGAAATCCCCCTTCATTGTGTTCGACGATGCCGATCTGGACTCGGCTGCGAATGCGCAAGTGGCGGGGATTTTCGCGGCGACGGGGCAAAGCTGTGTCGCAGGTTCGCGCCATCTCGTGCAGCGCGGCGTCAAGGAGGCGATGCTGGACCGCCTGAAAGCCAAGGCAGAGGCGGTGAAGATCGGCGCGCCGGATCAAATGGCAACCGAAGTCGGCCCCCTCTGCACCCGCCGCCAGCGGGACCGGATTGAGGCTTTGGTGGCGCAATCCATCGCCAAGGGCGCGCGGTTGGTCACAGGCGGCAAGGCGTTGGAGGGCGACGGCTTCTTCTTCCCACCCACCATCCTTGATTGCACGGATGCCCCCGATGCGCCGGGGTTGAGCCAAGAGTTCTTCGGCCCTGTCCTTTGCGTGCAGGCCTTTGACATCGAAGACCAAGCGCTCGAATTGGCCAATTCCACGGCCTTTGGCCTTGCCTCTGGCGTCTTCACCAGCAATCTGACGCGGGCGCATCGGATGATCCGGGGGCTGCGGGCGGGGATCGTCTGGGTCAACACCTATCGCGCGGTCTCCCCCATCGCGCCCTTTGGCGGGCAGGGTCTGTCTGGCCATGGGCGCGAAGGCGGGATGGCGGCGGCGCTGGATTACACCACGGTCAAGACAGTGTGGCTGCGCACATCCGACGATCCGATCCCGGACCCGTTTGTGATGCGCTGACGGTCATTCGGCATCCGACTGGCCATGATCGCGCATGGCCGACAGCAAGGTTTGCTTGGCGGTGGTCAGATGCGCCCGCGCCGCCTGCTGCGCCGTTTCGCCATCGCGGGCGAAAAGCGCGTCAAGGATGCGGAAATGCTCGGCAATCGCGGCCTCATTCCGGTGACGTTCCAGCGTTTTGTCCCATTGGTAATGGTAGTGGAAAATCAACGAGATCACCTTTTGGAACTGCGCGACAAAGCGATTGGCCACGACCGAATTCACCGCCGCGTGAAAGCGTTCATCCAGCCCTGAGAAGTCGTGAAAATCCGTTTCAATCCGCGCCAGCAGTGCCTGATGTTCGGCCCGCAAGGCGTGTAACCGGGCCCAGACCGGATCAGAGTCGGGCAGGGTGACCAGACGGCGAATGGCGTCAAGCTCCAGCACGGCGCGGAAATCGGAAAGCTCAACAGCATAGGCGGGGGTAAAGCCCAAGAGCCGCCAGCCGCCTTGTGCCCGCCGCTCGACCAGTCCGGATTGGCCAAGGCTGGCCAGAAAGGCCTGCAGCGCATGGGGGGACACCTGAAATTGCCGCGCCAGTTGCGCCACGTTCAGCGCGGTTCCAGCAGGGACGTCAAAGCGGAGAACCCAATCCAGAAACCGCGCCTCAAGCACCTCATGCCCGACATATTCGGCGCGCAGGGGCAGGCGGTCGCGGGGGTCGGGCGCGCGGGCGAGGATGCGTGCTCGGGCGGGGCCAGTGACAACGCCATCCGCCACCAACCGTGCCATCGCCGCGCGGATGACACTGCGCGACACGCCATGCGCTGTGGCCAACTGCACCTCGGACGGCAGGGACGCGCCGGGGGGCATCGCGGCCAGACGGTCCAAAAGCGCGTTCCAGCATTGCCGAAAGATCGTATCGGTGCGGGCCACGCCTGTTCCTGTGCATTAAAGATTAAAAACAGTTGGCTTTCCCTCTAGCCCTCGCCAATGTCTGCGGCAAGGGTGGAGGCCGCAGATGGATTTGGGACTGAAGGATAAGGTGGTCGTGGTGACCGGCGGTGCCTCTGGCATCGGGGCTGCGATTTCCACCGTGCTGGCCGAAGAGGGTGCGATCCCAGTGATCTATGCCCGCCGCGCGCCGGAGGGTGGCTTTCTGGACCGGCTGACGGCGCTCTCACCCCGTGCCGGATGGGTCAAGGCGGACCTGTCGCGCGATGAGGATTGCCGCGCGGCGGTGGCGGAAACCCATGCCCGCTGGGGCCGCGTCGATGCGCTGGTGAACAATGCCGGGGCCAATGACGGTGTGGGTCTGGATGCGGGACCTGAGGCATTTCGCGCCTCGCTGAAGCAGAACCTGATCCATTACTACACGCTGGTGCACCTGTTGCGCGACGACCTGAAGGCCGCCAAGGGGGCGATTGTCAATATCAGTTCCAAGACCGCCGTAACCGGGCAGGGCGGGACATCCGCCTATGTTGCCGCCAAGGCCGCGCAACTGGGGCTGACGCGGGAATGGGCGGCGGCTTTTGCGGGCGATGGCGTGCGGGTGAACGCTGTGATCCCGGCCGAAGTGATGACCCCGCTATACGACCGCTGGCTGAACACATTGCCCGACCGCGATGCCAAACTGGCCGAGATCACCGCGCGTATCCCCTTGGGGCAGCGCATGACGCTGGACCGTGAGATGGCTGATACCGTGGTGTTTGCTCTCTCGCCTCGGGCAGGGCATACCACCGGGCAATGGCTGTTCGTGGATGGCGGCTATACCCATCTGGACCGCGCGCTTTCCACCTTGGCCCCCAATTCCTGAGGATATCATGGCCCTGACCATTCGCCTGCATGCCGAAGACAACGTGGATATCGCCTTGGCGGACCTTCTGGCCGGGGCGGAAAGCCTTGGTGTGACCGCGGCGGAACGCATTGCGCGCGGCCATAAGATTGCCAACCGCCCGATTGCGGCGGGGGAGCATGTCCGCCGGTATGGCCAGATCATCGGCGCTGCGACCGCCGATATCGCCACTGGCGCGCATGTCCATGTGCACAACATCGCCATGTCGGATCACGCGCAGGATTACGCCTTTGGCGCGGATATGAAGCCTTTGCCACCTGCGCCTGCTACCCGCACCTTCATGGGCTTTCGCAGGCCCGATGGCGGGGCCGGGACGCGGAACTTTCTGGGGGTGCTGACCTCGGTCAATTGCTCCGGTTCGGTCGCGCGCTTCATCGCGGAAGAGGCGGAAAAGACCGAATGGTTCCGCGCCTTGAAGAATGTGGATGGGATCGTGCCCATTGCGCATTCGTCGGGTTGCGGGATGTCAGGGTCCGATGAAGGCTACGCCACCTTGATGCGCACCTTGCGGGGCTACGCCAAGAACCCGAACTTTGGCGGCATCCTGCTGGTGGGCTTGGGGTGCGAGGTGATGCAGGTCCCCGATCTGGTCGGCAAAGGCCGGATGCGGGGCGACAACAACTTCCGCCATATGACGATCCAGCAAGAGGGCGGCACCCGCCGCACCGTGGAACGGGGCCTTGAGGCGCTGCGCGAGATGGCTTTGGTGGCTGAAACCTATGTGCGCGAACCCATCCCGGTCTCTGAACTGGTGATCGGCATGCAATGCGGCGGGTCGGATGGCTATTCCGGCATCACCGCGAACCCGGCCTTGGGCGTGGCGTCGGATATCCTCGTACAGCATGGCGGGACCACGATCCTGTCGGAAACGACCGAGATTTACGGGGCCGAACACCTGCTGACCCGCCGCGCGGTCAGCCCGGAAGTGGGCGAAAAGCTGATCGCCCGCATCCGCTGGTGGGAGGATTACTGCGAACGCAACGGCGGAGAGATGAACAACAACCCCAGCCCCGGCAACAAGCGCGGCGGGTTGACGAAAATAAAAAAAAAATCGCTCGGTGCCGTGG
>JAIYDR010000027.1 GCA_027487395.1 Rhodobacter sp. | reverse complement strand
GCTGGACGAATCCGCCGTGCGCGCCGCCTGCGCCGTGTTCAAGCGGCGGGGCATCAATTCGGTCGTCATCGGCTTCATGTTCGCCTTCCTGAACGACGCACATGAGGTGCGGGCGCGCGAGATCGTGCTTCAGGAAATGCCCGACGCCTATATCACCCTCTCCTCGGATGTGGCCAAGGTGATGCGGGAATACGAACGCTTCTCGACCGCCGCGATGAATTGCTATGTCGGCCCGAAAACGGCGTTTTACCTGCGTGATCTGGACTCGCGGCTACGCGAGGCGGGCGTGACCTCCAAGCTGCGGATCATGCAGTCGAATGGCGGCGTCTCGACCGTCGATGCCTGCGCAAAGCGGCCCATCCGCATCCTGATGTCCGGCCCTGCGGGGGGAGTCATTGGGGGTGCGTCCGAGGGCGCGATGGCGGGTGAGGCGAATATCATCACCGTCGATATCGGCGGCACCTCGGCGGATATCTCCACCATCCCCGGCGGGTTGGTCAAGATCATGAACCCGCGCGATACCTTTGTCTCGGGCCATCCCGTTTTGACGCCGATGATTGACCTTGTCACCATTGGCGCAGGCGGCGGATCGGTGGCGTTCATTGATGAGGCCGGGGCGTTTCACGTTGGTCCCCGCTCGGCGGGATCAGAACCGGGACCGGCCTGTTATGGGCGCGGCGGGGTGGAACCCACCGTCACCGATGCGCAAATCGTGCTGGGGCGGTTGGATCCGGATATGGCCTTGGGCGGCGATCTGAAGCTGGACGCCAGCCTGTCCTTCAAGGCCATCGAGGAAAAGATTGCCCGCCCGTTGGGCCTGTCGGTCACCGATGCGGCGCTGGGGATCATCAAGATCATCAACAACAACATGGCGCTGGCAATCCGGTCAAACTCGGTCGCGCGTGGGATTGATCCGCGGGCCTTTTCCATCATGCCTTTCGGCGGGGCGGGCCCCCTGCATGGCGTGGCACTGGCCGAGGCGATGGCCTGCAAGGATGTCATCGTCCCCGTCGCCCCCGGCATCACCGCCGCTGTGGGCTTGCTCAAGACCGATCTGCAATATGAACATACCGAGGCGGTGATTGTTGAGTTGAACCGCGCCACCGAAGGCGACTTTGCTCGCATCAACGCCGCCGTCAGCCTGTTGCGCGAGAGGGTGCAGGCGGAGCTGGACGGCGACGGCATCGCCCGCGATCAGCAAAAGGTGACCGTCATCGCCGAATGCCGCTATCAGGGGCAGGGGTTCGAGTTGCGCGCCGCCATGCCGGATGGTCCGGTGACGGCGGAAAATCGGCAGGTCATCGCCGACAGTTTCCACGACCAGCACCATCAGGATTACGGCTACAGCTACCGCAAGGCTGAGGTGGAGTTGATCACCCTGCGCGCCATCGGCACGGCCTCGGTCCCCCGGATCGAGATTCCGACGATTGCCAAGACGGACGGGTCCAGCATCGACCGCGCCTTGATGTTCGTGCGCCCGACCACTTTTGACGATGGCCGCACCCTCGACACCCCGCGCTATGACCGCACCAAGCTGATGGCGGGGGATGTGGTGCCGGGGCCTGCGCTTTTGCACCAGCACAACGCCACCACGCTGATCCCGCCCGGCTATGTCGCCGAGACGCTGGATTACGGCAACACCCGCATCCGCCCGGTTGGCGTGTAAGGAGGCCATGATGACCCACGCCACCGTCGATCCGATCACGCTGCAAGTGATCCGGGGCAGTTTTGAAACCATCGCCGAAGAGATGGGGCATGTGCTCTATCGGATGTCGTTCTCCTCGATCATCCGTGAAAGCCAAGACCTTGGCGCGGGGCTGTTTGACGTGAATTTCAACACGCTCTGCGAGTCTGAATCCACGCCGATGCACATCGGATCCATCCCCGGCTATCTGCGCGGCATTGCCCAAACGCTGGAGGATGAGGAATGGTATGAGGGCGATGTCGTCGTTCACAACCACCCCTATTACGGGGCCTCCCACACGCCCGACCTTGCCATCGTGGTGCCGGTGTTCTTCCAGGGTCGTCTGGTGGGCTTTGCCGGGAATACCGCGCACCATGTCGATATCGGCGCGGCCACACCCGGTTTGATCATCGACGTCCCAGATGTCTTTGCCGAAGGGATGCTGTTTGCGGGGACGAAACTTTACCGCAAGGGAGAGCCCAACAACGCCATGTGGAACTACATCCGCCGCAACAGCCGCGCGGCGGGCCAGTTGGTGATGGATATTGAGGCGCAGGTCGCCTCGGCCCGGTTGGGGGCCAAGCGGTTTGTGGAACTGTTGGAGAAATACGGCGAGCCGCTGGTCTTTGCCGCTGCCAATCAGTTGATGGATTACGCCGAACGCATGACCCGCCAACGCATCAGCGAAATCCCGGATGGGGATTACACGGCCGAGGGCTGGCTGGATGACGATGGCCGCAACCGGGACCGGCAATTGAAGGTCAAGGTCACCATCCGCGTGCGCGGCGATGAGGTGGAGGTGGACCTGACAGGCTCTGCCGACCAGACCCCCACCGCCTATAATGTGCCCTTTGAGGGATCGACCAAGGTGGCCGCCTATGCCGGGTTCCGCAAACTGCTGCTGGATGCCGCCACATCGGATTTGCGGGTGCCGTCGAATGAGGGTTCCTTCCGCCCGATCAAGGTGACCGCGCCCTTGGGGTCGATCTTCAACCCCAAAGCCCCGGCGAGTGCCGAGGCGCGCTTTACCCAATGCAACCGGATGATTGACCTGATCATCCGCGCCTTGGCCCCCGTCATGCCGGATCGGGTGATCGCGGGCTCCTCCGCCTCGATCAGTTTTGCCGCCTATTCCGGGGTGCGGCCCTCGGGCGATTACTGGGTGTTCCTTGAGGTAAACGAGGGTGCCTATGGTGGCCGTCCCCGCTCTGATGGGCCGGATTCCATCGACAACCTGATGGCCAACACACGCAACAACCCGCTGGAAGATCTGGCGATGCACATCCCGATGATCTGTGATCGGTATGAGTTGCGCGATGATCTGCCGCCGGGGGCAGGGGAGTTTCGCGGCGGCATTGGCGTGGTCAAATCCCAACGCGTGTTGACCCCGGCCTTTATCACCCACGAATCCGAACGCCACACCGACGCGCCTTGGGGCATCTTCGGCGGGCATGACGGCACGGTGGGGCGCTGCACCATCACCAACCCGAACCGCCCCGGCGAGGTGCGGGACATGTATTCCAAATTCTCCGGGCTTGAGGTGCAGACCGATGACGTCATGACCTATTTCAGCCCCAATGGCGGCGGTTATGGCGCTCCGCCGACCCGCCCCCCCGTCAAGGTGCTTGAGGAGGTGCCCGACGGTTTCTGTACCGCGGCCCATGCGCGTGATGTCTATGGCGTGGTGGTGGACCTGACAGCGGAAACCGTGGACATGGCCGCGACCGATGCGCTGCGGGCAACGATGCGGCAGGGGTGACCCGACGGCGGGATGCCGCAATGCTCCCCAAAGGCAAGCATCCCGAACTTCGGCCCGCGCGCTGCGGGCCGTTTTCTTGCGTCATGACCCCGCGCGATAGCTGCATCCGCGTCTGACTATTTCCCTGTGGCGGGAATACCTGCGACCAATGGGTCAAGACGATTGGGGAAGTGCTGTATGACCGGACGCGATCTGGAGGGGCTATTGGTCGTCGCCTTGGAACAGGCGGTTGCCGCCCCTTTGGCCACGGCGCGGCTGGCCGATGCGGGCGCGCGGGTGATCAAGATCGAACGTCCCGAGGGCGATTTTGCCCGTGGCTATGACCGTCTGGTGCATGGCGAAAGCGCCTATTTCGTCTGGCTGAACCGTGGGAAAGAGTCGATCTGTCTGGATCTGCGCCAATCTGGCGATCTGGCGATCCTGCACCGGATGGCAGCGCGGGCGGATGTGTTCATCCAAAACCTTGGGCCGGGGGCGGCGGATCGGCTGGGGATGGGGTTTGACGCCCTGCACGCGGTCAATCCGGGGCTGATCCATGTCTCAATCTCTGGCTATGGCTCCGATGGTCCGTATCGGGATCAAAAGGCCTATGACATGCTGATCCAAGGCGAGAGTGGGCTGTTGTCGATCAATGGCACGCCCGAAGGTGCCGCTCGGGTGGGCATCTCCGTCTGTGACATCGCGGCGGGGGAGACTGCCTTTGCCGCCATCCTGCAATCGCTGCTGGCACGGGGCCGCACTGGTCAGGGGCGGGCGGTGGAGGTGTCGCTGTTTCAAACCATGGCCGATTGGATGAACGTCCCGCATCTTCAAGCTGCCTATGGCAACGCGCCGCCGGCGCGGGTGGGGCTGCAACATCCCACAATCGCGCCTTATGGGGCCTTTGCTTGCGCCGATGGGCGGCAGGTGCTGCTTTCCGTGCAAAGTGACCGGGAATGGGCGGCTTTGGCGGCCAAGGTTTTGGGCCAGCCCGACCTTGCCAGCGATCCGCGCTATGCCACCAATGTCGCCCGCGTGGCGCATCGGGATCAGATTGACGCGCTGATTGCGCCTGTCTTGGGGACGTTGGATCGTGAGGCCGCAATGGCCTGCCTTGGGTCCGCTGGCATCGCCTGCGGACGGCTATCCGACCTTGATGATCTGGCGCAGCATCCGCAGGCGCGGCGGGTCACGGTGGGCAGCCCCACGGGCCCGGTCGAGATGATGGCGCGCGGCGTGCGCCTGCCTGAAGGCACCATTGCTGCCGGAGACGTTCCGGCGCTGGACCAGCACGGCGCGGCGCTGCGTGCGGAATTCGCGCAATGAACCAACGGGGGACCCCATGGCACGACATATGATCACCGCCGCCGCCCAGATGGGGCCAATCTCACGCGCTGAGACCCGCGCCGATACCGTCCGGCGTCTGCTGGCGATGATGCATGAGGCAAAGTCGCGCGGCGCGGATCTGGTGGTGTTCACCGAACTTGCCCTGACCACCTTCTTCCCGCGCTGGATGATCGAGGATGAGGCGGAGTTGGACAGCTACTATGAGGCGTCCATGCCATCGCCCGCCACGCAACCGCTGTTCGATGCGGCGGTCGAACTCGGGATCGGGTTCAACCTTGGCTATGCCGAGTTGATCCATGAGGGCGGGGTGAAGCGCAGGTTCAACACCTCGATCCTTGTCGACAAGACCGGGCGCATCATCGGCAAATACCGCAAGGTGCATCTGCCGGGGCATGCCGAACCACAACCGGGGCGGGCCTTCCAGCATCTGGAAAAGCGCTATTTTGAACCGGGTGATCTGGGCTTTCCCGTGTTCCGGGGCTTTGGCGGCATCATGGGCATGGCGATCTGCAATGATCGGCGCTGGCCGGAGACCTACCGCGTCATGGGCTTGCAGGGCGTCGATATGGTCATGCTAGGCTACAACACCCCCTTTGACCACACGGGGGATGAGGCGGTGAACAGCCTGACCCTGTTCCACAATCACCTGTCGATGCAGGCGGGGGCGTATCAGAACGCGACATGGGTGGTGGGCACGGCCAAATGCGGGACGGAGGAGGGGTCCAAGATGGGCGGCCAAAGCGTCATCATCGCGCCCTCGGGTGAGATTGTGGCCCAGGCCGTGACGGTCGAGGATGAGGTGATCACCGCGAAATGCGACCTCGATATGGGGCGCATCTACAAGGAAACCATCTTCAACTTCGCCCGCCACCGCAGACCCGAGCATTACCGCCTGATCACCGAACGCACCGGGGCGATTCTGCCGCCGGAATGATCCTTCGGCTTTTCCAAGGGAAGGCGGCCGACCCCGACCGAAAGCCGGGGTCTTTTGCCTTTGCCGGGGCAGGGACTGCGGATATTGCATGAAACCAGCTATCCCCTGCCGCGATGGAACAAGCGTTATCCCTGCGGATTGAGCATGGCGCACCGCGAAAAGCCGTTGTTTTGTTGCGCCTTGCGCGCTGTCCTTCGCCGTCGCGCTCACCCCGGACAGCCAGCGACGGCACCAAGAGGTATGCAAAATCCGCTTTGGCCTTGGGCGTGGCCATGTCTCAATCACACCAACACTGGGCCGCGTGGCGGACCCGACCAAATGGGAGTGAGCGGCAATGATACGGGTGGGCGTTGATGTCGGCGGCACGTTCACGGACCTCGTGCTGGAACGATCCGAGGCCGGGGGACGGCAGCAGGTCTTTACGCATAAGGTCAGCAGCACCGTGGCCGACCAATCCATCGGCGTGGTCAAGGGCGTGGTGGAGTTGTGCACCATCGCCGGGGTTGCGCCGGGGCAGATCGACACGCTGTTTCACGGCACCACCGTCGCCACCAACATCGTGATCGAACGCAACGGGGCCGAGGTGGGGATGATCACCACCAAGGGCTTCCGCGACATCCTGCACATGGCCCGCCACAAGCGCCCGCATAACTTTTCGCTGCAATTCGACGTGCCGTGGCAATCCGCGCCTCTGATCAAACGCCGCAACCGGATTGTTGTGGATGAACGCATCCTGCCGCCAGAGGGCCGGGTGGAAACCAAACTGGCCGAAGATCAGGTGGAACGCGCGGCGGAACTCTTTGCGGAACGCGGGCTGGAGGCGGTCGTGATCGGCTTTCTGTTCAGCTTCCTGAACAATGACCACGAACTCCGCGCGGCTGAGATTGTGCGCCGCGTGATGCCCGATGCCTTTGTCTGCGCCTCAAGCGAAGTGGTCAGCGCGATCCGGGAATATGAACGTTTCTCAACCGCCGCGATGAACGCCTATATCGGCCCCAGAACCCGCCGCTATCTGGATAACCTGCAACGCCGGTTGGTTGAGGCAGGCGTGACCGCCCCGGTGCGCATCATGCAATCCAACGGCGGTATCGGCACGGTGGAACAAGCCAGCCGCAACCCGGTGGGCTTGCTGCTCTCGGGTCCCGCTGGCGGCGTCATCGGTGGGCGTTGGACGGGTGAGGCTTGCGATCAGCGCGACATCATCACCATCGACATCGGCGGCACCTCTGCCGATATCAGCGTGATCCGCGAAGGTCAGTTGACCATCAAGAACCCGCGCGACACCGAGGTGGCACATCTGCCCGTCCTTGTGCCGATGATCGACATCGACGCCATCGGCGCCGGGGGCGGCTCCATCGCCTATGTCGATAGCGGCGGGGCCTTCCGCGTGGGGCCAAAGTCGGCGGGGGCAGAGCCGGGACCGGCCTGCTATGGCAAGGGCGGCGCGCTGCCCACGGTCACCGACGCGCAAGTGGTCTTGGGTCGTTTGGACCCGGAGCACTTCCTCGGCGGCGGACTGGCGATTGATCCGGCGCTGTCGGAACAGGCGATCCGCACCCATCTGGCAGACCCGCTGGGGCTATCCGTCAAGGATGCCGCGCTGGGCGTGCTTAGGATCATCAACAACACCATGGCGCTGTCGATTGCGTCAAACTCCGTCGCGCGGGGGATTGATCCGCGCAACTACAGCCTGATGGCCTTTGGTGGTGCCGGGCCGTTGCATGGTGTGGCCTTGGGCGAGATCATCGCGGCCAAGAACGTGATCTCGCCGCTGCATCCCGGCATCACGGCGGCGATGGGGCTTTTGGTCACTGAGCCCCGTTATGAATTCACCCAATCGGCGCTGACCATCCTGCAATCGGGGACGTCGGCGGATTTTGCCACGGTCACAGCGGTCTTTGACAAGCTGCAAGCTGATGCGGCGGCGCAACTGGCCTCGGACGGTATCCCTGCGGCGGGGCAGAAGTTTGAACGCATCGCTGAATGCCGTTATGTCGGCCAAGGGTTTGAACTCCGCGTCGCGGTGCCGGATGGGCCGTTCACGGCGGAAACGGCGTTCCAGGTGGCCCGCGCCTTCTTTGCTGTGCACCGGACCGAATACGGCCATGCGTTTGAAGATCAGGCCGTGCAAATGGTCACCTTGCGCGTGATCGGCTCTTCCGCCTCCGACACGCTGCGCTTGCCGCCGCTGGAAAAGGGCGGGCGTCGAAACCCGTCCGACGCCGCGCTTTACGCACGTCCGACCACCTTTGACGATGGCGAAACGATCCAGACCCCGCGCTTTGACCGCATGAAACTGCGTGCGGCGGATACTGTCGCGGGGCCTGCGGTCATCGTGCAGCAGAATTCCACCACCATCGTGCCGCCGGGCTTTGTCGCCACGGTCATGAAACTGGGTGATCTGGTGATCGCCCGCGCCGGACAGGAGGGTTAAGCCATGGCAACCATCGACCCGATCACCCTGCAAGTCATCGGCGGTGCGCTGCATGCCATCGCTGAACAGATGGGCAATGTGCTCTATCGCATGTCCTATTCCTCGATCATCCGCGAAAGCCAAGACCTTGGCGCGGGGCTGTTCGATCTGGACTACAACACGCTCTGTGAAAGCGACTCCACGCCGATGCACATCGGCTCCATCCCCGGTTATCTGCGCGGGATCGAAAAGAGCATCCCCAAGAGTGATTGGCATGTGGGCGATGTGGTGATCCACAACCACCCCTACTTTGGGGCAAGCCACTCGCCCGACATCGGGATTGTCATGCCGATCTTTTATCATGGGGAGTTGGTCGGCTTTTCCGCCAACACCGCTCACCATCTGGACATCGGGGCGGCGACACCGGGGCTGATCATCGACGTGCCGGATGTGTTCGCCGAAGGAATGCTGCTGAACGGTTTGAAGCTGGTTGAGGCCGGAAAGCGCAACGATACTCTCTGGCGTTATATCTCGGGCAACACCCGCGTGCCGGGTCTGGTGATGCGCGACCTTGAGGCGCAAATCGCCGCCGCCGAACTGGGCGTGAAGCGCTATTGCGAGTTGATGGACACCTATGGCCGCGACACGGTGGAACAGGCCGCTGCGCAGTTGATGGATTACTCTGAACGCATGCTGCGCCGCGAAATCGCCAAGATCCCGGATGGCGACTATACCGCCGAAGGCTTCATGGACGATGATGGCCGCACCCGCGATGTGCGCCTGCCGATCAAGGTCACCGTCCGCGTGCGTGGCGATGATGTTGAGGTGGACTTGACCGGGTCCTCGCCGCAAGTGCCCACGGCCTTCAACGTGCCGTTCGAAGGGTCCACCAAGGTCGCCTGCTACTTCGCCTTCCGCGCCCTGCTTCTGGATACCTATACCAACAGCGAATACATCCCGCAGAACGAAGGCTCCTTCCGTCCGGTGAAGGTCACCGCGCCCTTGGGATCAATCTTTAACCCCATCGCACCAGCGGCTTGTGAGGCGCGGTTCAATCAGATTCAGCGCGTTGTCGATCTGATCATCAAGGCGCTGGCCCCGGTGCTGCCGGACAAATGCACCGCCGGGAATGCCGCTTGCCTGTCTTTCGCCAGCTACTCCGGCCTGCGCCCCAATGGCGATTACTGGGTGCTGATCGAGGTGAACGAGGCTGCGATGGGGGGCCGCCCGCTCTCGGACGGGCCGGACACCATCGAAGAGTTGATGCGCAACACCCGCAACAACCCCTTGGAAGACCTTGGCATGCACCTGCCGATGATCTGCGACCGTTATGAAATCCGCGACGATGTCTTTCCCGGTGCGGGGCAATATCGCGGCGGCATGGGTGTGGTGAAATCGCAGCGCTTCCTGACGCCGGGGTTCATGACCCATGAAAGCGACCGCAATGAGGATGCGCCTTGGGGCATCTTTGGGGGCGGCGAAGGGGCTGCCGCCCGCGTCCGCATCCAGAACGTCGAAAAGGGCGAAGAGGCCCGCGATGTTTACGCCAAATTCTCAGGCATGCGGGCGGAACTGGGGGATGTGGTGACCTATTTGTCTCCAGGTGGCGGTGGCCTTGGCAATCCCTTGGACCGCGCGCCGGAAAAGGTGCTGGACGATCTTCTGGATGGGTTCATCACGCCTGACCATGCCCGCACCGTCTATGGCGTGGTGTTCCAGCCCGTCAGCAACGGCTATGGCTGGGGTTTGGATCACGCCGCAACCGACAGCCTGCGCGCCACCATGCGCGCGGCCTGAGGGCGCGAGACTGAAACGGGGGCGCATCGGGTGGAATTCGTCGATCTTCTGCATTTCGTGAGCATCGCCGAAACCGGTAGCTTCACGAAATCGGCGATCCAGAACAACGTGGCGCAATCCGCGTTGTCCCGGCGCATCCGCGATCTGGAAACGGAACTCGGCACGGCGCTGTTCTACCGCAACGGGCGCGGCGTGGTGCTGACCGAGGCGGGCGAGTTGTTCCTGATCCGCGCGCGCGGGATTTTGGCGGAACGCGAGGCACTGCGTCAGGATATGCGCCGCGTCGCGGGGGAACTCGATGGAACGGTGAAATTGGCCGTGCCGCCCTCAGTCGGGCTGGTGCTTTTGGCCCCCTTGTTGCGTCGCATTCGCGCCGATCATCCCCGCATCCGCATGCGCGTGCTTGAGGGCTTCAGCGGCCATGTCGCCGATTGGCTGGCGGCGGGAAAGGTTGATCTCGCGGTGCTTTACAAGATGAAATCCAGCGCGCTGCTGGATGCCGAGCATCTGCTGTTTGAGGATATGTTCCTGATCTCCTCCCCCGACGCGCCGCGCTTGGGCGGGCCGGATGGGGTGGCTTTGGCGGAACTGGCGGGGCAGGAACTGGTCTTGCCCGGTCTGCCCCATGGTTTGCGCGTGCTGACCGAAGAAGCGGCGGCGCGGGCGGAAGTCACGCTGAACGTGGCGATGGAGGTGGAGACTCTGCCCACCATCTATGACCTCGTGCAAACCGGCGAACTCAGGACCATTCTGCCGATGGCGGCGGTGAAGTCTGAGGTTCAGGCCGGCCGTCTGATCGCCCAGCACCTGACCGACCCCGTCATCAGCCGTGAGTTGATCTTGGCCCATGCGCCGCACCGCGCTGCGGCCCCCGTGACCAAAGCCGTGGTGCGGCTGATCCGCAGCACCATGTCCGACCTCATCCGCTCTGGCGGGTGGGACGGGCGCATCTGAATTCCGCATAAACCCAACAACAGGGAACACCCCATGACCGAAGCCTTCCCGACGCTGTTTTCCCCCGTCACCCTTGGGGCTGTGACCTTGCGCAACCGCATCGCTATGGCCCCTTTGACCCGCCAGATGGCCCATGCCGATGGCACGCCGACCGATGAGATGGCCGCCTACTATGCCCGCCGCGCGCGGGGTGGTCTGGGGTTGATAATCTCTGAGGGCACCTATGAGCAGGACGCCTACCAGTCCCGCGCCTATCTCTCGCAACCCGGGATCGCCAATGCCGCGCATGTGGCAGGTTGGAAAAAGGTCTGCGACGCGGTGCATGACAATGGCGCGAAGATCGTCATCCAGTTGATGCACGGCGGGCGGGTCTGTGATCCGCGCACCCTTGGCGGGGAACCGGGGGTGAGTGCTTCTGCCACCCAAAGCGGCGGCTGGACGCTTTACACCGACAATGACTATGAAAAGACCATCCGGGGCATTTCGGGCGACTGGCCGAAGGTGACCTTCCCCCCGGCGCGGGAGTTGACGGTCGCGGAGTTGCACGCCGTTGCCGATGGCTTTGCCGAAGGCGCCAAGCGCGCGGTTGAGGCAGGCGCGGATGGGGTTGAGGTGCATGGCGCCAATGGTTACCTGATCTGGCAATTCATCACCCCGAAAACCAATCTGCGCACCGACGACTTCGGCGGCAGCCCGGAAAACAACGTCCGCTTCGCCAGACTGGTGGGCGAGAAGGTCCGCGCCGCGATCGGGCCGGACAAGCTGATGATCCTGCGCCTGTCGCAAGACGGGGTGGATGATTTCATGGGCGCTTGGCCGGGGGGCACCACCTATGCCGAGGCTGTGGGCAAGGCCTTGGCCGACAGCGCCTATGATGCGCTGCATTGGGCCAGCTTCAATTGGCAGGACAACCGCGACCCGAATGATGCAACCCCGATGCCTGTGGTGCTGAAACGCGCCTCGGGCAAGCCCGTCATCACCAACGGCGGCGTTGCCGAAGGCGCACAAGCCGAGGCGGCTTTGACCGACGGGTCCGATATGGTGGCACTGGGGCGGCCGCTGTTCGCGCATCCCGATTGGCCCTATATCGTGCGTTCGGGGGCGGCTTACCCGTGGCTGGACTTTGACCGCAAATACGTGATCCAGCCGCCCTTGGACTTTGGCCTTGCCTATCCGATGGGGCTGGTCGATCCCGAATGGCCGCAGCCATAAGGGGGCGGGCATGTTTCAGGACTGGATTGGGCGGGGAAGCCTGCGTCAGGATGGGGTGTCGGATCGGCTGATCGGCCAGTTCCGCGCCACCTTGCCCGGTCTTTTGGCCCCGGCGGAGGTTCCGGCCAATCAAGCGCCCCTCGGGCTGTTCTGGACGCTTTGCCCGGATGCCTTGGACCCTTCGCTTTTGGGCCGGGATGGTCATCCCCGCTTGGGGGTGGCTTTGCCACCCTTGCCCTTGCCGCGCCGGATGTGGGCAGGGGGGGAGATCGTGTTCGACGCGCCGCTGGTCGCCGGGGATGTGGTGGAACGCGACAGCCGGATCGAGGCGATTACGGAAAAGACCGGCTCCACTGGCGCGCTGATCTTCGTCTCATTGCGGCAGGATTACCTTGTGGATGGGGAAAGACGGCTGTCAGAGCGGCAGGATCTGGTCTATCGCGCCGACCCCGAGCCGGGACAGGCGGCAGTGGTCTATACCGTGGCTCCGGATCTGGGGGAGCCTGTGGCGGTGATGGACCTGCCGAGCGACCCTGTGCTGCTGTTCCGGTTTTCCGCGCTGACCTTCAACGGCCATCGCATCCACTATGACCCGGATTATGCCCGCAACGTCGAGGGTTACGGCGGTTTGGTCGTGCATGGTCCCTTGCAGGCGGTGGCGATGATGAACCTTGCCGCGCGGGTGTTCGGGCGCAGCCCTGCGCGCTTCAGCTATCGCGGGCAATCGCCTTTGATCGTTGGAGAATTGGCGCGGGTAGAGGCTTATGCCGAGGGTGAGGGGGTGTCGCTGAGGGTGGTCAAACCGGGCGGGCCGGTGACGATGGTGGGGCGGGCCTTTGCTTAGGGTGCAAGACCCTTTCGGACAGTCCGGGGGACTGTCCGAAAGGGTCGCCATAGGTTCGCGTGCTGACCGCCGGGATGTGCGCCTCTGGCGCGCAGCCCCCCATTTTCGAAGATGGGCGGGGCGGGCTGCGCGCGGACCGGGGCTTTGGGCCCCGGTCCAATCCTGATCGTCGCAATAATGACGAAGTAGGGTGCGCAATGAATGCGCACCCTAAGGTGTTTCCCGCTGCCCTGCCGCCAGAACCTCGGCCCGGAAACCGCTCGGCGTCTGGCCGAACATCGCTTTGAACAGCCGCGAAAACTGCGCCTGATCGGAAAAGCCGAAGCGATAGGCGACATCCGACATCTGCCCCGGATTGGGCATTTGCAGCACATCCCGCGCTGCGCGCAGGCGCTGTTCGCGGACGAATTGCGACACGGTGCAGTTCACTTCCGCAAACAACTCATGCAGGTAACGCTTTGAAATCCCGACCGCATCTGCGATCACCTCGGGCGACAGATCAGCGTTCGAGAGGTTCTTCAGGATCACCGTCTCCGCACGCCGCCGATGGGCCGCGCGCACCGCCGATCCCGCACTCTGATCCGCCTCGGACGACCGATCGAGGGACAGCGCCAAAAGCTCCACCAGATGCCGCCCGAGCACCTGCCCCGACAGCCCATCCGCCGGTACCTGCGCCTGTATCTGCTGGGCCATCGTGGTGAACAGAGACCCGATCCCCTCGCGCCCGTTGAACACCAAGGCGCAATAGCGGTCGGGGTTGCGCAGCTTGTCGGCCAGCACGGGCTTGGCCACCTTCAGCACGCAAAGATCATTGGCGCTGCCATAGGCAAAGCGGTACGGCTCATCGCCGCGTTCGATGATGAACCCACCCGGATCGCAGCGCACATCGCGTCCCATCTGCCGGAATTCCACGGGGGATTTGCGCGGGATGGTGATCAGATATTCTTCGTCCGTCGTGGCGGCGATGTGGCGGCGGTGGCGTTCATATTGCACAGCCTCGGTCTGCAAGCGCGACAAAGACACCCCGCCCACATTGCCCATCTCAAGCCGCCCGGAAAAGTGGTGCGCGTCCCGAAAGGTCAGATCCAGCGGAAAATAGGCCTGCGCGATGACCGCGTTCCAATGCGTCGCCCGCGCCTGTGCGGGGACGGCATCCGTGTTGAACTCTGCGCCGTGAACCATAGCCAACTGTCCGCCTGCTGCACGCGGTCTTGCGCCCGAAGTGTAAACTTGGCCTTCGCAAGCGTGCTGTCAATTCCCTAGTGACCGGCGCAGCCGTGATTCCGACTCAATCGTCGGCGGATGGGCGCCCGATCAGCACTCTTGCGCACCGACTGACAAAACCTCATGCACGCAGCGACAAGACGGGGGGGGCAAAGCGGGTCAACCTGACGGTTCAGAACAATGACAAGACCGGGATTCGGTCACGACAGGGAACAGGAAACGGCATGACGCGCGCGGTTCGCGCGGGCTGTTTGCGCGTCCCCATCCCGGTCCCCGTCCGCCAAGGAGGCATCTGCATGGCCCAAAGAAATGTTGATCCGATCACCCTGTCTGTGGTGCGCGGCGTGCTGGAAACCACCCAGCGGGAGATGACGCTGGCGCTGGAGCAAACCGCGCGGTCGTCGGTGTTCAACCTTGCCCATGACTATTCCACAGCGCTGTTCAACCACACGCCTGAGATGATCCTGCAAGGGCAGGACAT
>JAIYDR010000208.1 GCA_027487395.1 Rhodobacter sp. | reverse complement strand
TATGTGTCCGACAGAGCCGTGCGCCAGTCAACCTAAACGCGTGATGTGCGTTTAACGCCAACCGCCGTTCGGCCTGTGTATCCAGCGCCCTCTCCAACACCTCCGGCTCCCAATCCGCGTCCAAAGCCTCGGCCACCAAGGCGGCTTGGGTCTTGGGGGCCATGCCGCCCAAGGGCGGGTCGCGGTCGAGGTTGGTGGGGAAGCTGTAGCCTTCAGCACTTGCCGCCAAGGCGCAGGCGATTTGCGCCTCGGTTAGGCTGCCACTGGCTTTGCCTGCACGAAGGGCGGGGTAAAGCGCCTTGACCATGCGGCTGCGGTCCACCGTCTCCATCGCGCGGCCATAGGCGGAGGAGACTTGAAACAGGTTCACCATCCGCCGCACATCGGCGGAACAGTTGGTTCCGGCGGCGTGCAAAAGCGCGGGTGAAAAGAACAGCATATCCCCGCGTTCCAACGGCAGTTGAATGAAGTTTTCGCTGAAATAGGCCCGGAATTCCGGCAAGCCCATCGCCAGATATCCGGCCTCATAGGTTTGCGAATAGGGCAGAAGTTGCGTCGGTCCGGTTTCCAGCGTGGCATCGACATGGGCAATCGCGCCTTGCAGCGTCAGCACGGGGGAAAGCGTCTGCACATGCCGCGGATAGCGTTCGATCTGCGCCGCCGATTGAAAGCCCAAATGGTAATCCCGATGCGGTGACTGTGCAGCACCTCCGGGGTTCACCACATTGAGTTGCGCGGTCATCTGATAGGCGGGGCCAAGCCAAGCCTCTGAGATCGCGGCCAGGAAGGGATTGCCGTAGTAGCGCGCGAAATTGTCGGGATCGGCGAGGCAGTGCTTTTCCAACGAATTCCACAGCCGATCATTCGCGCCGGGTTTGGCAAAATGGTCGCCGCCACCACTGCCCGCGCGGTTTTGTTCCTCAATCAGCCGCCAGAACACATCACTGGCCCGGTCCAGCATCGCCAGATCAGGTTCCGCCCGCTTTAGCACCACCACGCCGGGGCCGTTCAGCATCGCCTCAGCCCATTCCGCCATCAGCGCGCGGCGCTCAGCCGGGTCGTCCAGCGCGGGCAAAAGCGACGGGCAATCGTAGATCAGCACGTTTTTCTGCACATCGGCTGCAAAGGGATACTCCGCCTTGTCGGTCTGACGGGCACAAAGCGCGGCAAGGTCTGCAACCCGGCAATCCTCGGCCCGCAGATAGACACGGTTCGTGCGGGCGGCGGCGGTGGAATGGTTCAACATGCGGTCCTCCCAAACCCTTTGGGCGCATGATGCAAAGGGTTGGCCATCCCCTGCAAGGGTGTGCTGTGATGAGGTGACAGGATTTCGTCAGAGTTTGAACGCCGCGAGCCGTTCGTAATGCGGCAAGGCTTGCGCGACGAGGTCTTGTGCGTCCGTTGGCAGATCGGGCAGCGCCCCTTCTGGATCGTCAAAGCCGGTCGAGGCATGGACCGCGTTATACCAATGCGGCGCCCAAACACCGTCATAGGGTTTCGGACCGACAGGCCACTGCAGCATCGCCTCGGTAAAGGAAATGCCAAGCGCGGCGCACAGTCGGGTCAGCGCGCCCCTGGGGTCAGCGCGGATATCGGCGCTGTCGATCACCACCGGGGGGGTGCCAGTCCAACCCGCGACCTGATCGAAAAGCTCGGCCTGTTGCACAAAGCCAATATCCGCCAGCGTCGGGTGTTCGCGTTTCTTGGTGTAGCTGGCGATGACCCGCGCCGGATGGCGGATCAAGAACACATTGGTCAGATCCCGCATGAAGGCCCGATCAAACGCGGGGATCATGTGAAGGGTCATATGCTTTTGGTAAAACAGTCTCTGTTCCTGCGGAATTGGCCCTGTGCAGGCGGCAGCAACGCTGGCGGGGTCAGGGTCATGCGCGGCGATGATGGCGTCTCGCATCGGGTGGTCTATGCCCGTGGCGCGCAGATAGGCGGCGTAGAACGGCTCATCCCAGACCGCGCAATCGCCCCGCGCGGCGAAGGCATACATCATCGCGGTCGACAGGTTCCGCGGGCCGGACCACATCGCGATACGCTGCGGGGCAGTTTTCATAGGGCAGTGTCCTTGGCTGGCGGCGAAGCGGGGGTTTCACACCCCCGCACCCCCGTGGGATATTTGAGCAACGGGGAAGTTCAAGCAGCGACGAGGGCCTTGTAGAGATCGCGCAGGCGTTGTGTGACGGGGCCCATCTGGCCAGTGCCAATCTGGCGGCCATCAATCATGCCCACCGGAGTTTGTGCGCCGAAAGTGCCGGTCAAGAACGCCTCGGACGCGCCATAGGTATCGACGAGGGAGAAGTTGCGTTCAAAAACCGGAATGCCATTGGCGCGGCAGAGGTCGATCACCTTTTGACGGGTGATCCCGTTCATGCAGTAATCCCCTGTGCTGGTCCAAACTTCGCCTTTGCGGACAATAAAGAAATTGCAGGCGTTGGTGGTGTTTACAAAGCCGTGGACGTCCAGCATCAGCGCCTCATCCGCACCCGCCTTTTGCGCAGCGATACAGGCGAGGATGCAGTTCAGTTTGGAGTGGCTGTTCAGCTTGGGGTCTTGGGTCATCGGGAGGCCACGCAGATGCGGCACCGTGGCGAGCGTGATCGGACGCGGGATTTTCGGGCGGGAGTGTTCCATAATGATGGCGACGGTCGGCCCCTGCTGCGACAGGCGCGGGTTCTGGAAGGGGCGGGTTTTCACCCCCCGCGTCACCATCAGGCGGGCATGGGCATCGGTCTGCATCCCATTGGCGGCTTGCGTTTCTAACACGGCCTGAATCATCTGCGCCGGTGTCATGCCGATGTCGAGGTCGATGGCCTTTGCCGCCTCAAACAACCGGTCCATATGTTCGTTGATAAAGGCCCATCTGCCATCATACAGGCGAATGCCTTCCCACACGCCATCGCCCAGCATGAAACCCGAGTCATAGACCGAGACCACCGCCTGCGCCTTGGGCAGGATACGGCCATTGACGTAGATCAGGATCGCCTCGTTGCGGGCATCCTCTTCGGCGGCATGCGTGGAAACGTGGTCGGTCATGGCGGCCCCTCCTGTCTTGCAACAACGCTAAACGGGCGTCGCGGCAAGGGAAAGGGGGATCACCCCACCTTGCGAGCCGCCATCACCGCACCGTTCGGGATATTGGTGGCGGTGGAATTGGTGGATCAGGTCTGAATGTAATGGACCTTTTGACCCCGCGCAGGATCGGGCCGATCACCCTCGCCTTGGCCATATCCTGTATCACTGTGACGGAGATTGGGGCGACGTATCGAAGGTGGAAAAGTTGACAAAGGCTGGACCCAGTTCAAACCCCAGATCGCAGGCAACACCTGCGGCTTTGGGAGCAAGGCCCTCTTCTTCGGACCATTCATGGCACCAAGGAACCGGCCGCCGCGCCACGGCAGGAGGGATCACATCGACCAAATGGGGGTCAAACGGGATGTCCGTGATCACCTTCAACCGCGGTTCGATTGGATCATCCTGTCGTGTTCTGCGCCGTGATGGTGCCATCAAAGGGATCTGCCGAGCATTCAATCCAGTCTTTTCGCGGCAAGGGCGCTTCTATAGGGTTCCCACGAAGGCCGGGGGACACATGACCGAAGACACCGTCACGCCGATGATGGCGCAGTATCTGCAAATCAAGGCGCAGAACCCCGGCGCACTTCTATTCTACCGCATGGGCGATTTCTACGAGATGTTCTTTGACGACGCCGTGGCGGCGGCGGCGGCGCTGGACATCGCGCTGACGAAGCGCGGCTTTCACATGGGTGAGCCCATCGCCATGTGCGGCGTGCCGATCCACGCGGCCGAGGGATATTTGCTGACGCTGATCCGCAAGGGCTTTCGCGTGGCCATCGCCGAACAGTTGGAAGACCCGGCGGAGGCAAAGAAGCGCGGCGCGAAATCCGTGGTGCGGCGCGATGTGGTGCGTCTGGTCACCCCCGGCACGCTGACCGAGGATGCATTGCTAGAGGCGCGGCGTCACAACTACCTGTCCGCCTTTGCCGAGGTACGAGAAGAGTCGGCCCTCGCTTGGGCCGATATCTCAACCGGAGAGTTGCGGGTGATGCCCTGCCCCCCGGCGCGTCTGGGGCCGGAACTGGCGCGATTGTCCCCGCGTGAGGTGCTGGTCTCTGAGGCGCGAGAGGCCGATTTCGCAGGAATAGTGACAGATTCCGGAGCTGCGATGACAGGGCTGTCACGGGGGTCGTTTGATAGCACCTCTGCCGAAAAGCGGCTGTGTACGCTCTTTGGAGTCGGCACGCTGGACAGTTTCGGCATGTTTGACCGCGCTGAGTTGGCGGCCATGGGGGCGCTGGTTGACTATCTGGACCTGACCCAACGCGGCAAACTGCCCCTGCTCCGCCCGCCGGTGCGGGAATTGGCGGGTGGTGCGATGCAGATTGACGCCGCCACGCGCCGCAATCTGGAACTGACGCAGGCGCTGTCGGGTGGGCGGGATGGATCGCTGCTGGCGGCGGTGGATCGCACCGTCACCGCCCCCGGCGCGCGGCTGTTGGAACGGCGGATTTCGGCGCCTTCGCGCGATCTGGGGATCATCCATTACCGGCTGGAAAGCGTGCGGTTTCTGCTGGAACAGAGCCGCTTTCGTGCCGAACTCCGCGACGATCTGCGCCGCGTGCCGGATATGGACCGCGCGCTGTCGCGCCTTGCCTTGGACCGGGGCGGTCCGCGCGATCTGACCGCCATTCGCGCGGGACTGACCCAAGCCGGGGCCATCGCCGCAAAGCTGGGTGAGGTGCCGCCCCTGTTGGCCGAGGCCGCCCGCGCCCTGACAGGGCATGACGCCTTGGCCGATCTTCTGGATCAGGCACTGGTGGCCGAACCGCCGCTCTTGGCCCGTGACGGCGGTTTCATCGCCCCCGACTACGACGGCGAATTGGACGAGGTCCGCCGCCTGCGCGACGAAGGCCGTGGCGTGATTGCCGCGATGCAGGCCGATTTCATTACGGAAACCGGCATCCAAAGCCTGAAGATCAAGCACAACAATGTGCTGGGCTATTTCATTGAGACCACCGCCACCCATGCCGAACGCATGCTGTCCCCGCCACTGTCGGACCGCTTCATCCACCGCCAGACCACCGCAGGCCAAGTGCGTTTCACGACGGTGGAATTGTCCGAGATGGAGACCCGCATCCTGAACGCGGGCAATCACGCGCTTGAGATTGAAAAGAAGCACTTCGCCATCCTGCGCCAAGCCATCCTCGATTGCGCGGGTGAAATCGGCGGCGCCGCACGAGCACTGGCGGAGCTTGACCTGACAGCCGCCTTCGCCGATCTGGCGGCAGAGGGCGACTGGACTGAACCACAGGTCGACGACAGCCGCGCCTTTGCCATCCGGGGCGGACGGCATCCTGTGGTGGAACGCGCGCTGCGCAAACAGGGTGCGGGCCCGTTTGTCGCCAATGATTGCGCGCTGACCGATGGCCAGACCCCGGCGATCTGGCTATTGACCGGGCCGAACATGGCCGGCAAATCCACCTTCCTGCGGCAGAATGCGCTGATTGCACTTCTGGCGCAGGCGGGCAGTTTTGTTCCGGCGACTCATGCCCATATCGGCTTGGTCAGCCAGCTTTTCAGCCGTGTCGGCGCGGCGGATGATCTGGCGCGGGGGCGGTCCACCTTTATGGTGGAGATGGTCGAGACTGCCGCGATCCTCAATCAAGCCGATGACCGCGCGCTGGTGATCTTGGATGAAATCGGACGCGGCACGGCGACTTATGACGGCCTGTCCATCGCTTGGGCCACGATGGAGCATCTGCACGGGCAGAACCGCTGCCGCGCGCTTTTTGCCACGCATTACCATGAAATGACCGCGCTCGCGGGCAAACTTCCCGGCGTGGAAAATGCCACGGTGCGGGTCAAGGAATGGGAGGGCGACGTGATCTTCCTGCATGAGGTACAAAAAGGCGCCGCCGACCGGTCTTATGGCGTCCAGGTGGCGCGCCTTGCGGGCCTGCCGCAAAGCGTGGTGGACCGCGCAAAGGTGGTGCTTGAGGCGCTGGAATCCGGCGAACGCCAAGGCGGCGCGCGGCCCAAGGCGCTGATCGACGACCTGCCCCTGTTCAGCTTTTCGGCCGCGCCCCCGGCCCCGAAACCTGTGGCCAAGGACAGCGCCATCGAAAAACGACTGGAAACGATCCACCCGGATGAGCTGACCCCGATGGAGGCGTTGAGACTGGTCTATGAGCTTAAAAGCATGGCAAAGCCATGATCTTGCCCTTCACCTTGGCGCAAATACCCCACGGGGGTGCGGGGGTGTGAAACCCCCGCTCGCGGCAGGTCAGCCTTAACCCGCCGTATTCGACGACACACCCACCTGCGCCGGGCGCAACAGGCGGTCGTGCAGCATGAAGCCTTCGGTCATCACCTGGATGATCTGACCGGCCTTGGTGCCGGGCAAGGGGGCCTCAAACATCGCTTCATGGCTTTGCGGATCAAACAGATCGCCAATCGCCGGGATGATCGGGGTGACGCCGTGTTTGGTCATCACATGGGTCAATTCACGCAAGGTCAGTTCCACGCCTTCGAACAACGCCGCGGCTGCGGCCTTTTGTTCATCGGTCGCCGCCTTCAGCGCGCGGTTCAGGTTGTCAAACACCGGCAAAAGGTCCCGCGCCAGTTTCGTGCCGCCATACTGTTCAGCCTCGCGCCGGTCACGTTCGCCACGTTTGCGGATATTCTCGGCCTCGGCCAAGGCGCGCATGAAACGGTCACGCATATCGTCCCGTTCGGCGCGCAGGGCCTCAATCTCGCCCAGTTGGGCATCGTCCTGCAGGACGTCTTCGATGGCGATTTCTTCTGGCAGCGGCTTGTCCTGCGACATGGTTCTTCCTTGCTTCCTCACGTTCCCCGTTCGGACATGATCCGCCCGACGAGTTGCGCGGTGTAATCGACAATCGGAACGATCCGGCCATAATTCAGCCGGGTCGGCCCAATCACACCAACCGCGCCGATGATCTTACGATCCGCGTTCATATAGGGAGAAACCACGAGACTTGAACCAGAAAGTGAAAAGAGTTTGTTTTCTGACCCGATGAAAATGCGCACCCCATCGCCTTCTTCGGCAAGTTCCAGAAAATCGGCGATGTCGCGCTTGCGTTCAAGGTCGTCAAACAGGCTGCGGACACGTTCCAGATCGGCGCCTTCCTCCTCAAGCAAGTTCGCTCGCCCCCGAACAATCAGCCGTTCGGACGATTCGCCGGGGTTTTCCCAGACCGCCAGACCGCTTTCGACCAATTCGCGCGCCAGCGAATCGATTTCCTGCCGCCGCAGTGCAATCTCGGCCGACATGCCACGGCGCAGGTCGGTCAGGGTTTTGCCCTCGGCCAGCGCGTTCAGGAAATTCGCAGCCTCGCGCATACTCGACGGGGTATGGCCGGGGGGCGGGGTGAACAGGCGATTTTCCACCTGACCATTGGCAAAGACCAGAACCACCAAAGCGCGGGTCTGGCTAAGACTGACGAATTCGATGTGTTTGATCGCGGCTTCCACCTTGGGTGCCAACACCAAACTGGCCCCGCGCGTGATGCCCGACAGCGCCGTGCCGATGTGATCCAAAAGCGCGGTGAGTTCCTGATCATTCTGGCCTGCGGTGGCGTCGATCCGTTCGCGGTCTTCGTCGGCGACGGTTCCCACCTCAAGCAGGCTGTCAACGAACATCCGCAACCCCATCTGGGTGGGAATCCGACCTGCCGAGATATGCGGGCTGCCCAAAAGCCCCAGAAACTCTAGGTCCTGCATGACATTGCGCACCGTCGCTGCCGACAGCTTTTCCGTCAGGCTGCGGGTCAATGTGCGCGAACCGACCGGATCGCCCGAGGACAGATACCCCTCTACCACCCGGCGGAACACCTCTTTCGAGCGGTCGTTCATTTCTGCGATGATCTTCGAGCCTTCGGCCATCGGTCTGCGTTCCAGTCTTTCGCCAAGGGGACAACCCGAGGGCCATCCTTCGGCACCGTCAATCGGGCCGATCAATCGGGGTTGCATCCGCGGGGTTGGCCTGCATATCTGGCCAAAACCCGAAAGGATGACGCGATGCGCCCCTCTGGCAGAACACTAAGCGAAATGCGCCCGATTTCAATCGAAGTCGGCGTGATGAAACATGCCGAAGGGTCATGCCTGATCAAGATGGGCGAAACCCATGTGCTGTGCTCGGCCACGATCGAGGACAAAGCCCCGCCCTTCCTGAAGAACACCGGGCTGGGCTGGGTCACGGCGGAATATGGCATGCTGCCGCGCGCCACCAACAGCCGCAATCGGCGCGAAGCGGCGGCGGGCAAGCAATCGGGCCGCACGCAAGAGATTCAGCGCCTGATCGGGCGTGCGCTGCGCGCAGGGGTGGATCGCTCGGCCCTTGGCGAACGTCAGATCGTCATCGACTGCGACGTGATTCATGCCGATGGCGGCACCCGCTGCGCCTCAATCACCGGTGGGTGGGTGGCGCTGAAACTGGCGGTGGCAAAACTGCTGAAATCGGGTGTAATCGTCAGCGATCCGATCATCGACCATGTCGCCGCCGTGTCCTGCGGCATCTATGCGGGTCAGGCTTTGCTGGATCTGGACTATGCCGAGGATTCTGCGGCCGGCACCGATGGCAACTTCATCCTGACCGGCAAGGGCCGCTTGATCGAAGTGCAGATGAGCGCCGAGGGGGCCACCTTTAGTCGTGCGGAAATGGGAGAGTTGCTGGATCTGGCCGAGGCAGGCTGCGCCGGTCTGGTTGCGGCGCAAAAGGCTGCCTTGGGTTTGTGATGCGGAAGTTCACCGGGGAACGGTTGGTTGTCGCCACGCATAACAAGGGCAAGCTGGAAGAGATTTCCGCCTTGTTAGAGCCGTTTTCTGTGGCCGTCACCTCTGCCGGGGCGCTTGGTTTGGACGAACCGGCAGAGACAGAGACGACATTCATCGGCAATGCCCGGATCAAGGCACATTTCGCGGCGCAGGCCTCTGGTCTGCCCGCCTTGGCCGATGACTCAGGCATCACCATTGACGGGCTGAACGGCGCACCGGGGGTTTATACTGCCGATTGGGCAGAAACGCCGAAGGGGCGGGATTTCGTGCTGGCGATGACGCGGACATGGTCGGCTTTAGAAGCGGCGAATGCCCCCTATCCCCGCCTGGCGCAGTTTCGCTGTACGCTGGTCATGGCCTGGCCTGATGGCCATGACGAAGTGTTCGAGGGCGTGATGCCCGGGCAAGTGGTTTGGCCGATGCGCGGGGATCAGGGGCATGGGTATGACCCGATCTTTCAACCCGCCGGCCATGATGTGACTTTTGGCGAGATGGACCGCTGGGCCAAGAACCAGATCAGCCACCGCGCCGATGCGTTTCGCAAACTGGTGGCGGGGTGTTTCACATGAAGCGGATTTCGACAGGCTCACCGTTTGAGGCGACGATGGGTTATTCCCGCGCGGTCGTGAAGGGCGAGTGGTGTTTTGTATCGGGCGTGACGGGCTATGATTACGCCACGATGACCATGCCCGAAGGAATTGCCGATCAGGGGCGCAACTGCTTTGCCACCATTGAGGGCGTGCTGGATCAAGCGGGCTTCACCATGGCGGATATCGTGCGGGTGCAATACACTGTGACTGACGCCGCATTGGTCGATGCCTTGGTGCCGGTATTGGGTGCGGCTTTGGCCGACATTCGCCCTGCCGCCACGATGGTCATCGCGGGCCTGATCCGACCAGAGATGAAGGTTGAGATCGAGGTTACCGCCTTTAAGGGATAAACGATGGAGGATTGGCAAGACGGTGGGTTCGGGCTGTATCTGCACTGGCCCTTCTGCCAGTCAAAATGCCCCTATTGCGACTTTAACAGCCATGTCGCTGCAACCATCGACCAGACCCGGTGGCGTGATGCTTATTTAGGTGAAATCAAGAGGTTAGGCGCAGAAACGCAAGGCCGTGTGCTGCAAACCGTGTTCTTTGGCGGTGGCACGCCGTCGCTGATGGAGCCGCAGGTGGTGGCCGATGTGCTAGAGGCCATGCGCGCCACCTGGCCCATGGTGAACGACCCCGAAATCACGCTGGAGGCCAACCCCGGATCGGTAGAGGCCGGGCGTTTTCGCGGCTTTCGGGACGCGGGAGTAAATCGCATCTCCATGGGCGTACAGGCGCTGAATGATGACGATCTGCGCCGCTTGGGCCGTCTGCATTCGGTGGCCGAAGCGCGGGCCGCCTTTGACATCGCGCGCGGCACCTTTGACCGGGTGAGCTTTGATCTGATCTATGCCCGGCAGGATCAGACCTTGGGCGCATGGCGGCAGGAACTGACCGAGGCCCTGTCGATGGCCGTTGACCATCTGTCGATGTACCAACTGACCATCGAGGACGGCACCGCCTTTGGCGACCGTTTCGCGCGGGGCGGATTGAAGGGCCTGCCGGATGAGGATGTGCAAGCCGATATGTACGAGGTGACGCAAGAGGTCTGCGCGGCCCACGGCATGCCCGCCTATGAGGTGTCAAACCACGCAGCCGCCGGAGCGGAAAGTCGGCACAATCTGGTCTATTGGCGGATGGGCGATTACCTCGGCATCGGGCCGGGGGCGCATGGGCGGCTGACGCTGAACGGCCTGCGGTGGGCGACCGAAGCGCCGCGCGCGCCGGGGGATTGGTTGGCGCGGGTGGAGCGCGGGGTTGCGGGCGAGCTTCCGCGTGAGGCAGTCAGCCGCGAAGATCAAGCCACCGAATATCTGCTGATGTCGATGCGACTGGCCGAAGGGATGGATGTGGCACGGTATGAACGGCTGTCCCCTGCCCCGCTGCCCGCAGATCGTGTGGCGCGACTGGAGGATTTGGGGCTGCTTCAGCAAGTGGAGGGTCGGCTGATGGCGACATCCAGCGGGCGCGCGGTGCTGAATGGCATCCTGCGCGAGTTGGCGGCGTGATCCTCCGAACGCTCTGGGCAGCGGGTGGCGCCTTGGCTTTGACGCTCGGCGCGGTCGGGATCGTGACGCCGCTGCTGCCGACAGTGCCCTTCCTGTTGCTGGCGGCGTTTTGCTTTGCGCGGTCATCGGCGCGGCTGCATCGCTGGTTGATAGATCATCCGACCCTTGGCCCGCCAATTCGCGAATGGCAGCAAAGCGGCGCGATCAACCCAAAGGCAAAGCGACTGGCCACACTGTCAATTTTCATAACCTTTGCTGCTTCGGTGCTACTTGGCCTGAAACTGTGGGTTCTGGTGGTGCAGGCCGTGGTTTTGGGCAGCGTGCTGGTGTTTATATGGCGACGTCCCGACGCATGACAGACAACGCGGCGCAAAGGAAATCGAGGTCCTCCAGCGTGCGGTAATGTACAGTGATCGACCCACCATCCATGCCGTGATCAATCACCACCCGCATATTCAACGCAGCGGAGAGGTCGTTTTCCAAAGCGCGGGTATCCGCATCCTTATCCCCGGACTTCGGACGCGGGCCGCTGGACTTTCCACCGCCCTTTTGCTCGGGCGTTTTCACCAGATTCTCGGTTTCGCGCACCGACAGGTTCTTGCTGATCACGGCCCGCGCCAATTCAGACGCCCGCGATGAGGTGATCAGGGCGCGCGCGTGACCCGCCGACAACCGGCCTTCGCGAACATGGCCTTGCACATCCTCGGGCAGGTTCAACAGGCGCAAAAGGTTGGCGATGTGGCTGCGGCTTTTGGACAATGCCTCGGCCAGTTTTTCCTGTGTGTGGCCGAACTTCTCCATCAATTGCTTGAAGGCGAGCGCCTCTTCGATGGCGTTCAGATCGGCGCGCTGGATGTTTTCGATGATCGCAACCTCGATCACCTCGGCATCGGTAAAGTCACGCACGATCACCGGCAGCTCATGCACCTGCGCCAATTGCGCCGCCCGCCAACGACGCTCTCCGGCGACGATCTCAAACCTGCCATCTGGCAGCGCGCGCACGATCAGCGGCTGGATGATGCCCCTTTGGCGAATCGAAGAGGCGAGTTCCTGCAACGCCTCGGGCTGGAAATCGCGGCGGGGTTGGTCCGGGTTGGGCACCAGCTTTTCCACCGGCACCAGCAGATCGGGGCGGCGCGGGCGATCAGTAGCAACGGGATCAGCGCCCATATTCACATCGGCCATCAACGCCGAAAGACCACGGCCCAGACCACGGCGTTCGTTTCTCTTGTCCATCAGGCGTGTTCCTTGCTGGCAACGGCGGGGTAGCGAGAGATCAGTTCAGCGGCAAGGGCGCGATAGGCCTCTGACCCCTTGGACAGGGTGTCATATTGCAGAACCGGCAGCGCGTAAGACGGCGCTTCGGACACACGAACATTGCGGGGAATCACCGTTTTGAACACCAGATCCCCCAGATTCTGGCGCGCGTCAGTTTCCACCTGCTGACTCAACCTATTGCGGCCATCATACATGGTCAATACTACCCCTTCGATCCTCAGCTTAGGATTGGCGGTCTGGCGCACCTCACGGATCGTCAGCATCAACTGCGACAGACCCTCAAGCGCGAAAAACTCTGATTGAAGCGGCACCAGAACGGAGTGGCAGGCAATCATCGCGTTGACGGTCAAAAGGCTAAGAGACGGTGGGCAGTCAATCAGAATGAAATCAAGATCATAGCGGTCCATCGACGGTTGGCGCAGCGCGTCATGCAGCAGGAAACTGCGCTTTTCATTGGCCACCAGCTCGATATCCGCTGAGGAAAGATCAGCGTTGGCCGGGCAAACCCACAACCCGGGGATGGTGCTGGGCTGGATGACATCGGTCAGTGGTGCGTCATCTACGATCAGATCATAGGTTGTCAGATGGCGCTGATCCGCCCCGATCCCCAACCCGGTTGAGGCATTGCCCTGCGGATCAAGGTCCACAAGCAGCACCCGTGCACCCTGCTCGACCAAGCCCGCAGCAAGGTTGATGGCGGTCGTGGTCTTGCCCACCCCGCCCTTCTGGTTGGCGATGGCGATGATGCGCGGTTGTTGCGGACGGGTCGGATCAGACATGCTGTATCGCCTTTATTGCCAGAACCACGGCAGAGGGGTCTGTGTCACTGGGAAAAATCGACAGATCAAAGCGCCACTCCTGCCTTGCCTGCGCGATCTCTTCGCGGTGCTGCGCACCTTTTGAGAACAACGCGATGCCGGTCGGGGACAGGTGACGCTGGCCAAAATCACAAAGCTGCGGCAAAGCGGCAAGAGCACGGGCCGAAAGCACATCGGCAGCCAAGGGCGGGATAGCCTCGATCCGCTCAGAACTCACTGTAACCTCGGTCAGGCCAAGCTCTCGCACCGCTTGACGTAGAAAGGTGGCCTTGCGCTGATCCGACTCGACCAGCGTCACCCGGCGCCGCGGATCAAGCTCGTGTGACAGGATACCGATGACCAGACCAGGGAAACCCCCACCGCTGCCCAAATCAGCCCAGTGGCCAATTTGCGGCGGCGCAAGGCGATAAAGCTGTGCAGAATCCACGATATGGCGAGTCCATGCCTCTGGCAGGGTGGATTTGGCCACCAGATTGATTGCCGAATTCCACTTTTCAAGCAGGGCCGTCAGTGCTGTCAGGCGGTCCAATGTTTCACGTGAAACACAGACTCCTGCGATCTGAAGCGCCGTCATGCCGTCGCTCTAACGCGCTGCGATTTCCGCAGGTGCGCAAGGATAAGGGTCAATGCGGCGGGTGTCATTCCCTCGATGCGTGCCGCCTGCGCCAAGTTCGCCGGACGCACGCGCTTTAGCTTGGTCGTCAACTCGTTGGACAGGCCAGACATCAGATCATAATCAAACGCCAACGGAATCTCAGCCGCCTCTTCACGGCGCAACATTGCGATGTCTTCATTCTGGCGGTTAAGGTACTGCGAATACAGAGCATCTGTTGCCACCTGCCCACGGATCGCTTCATCAAAAGCGGCAAATTCCGGGAACAGGCTCTCCACCGCCGTTTGCGCGGTTTCCCCCAGCGACAGCAGATCAAAGCCCGACCGCCGCACGCCGTCTTGGCTGACCGACAGACCAGCAGCAATCGCTTCTTTCGGCGAGACGCGACGCGAGTCAAGAACGGAACGGGCTCCGATCAACTGCTCCATCTTGGCATCAAAAGCCCGCTGCCGCGCCGCACCCGCCACACCGATGCGAATTGCCTGAGGCGTCAAGCGCTGATCGGCATTATCCGCCCGCAAGGCCAGACGATATTCAGCGCGGGATGTGAACATGCGGTAGGGCTCGGTCACGCCGCGGATGGTCAGGTCGTCAATCATCACGCCGATATAGCTGTCGGCTCGGCTGAAGGTCACCAAGTCGCGGTCCAAGGCTGCGGCAGCGGCGTTAAAGCCTGCAACCATGCCTTGGGCTGCCGCCTCTTCATAACCGGTCGTGCCATTGATCTGTCCGGCAAGATAAAGGCCAGGCGCGGCCTTTACCTCGAGCGTCGGCAAGAGGCCGCGCGGATCAAAGAAATCATACTCGATGGCATAGCCGGGCTGAAGGATACGAACCGACTCCAGCCCGTGGATGGAACGGACATAGTCGGTCTGCACCTCTTCCGGCAAAGAGGTCGAGATTCCATTGGGATAGACCGTGTCATCGTCCAACCCTTCCGGCTCCAGGAACACCTGATGCCCGGTCTTGTCGGCAAAGCGCACCACCTTATCCTCGATCGAGGGGCAATAGCGCGGACCAACACCCTCGATGTGGCCACCGTACATGGCCGAGCGGTCCAGGTTGCGGCGGATGATGTCGTGGGTACGTTCGTTGGTGTGGGTGATCCCGCAGGCAATCTGGCGCACAAAAGGCGTTTTGTGAAGGAAAGAGAACATCACCGGATCGTCATCGGCGGGCTGGCTGTCCAGCTTGGCCCAATCGATGGTTTTGCCATCCAGACGTGGCGGCGTGCCCGTTTTCAGCCGCCCTCGCCCCAGATCCAGCGCCGCCAAGCGTGCGGCCAAGGGCAGCGACGGCCGGTCGCCCATCCGGCCCCCTGGGCGTTTGACGTCGCCGATATGGATCAGGCCATTCAGAAAGGTGCCTGCCGTCAGGATCACCGCTTTGGCCGTTATACGGCTGCCATCGGCAAGAACGACACCGGAAAAACGGCCAGACTCTTCAATTAAATCAGCCACTTCGCCCGCGATCAGCGAAAGGTTTGCGGTCGCTGAAAGCTCCGCCAGCATCGCCTCACGGTACAGCTTCCGGTCGGCTTGCGTGCGCGGGCCTTGCACGGCGGGGCCCTTGCGTCGGTTCAACAGACGGTATTGGATTGCGGCCTTGTCGGCAACGCGTCCCATCACGCCATCCATCGCGTCAATCTCACGCACCAGATGGCCCTTGCCCAGCCCACCAATCGCCGGATTGCAGGACATCACCCCGATGTTGTCGATCCGCAGGGTGACAAGCGCGGTCTGCGCGCCCATGCGGGCAGCGGCCGCCGCCGCTTCGGAACCGGCATGGCCGCCACCAATGACGATGACGTCAAAATGTTTCACGTGAAACACCCTCACTTCCCGATACAAAAGCTGGCGAAGATTTCGTCCAGCAAGTTTTCGACATCGACCCGCCCAACCAGCGATTCCAAGGCGCGAATGGCGACCCGCAGCTCTGCTGCAGCAAGTTCCGCCCGCTCTCCGCCGCGTTCTACCTCAATCGCGGCCGATTCCATAGCCCGGATCGCACGGTCAATCGCCAAGCGATGGCGCTCGCGGGTCACAGTGGCGGCATTGGCCACGCGAGCCTGCAGGACATCGCCGATACGATCGACCAACTCGGCAATCCCTTGCCCAGTCTTGCCCGAAACCCCCTGCCCAGTCAGATCGGCCTTGCCAGAGATCACAATATCCCCCGGTTGCGGCGCGACGCCCGTTATCGGTGCGTCGCTGATGAGAAACACCCGCAAATCCGCCGCCTGCGCGCGTTGCAAAGCGCGGTCGATACCGATGCGTTCCACCTTATCTTCCGTCTCGCGCAGACCCGCCGTGTCCAGCAGCGTCACTGCCAAACCGTGGATGTCCATCCGCACCTCGATCACATCCCGCGTCGTTCCGGCAACGTCAGATGTGATCGCCGCCTCACGTCCCGCCAAGGCATTGAGCAACGTCGATTTTCCTGCATTCGGCGCGCCAAGGATCGCCACTTCAAAACCTTCGCGAATCCGCTCTGACGCCCGGGCGCCAGAGAGTTCCGCCATCAACTCCACTTGAACCCCTTGCAGCAACGCGCGCACCTCTGGTGTCACGTCGACAGGCACATCTTCATCCGCGAAGTCAATCGTCGCCTCAATCAGCGCCGCGGCCCGGATCAACCGCAAGCGCCAAGCGTCCGCCCGCGCACCAATCGCACCGGACAGAACGCGCAGCGCCTGTCGACGTTGGGATTCGGTTTCGGCCTCGATCAAATCCGCCAGACCTTCGACCTGCGCCAGATCAAGACAGCCATTTTCCAACGCGCGCCGGGTGAATTCTCCCGGTTCGGCCAAGCGCAACCCGTCGATCTGGCCCAAGGCGCGCAGCACGGATTGCACCACGGCGACAGAACCATGCAGGTGCAGTTCCGCCACGTCTTCGCCAGTAAAGCTGGCCCCCGCCGCAAAGCACAGGACCAGCGCCTGATCCAACACCTCTCCCTGCCACCGCAGCGACCGCAGTCCCGCTTGCCGCAGCGGTGGCAAAGTCCCGGTCAGCCGCGCCACCGCACCATGCGCCGAGGGACCAGAGAGGCGAAGCACCGCCACCCCGGCCTTGCCGCGCGCGCTGGCCAAGGCATAGATCGTGTCCACGGTCGAACCCTTCGGTCAGGGGTCAGGTGTTCATCGAGTCGAAGAATTCCGAATTCGACTTGGTCTGCTTCAACTTGCCCAACAGGAATTCGATGGCATCGGTGGTGCCCATCGGGTTGAGGATGCGGCGCAGCACATAGGTCTTTTGCAGGTCAGTCTTTTCGACCAGCAGATCCTCTTTCCGGGTGCCGGATTTCAGAATGTCGATCGCCGGGAACACGCGCTTGTCGGCGACCTTGCGATCCAGCACGATTTCTGAGTTGCCGGTCCCTTTGAACTCTTCAAAGATCACTTCGTCCATGCGGCTGCCGGTGTCGATCAAGGCCGTCGCGATGATGGTCAGCGACCCACCCTCTTCGATATTCCGCGCCGCGCCGAAGAATCGCTTTGGCCGTTGTAAAGCGTTTGCATCCACACCGCCGGTCAAGACCTTACCCGACGACGGCACGACGGTGTTAAACGCCCTACCAAGTCTTGTGATAGAGTCGAGGAGGATCACAACATCTCGCTTATGCTCCACCAATCGCTTGGCTTTTTCGATCACCATTTCCGCCACAGCGACGTGCCGTGTCGCCGGTTCGTCGAAGGTTGAGGACACGACCTCCCCCTTCACAGACCGCTGCATGTCGGTGACTTCTTCGGGTCGTTCGTCGATCAACAGCACGATCAGATAGCATTCCGGGTGATTGGTCGCCACGGAATGGGCGATGTTCTGCAACAGCACTGTCTTACCCGTGCGCGGCGGAGCCACGATCAGGGCGCGTTGGCCTTTGCCGATGGGGCAAACAAGGTCGATGATCCGAGCAGAGCGATCCTTGATCGTCGGGTCTTCGATTTCCATCTTCAGCCGCTCATCCGGGTAAAGCGGCGTCAGGTTGTCGAAGTGCACCTTATGGCGCGCGCGTTCCGGATCATCGAAGTTGATCTTCGTCGCCTTCACCAGGCTGAAATAGCGCTCATTCTCGCGTGGGGCTTGAATCACCCCTTCGATGGAATCGCCGGTGCGCAGGCTGAACATGCGGATCATATCGGGCGAGACATAGATGTCATCCGGGCCGGGCAGATAGTTCGCCTCTGGGCTGCGCAGAAAGCCGAAACCGTCTTGCAACACTTCCAGCACACCATCGCCGCCGATCTCAAACCCGTCTTCGGCGTGCTCCTTCAAGATCTGGAACATCATCTCGCCCTTCCGCATGGAGGGCGCGTTCTCAATCTCCCACTCTTCGGCCATCGCCAAAAGGTCGGCGGGTGTCTTGGCCTTAAGGTCGGAAAGGTTCAGCCGTTCAGTGGTCATGCGGAAAACATCCTGATCGCGCAGCGGGCGCGGAACGTGTGAGGCGGTGACGCGGCAGCGTCGAGGCACAGGGGGGCGCAATGGGCCGGACGGCCCTGCATGGGATGGGAGTTAAGACCTGCCACCGGAAAAGTCAACGCAAAGCGGCAAGATCGACCCCTGTCACCATTTCACGATGACGGAAAACACGATGATCAACAGCAGCAGTGTCGGCACCTCGTTCATCATGCGGTAGCGGCGGCCTGTCAGAGTGTTTTGCCCCTCTACAAACTCTTTGCGCCGTGCCCCAAGCCACATGTGAAACCACGTCATCGCCAGCACAGAGGCCGTCTTGGTCCAGGGCCAGACGGCAGACCAATCCACGATACCCGGCGTGAACACCAATGCCAGTCCAAAGACCCATGTCGCCACCATCGCGGGATTCATGATCGCGCGCAAAAGTCGCCGCTCCATCGTCTGGAACAACAGGTCAGTGGGGCTGCCACGACCAACCTCTTCGACATGATAGACGAACAAGCGCGGCAGATAAAACAAACCCGCCATCCACGCGACGACCGAGATCACATGCAGCGCCTTGGTCCAAAGATACATATCCGCCAGAAAACCGTCCATCTTCGTCGCCTCACCTTGTTCTCTACGTCTTCTTAAAGAAAAAGAGTCTGAAAGGAAGATGATGATGTTGGGGATGTGGGTAACCCTTGGTCAGATATTGTCCGGACGCTTATGCACAGGGCAGTTTCTGTGGACTATTGGGGGGTATAGACACCAAACGACAGAAAAGATGATGAAAATTACCTATCTTTTACAGATACTTGAGTGATGATTGTCGATCTTCATCACCCCACCCTATCGCTCGGCCAGAAAAGCGGGATAACCTGTCTATCCACAGTGGCCGTAAATCGTCACACACAGGTGGACAAGCCATGCCCTTTCGGTGACAAACCTCCTGGAACTCTGTCCTTTCGTTCTTGGGCCGGTTTTGTCCCACGCTTGCGCCGCTGGCAGACCACCAGAACAAAACGGCACTATCCACAGGCCCACCCCCAAACCGACCAAAGTATAAATGACGCCTCGTCTGATCCTCGCCTCGCAATCCGCCATTCGCGCCCGTCTGTTGGCTCAGGCCGGGGTGAAGGTGGATGCCCTGCCCGCCCGTATTGATGAATCTGCCATCCGCGCGGCGTTGGAGGCTGACTCCGCCTCCCCTCGCGACATCGCCGATACGCTGGCCGAAATGAAGGCGCGCAAGCTGGCGGAGCGCCACCCCGACGCCGTGGTGATCGGCTGCGATCAGGTGCTGGAGTTCCGCAAGACGGTCTTTGGCAAGCCCGAAACGGTTGAAGAGGCGCGCGCGCAACTGCTGACTCTGCGCGGTCAGACCCACCGGCTGCTGTCGGCCGTGGTGGTCTATGACCGGACCGAGCCCGTCTGGCGGCATGTTGGCGAAGTGCGCCTGACCATGCGTGATTTTTCCGACGCGTTCTTGGACGAATACCTGTCGCGCAACTGGCCAGAGGTGCATGATTCGGTCGGTGCCTATAAGCTAGAGGCTGAGGGGATACGCCTGTTCAACGCGGTGGAGGGTGATTATTTCACCGTGCTGGGGCTACCGCTTTTGCCGCTGTTGGCTTGGTTGGGATTGAAAGGGTATATCGCGTCATGACGGACCATCCGCGCATCCCGCTGGCCGGTGTCATCGGCTCTCCCATTGCACACAGCCGCTCGCCCTCGCTGCATGGCTATTGGCTGAAACGCTATGGGCTGAAAGGACATTATGTGCCCTTGGACATCGCGCAGGTAGACCTGCGTGAGGCGCTGAGAATGATGCCCAAGATGGGTTTTGTCGGCTGCAATGTGACCATTCCGCATAAAGAGGCGGTTTTACAGATTGCCGATGTGGTGACCGACCGCGCCGCGCTGATCGGTGCGGCGAACACGCTGATTTTCCGTAAGGATGGCAAGATTCACGCCGACAACACCGATGGTGCGGGCTTTGTCGCCAACCTGCGCCAGAACGCACCGCAGTGGAAACCGGCCTCTGGTCCTGCCGTTGTCTTTGGCGCGGGCGGTGCCGCGCGTGCCGTTGTCGCTGCATTGATCGAAGTGGGCGTGCCGGAAATTCGCCTGACCAACCGCACAAGGGCGCGGGCCGAGGCGATCAAGGCCGATTTCGGCGCCAAAATCACCGTGCAGGAATGGGTTCAGGCCCCTGCCATGCTGATTGGGGCGGCGACGGTGGTGAATACCACAGCCCTCGGGATGACCGGAAAAAGCGATTTCAACGTGCCGCTGGACTATCTGCCCAGCACAGCGCTGGTGACGGACATCGTCTATACCCCGCTGATGACGCAGTTTTTGATTGCAGCGCAGGATCGCGGTTGCGCCGTGGTGGATGGTCTGGGGATGCTCTTGCATCAGGCTGCCCCGGGGTTTGAGCGCTGGTTCGGTCAGCGGCCAGAGGTGGACGAAGCCACACGCGCCGCCGTTCTCTCGGCATGAGTGCAGCGCGTCCCTTCCGCCTTGGCCTGACCGGCAGCATCGGCATGGGCAAAAGCACGACCGCTGCGCTGTTTCGGGAGCAGGGCGTGCCGGTCTGGGATGCCGACGCCGCCGTGCATCGGCTTTATGCCCCCGGAGGGGCGGCAGTTGCGCCCTTGGCCGCACTTTGCCCTGCCGCACTTAACGACGGCGGCATCGATCGTGCCGCGTTGAAAGCATGGATCGCGACAGAGCCTACTGCTCTGCCCCAGATTGAAGCGGTGGTGCATCCTTTGGTGTCGGCAGATCGCGACGCCTTTGCCAACACGGCCACCGCACCGTTGATCCTGTTCGACATCCCCCTCCTGTTCGAAAAAGGCACTGAGGCAATGATGGATGCCACCCTGTTGGTCACTGCCCCCCCGGCGCTGCAACGCGCCCGTGTGCTGGCACGCCCCGGCATGACAGAGGCGCAGTTTGCCACGCTCCTTGCCCGCCAGATGCCTGACCGTGACAAACGTGCCCGCACCGATCATATCATCGAAACCCTCTCCCCCGACAGCGCCCGCGCCGCCGTGCGCGCGCTGATCGCCTATCTGGTGCCCCATGCGTGAAATCGTCCTCGACACCGAAACCACCGGCTTTGAACCGACCGAAGGGCATCGCATCGTTGAGATCGGCGCGGTGGAGTTGTTCAACTCTCTGCCCACGGGCCGCACCTATCATCAATACATCAACCCTCAGCGCCAAATGCCGAAGGAGGCGTTTGAGGTGCATGGTCTGGGCGACGACTTCCTGCGCGACAAGCCGCTGTTTGCCGCTGTCGGGCAGGCGTTCCTCGATTTTGTCGGCGATGCCCGCCTAGTGATCCACAACGCGGCCTTTGACATCAAATTCCTGAACTCTGAGCTGCAAAAGGTCGGGCTTCCCACCCTGACCTGGGACCGCGTCACCGATACGCTGACCATGGCACGGCAAAAGTTCCCCGGCTCTCCAGCCTCGCTTGATGCGCTGTGCCGCCGCTTTGGCGTGGACAACTCGGCGCGGGAAAAGCACGGCGCGCTGCTTGATTCTGAGATTTTGGCCGAGGTTTACCTTGAGCTCATTGGCGGACGGCAACCTGATTTGGTGCTCGCTCCAGCGGGACAGCGCAGCGATGCCAATGGTGCCACACTTCAGGACTGGCGCCCCCGTCCCCGCCCCACGCCCCTTCCGTCCCGTGTGACAGAGGCTGAAACGGCGGCCCATGCCGGTTTTGTCGCCAAACTGGGCGACGCGGCGATCTGGTTGAAGCGGCAGTAAGAAAGGGCGTGCTCGCGCGCCCGATGAGCGCGGGCTTTGGGCCATTTCACCCGCTTCAAGGGCACAATCGGCCGCCCTGACAGTAGCAATCGGTCAGAAGTCTTTCTAACGTGTTGATCTTGGGTGTTTTTTCGGTCTCCATGTCGGCAATCTCCGCTTCTAACGCGGCGATTTCCGACTGGATCGCATTGGCTTCAGTTTCAAGGTCTCGCAAAAAGGCCATCGCCTCAGCCGTGCCGACATCAGATGTTTCCGGGGTCAGGGCATCGGCCAGACTGCCCGTCAACGCTGGTGGAATCTGGGGTGGGCCATCAGACCACAACGGCAGCGCTGCGATTTCCACATCGGACGGCGTGCCGTTTGCGGCTCCTGAGACCATGCGCTCAAAGGCTGCGAAGGCAGAGCGGGTGTTTGGGCCGGTCTTTCCATCCACCGCACCATCGTACAGACGCCATTTGGTCAGCGATTCTTGGAGCGCAAGCACGGACTTTTCGTCAGGATAGGCCCGCCGGAACAATTCAGCCTCGACCATATCCAGAACGGCTGATGCATCATCACCGAAGCGGACAACAGACCAATATGCTGCCGCTTCAACCGGTAAGGCGCCGGTGATATCGATATCAGTCAGAGAGGTGGTTTCCAATGCTGCGGCCTGCAGCAAGGGCAAGTTGGACAGGACATGTTGAACCAGAACCAGACTTTCACGAGAGGATTCGGCAATCGCCTTATCCAAACCTTTGGTCGGCTGGGTTGTGGGGTACAGATTAATCGATAGGTCATCTGCCGCATCGAACAGGCCACTCTCTGCGCCCGGATATTGTGAAACGCGCCCAAAAAGCGCGATACGCCGCCGCGACGGAACATCGATATGCCCATCCCACAGCAGGCTTGTCGCGGCAAAGGTCTTTGGCGCTTTTCGTAGGTCCAGCCCGGTCACTTCGACGGCGCGCAGGGTAACGATGCTGCCGGTCATGCGGGGATCGGTGGGATTGCCCATCCAGTTGTTAATGGCAATGGACTCTGCCGACAGGGCCCCATCTGCGCTGTGAAGCAGGCGAGCGGGCAGTTTGTCTCGACTGATGAAACCTCCCGAAATCACGCCTGCCTTTGCCAAATCGGAACGGCATTTCGTCGCAAGCGAGAGCACTGCAGATTGAAACAAGCCTTGCGGCGCGGGTCGATCTGCTTGGGCAAGTTGGCCAAGCGCCGCGCTTACGTTGGCTGGATCGGCCATCGTGGTACAAATCGTTGCCAGAACGGCGCGCCCTTGCGGATGAAGCTTTTTGATTTTTGTGGCAAGGCCACCATCCGTGGCGTCTTTGGCGGTAATGAGAAGGCGCGATGCCTCGCTATTCGCTGAGTTGGTCAGTTGGGACATCCCGGTTCCTGACGCACTCAGCGCAATGGCCACGTCCTCCGCGTTGGTTCCGATCTTGACCACCTCAAAAGCCAAGGTTCGCAAGGTCCGCGCCGGTGCAGCAGGATCGCTGGGCAAACGGAGGCCACTCAGTGACAATTCGATCCCCGTGACAAGGCTTCCATCAGGCATGTCAAATCGGGTGGAAGTCACGCGCACATCATCAAACAACATCGCTGCCTTGGCCTGTGGCGCGTAAAGGCTGAGCGCCAGCGTCAGCACGGCCAATCCCCGCAGCCCAAGTGGTCTTTTCAGATGAGAGGCATCCATCACGGCAATTCCACCTTGGTTGACAGGCACTCCAACTGTCCCGCACAAGAGCATTGCGCCAGATCGCGTCCTGTTTCGGTCAGCCGCAACGTCAGTTCTGACGTCCTGCGGCGCAGTTGTTGTTGCACCTCGCTCAACCGCGCCTTTAACGCGTTGGTGCGTGCCTCTTGCGCCCGAAGGCGTGCGGTCATGGCAAAGGACAGGGGTGCTTCTTCCGTGGTTTCCGGCGCGCCAAGGTCGATACCTAGCCTCAGTTCCGCATCGCTCCGGATCGCGTCTTTCTTCGCTTGCAACTCGGCTCGCAACGCCTCGATCGCGGGACCATCTCCCGGTGGTTCCAAAAGGGTGGGGGCCAGAAGCGCGGTTTCCCACAGGGTCAAATAGCCGTCCGACTTGCTGCCAAGCCCGCCTTCAAAAGCGCGGATGCCGGCACGGGTTCCGGCACCCAGTCTACCGTCAATCGCCGCGTCGTAATGGCCCAGCGCCGCCAAGGCCTTTTGCACGGTCATCAATGTTTCCGCGTCGGGCTTATAGCGCTGGGCCAGTTCTTCAGACAGCAGTTCAATCATCGGCACGCGCCCGACCTCACCGGCCAAGGGCGTCCAGAAGGCGGCGAACGCCTCTTTCTTTGAGATCGGCGCAAGCTGCAAGGCGGATCGCCGGATGGCCGCTTCGGATTCCAACAGATGCTTCAGCAACAACAAATACGGCGTGGCTGTTTGGCGCAGAATGATGCTGGCATTGTTCGGCGGGGTGTCGTCCTTTTTCAGGACCAGATCGACATAGCCTTCGACCACCCCCGGAAGTTTTGCATAGGGCGCGTTTGAGCTTTGGCTGTAGTAGACGGCGCGTTCGGTCCCATAAGACAGGTCGCCCTCCCAGAAAAACGCATAGATGCCGCCTGCGTCCGGGGTCTGCCCTTCCACTGTGACAGATTGCAACGTGACCCGCGTGGATGAGTAATCGTCGCCGGGCTTTGGATTCACATGGTTGATAAAGGTCAGACCCTTAACCGATACGCCAAAGTCGCGGCTGGTGAGTGCAGCTGCCTGCGTTGGGCTGTTCTGCAGGCTGGCCCGCACCAAAGGATTGCGCGGCGCGATGCCCTGTTGGGTTGCCGCATAAAGGCAATGACCTGCAAGGCCCAGGATCGCCTGCTGGGCCTTGTCTGTTGCCCAGAAGTCCTTAAGTGGCCCCTCTGGCGCGCGCGCGGACGCTTGGCGCAGCAACTCGACCCGGAAACCCGAGACGAGCAGGCTTTCGCAGACACTGGCAACCACCTTGGGGTTGGGGATTGTCTTCATCTGGCCAGAGATCGTCGCGCCCATCTGCGTTTTGCCACCCAGACGCACCCTTTGCTGCACCCCGCTTGGCGCTGCGTCCTTGGGCTGGACCTCGGACATGCCCAAGGTCAGTTCAACCTCGCGCGGCGCGTCCATCGGAATAGCCAGATCAAGGTCCAGTTCGGCCATGCGTGATTGGGAATCGACCTCAAGGCCCAAGATGCGCAGCGACAGTCGCGCAACGGGGGTGTCACCTGCATCAAGGCTGACAGTGCCAAGGATCAGATCGGTATAGGTCAAGGCGCGGGCGGGTAGCGCCGTCGCCAGTGTGATGAGGGGGGCAATCAAACACATGGTGCGGAGCGCACCCGGCAATGCCCAGCGATGAACCGCCAAATCAAAGGTTCCCTTGCCCATGCCGTTCGCCCTACCTGTCATTGAAGTCGGGGTTCGTCACAACCCTGACCCCCTCTTCCCGAGTGGCTGTGATGGGGATCGGAGCCTTACCCGCAGGTTGGGTCACTGGGGTCGTGCCGCGCGGTTTTGCATAGGGCCCGTCGTAAAGCGGCGCCAAAAGAAAGACAGGCGCGCGCGCCAGATCCGCATGGCGTGAGCCCAAGATTGCCTCCCAACTCTCCGCAATGCGCTGTTGCCAGCGTCCGACGCGCATCGGCATGAGCGTGCTATTGGCGTTCTGCCCCTTGCTTGCCTCGGCGAAGAGGTCCGGCAGAGACATCCACAAAGCCGCAACGAAGCGGCGCTGTTCATCTGACAGGCTGTCATAGATCGGCGCATCTGCCTCTAGCGGAAAGATCAGCACGGCTTGGCTGTCCCCGCGCAACGGCCAATCACCCGAAAGACAAACTGGGCTGCACAGGGTGGGATCCAGCACCAATTCCGGTTGGCTGGTCCCGCGCACCCGGACACGCAACCCGATGGCATCTGCGGAAAAATCGCCAAACCGCGGATGCAGAAGGCCAATGGCAGCCTCGCTTAGGGCGCTGTCGGGCGAGATGGCGTTCATCCATAAAGATACAACGCGTTCGGCCACCAGTTTCGACTTCGCCACATTGGCCAGTTTTGGCACCTCTGGCAGGGGGGAGTCGCTGCCGCGTTTGAACAGCACAGTCCCTTCGCAGAACAACTCGCCATTTTGTTGTTTGCCGTCGCCGCAAGACCCCTGCACCTCTGCCCCGCGTGCGCTGAATCGCTGGTCACCGACCTGCATCCAGTCGACGACCATGTTACGGTCGCCGGTCTTGCCTTGTTCTTCGCAGCACCGGTCCCCCACGAAACCGGCCCCGATCAGATCGTAGTCAAGGTTTGTCGGAATGGCGACCTCGGCCAATTGCCAGCGCCGTGTTCCCTCTTCGCCAAACGGGTATCTTGAGGTGTCCACGCCGCCGACAGAGGGGAAAGGTTCGGCCTCCCATACCGGGCGCAGAGCGTCGCCCTTGTAAAGCGCCACCTTAAGCAGCGGCGGGCCGATGAAATCTTCGGCGGCGTAGCGGATATAGATGCGGTCGGGTTTCGGTTCGGGGGCGATGTCTGTCGACTCTAGGCCGCCTTCGGTGAACAGAGCGCGCATCAGACTGTCGCGGGCCTCGGGCGTGTCTCGTGGCGCGGCATTCGGATCAGCGGGTAAGTGCGCGTAAAGCGCTTGCCCCAACTCCGCCGCGGCTTCGCGCAGACGGTCGGTATCGGCGACAGCCGTGCCAGCGGTCCGCACCGCAGACACCAAAAGATCCACAGGCGGGCGCGGCAAAGCAGCGACAGACTCGTCGGACCAAAAGGCCGGTTGTTCCAGAACGGCTTGCAAGAGGGCCGTGAAGGTCCGGCCTTCGTCGGAGTATCGGTTTGCGATCATATCGATGACATCAGCCGGGGGAAGGTCAGGGCTGACGTACTCTTGCCAGACCCGCCGCGCCAAGACCCGCGCCGTGCCCTGATGGTTGGCGATCACCTCGACAAATTCGTCAGGGTTGGCGACGGATTGACCGAACAGAGTGATCGGTGTGTCGTCATGCCGCCATGTGTCAAAGGTTGGGGCCAGGCCGCCGATGCTGTTGATGCCCAGACCCGTCAACACCTTGGCCGCATCGGCGACGTCGGTGTCACTGACCTGTTCGCCCGTCAAGGACAGCAGAAAGCGCGCAAGGCTGTGTTCGGGCGTATAGGGCGTGTTCAGGTCTGCCTTGTTGCTCCGCAACGTCGCAGCATCGGACAAGAGCGCACCCAAAAGCCCGCGCAGATCGCCCGCCCCCTTGGCTCGCAAGAGGCGGTTGTTGCGCGCCAAAGACACAACCTCACCAGTCACCTTGTCGAAATCAGGGGCCAGTAGCGTTTGCCAGAACAGCACCATTCGCTCGGTCTGGGGACTGGTCGTCATCGCCATTTCCGCCAGCCACCAATCCTCCAATTGCTGTGCGTCGGCGCGTCGGTCCTGCATAAAGGCGGCGCGTTCCTGTTTTGACAGATCCGCCGCCATCCAATGCGCAGGAACGGGCCCATCGGCAAATGGCATCTCGGTTTCGGCTTCGGTGTGAAAGCCTGTGATCAGCTTGGCAATCGCCTCACGGCGCGGCAGGTCGATCAGGGCTGCCACCTCATCCGGATGCGCGCCAAAGCCGATCCGGCCCAACAGATGGCGGGCATCCCCCTCGGTCATGGCCACGTCCAGCGGTCCACCCGCAGGTGGTGCCGCGGCCATCGGCGCAGCCGCGATCTCTGGCGCAGCCACCGGTGCGCTGGACCACGCAGATTTGACGGTGTCGAGGAACAGGTCGGACGAGAACAGATGCGCGGAAATCACAAAGCGCACCCCGATCCCGGCATTGGTATTTCCGCCAGAGTCGCCATAGGGCGTGTATTCGGTGCGTTGCGCGCTATAGATTTGCGCGGCTTGCGATACGGCAGAGCCGCCGCGCGTGATGATCCCGCCAGGTTGTCCCAGCATCCGGCCCTGAAGGGTCAGCCGGAAGGGTTCCAGCATCAACTCCTCAACGTTGCCATAGACGTCATAAAGCCCCAGCGGATTGGGCTGCTTTAACCCCACCGCTGTCACCTTGCCACGCGATGATCCGGGCGCGACGAAGATGGCGTAATCCTCTAGCGCGCCGTCGTCAAAGAACCGCGATGCCGCGTAACGGTCGGCATCCACTGCCGCGCCGCCGCGTGTGGCAAATTCCCATTCCGTCTCGGTTGGCAAGCGCACAAACCCCATCGCCATGCCCCGGCGTGGAAGTTCAGGCGGGCCATTTTCGTGCAGCCAGCGCGAAAAGGCATCCGCCAGTTGCTGCGCCTCAAGCCATGTCAGGTTGCCGCGCGCTATGCGGTCCTTGCGGTTTGGGGCGGCGCAGTCGCCGGTCAAGGCGCGATATTGCCCTTCGGTCAGTTCATAGCGGCCCATGAAATAGGCCGTCCCATCGCCGCCCGCATCGAAGGGGCCGCGCAGGTAATCTGGGCGCTTGGCCTCCATATATCCGTTTTCGGTGCCGTCTTGTCCGGTCCAGACCATCAGGTCCGCCAACGGGTTGGCCGGATCAACGGGCACCAGAATCCGCTGAAACGCCATCGCTGCACCGCAGGGCATCGGCAGCAGCAAATCCGCCGGGGCGCCCTCTTTCGCTGCGGGGTCCACCAGTTCGATCGGCCAAGGGTCTTGTGCCTTGGCCTGATGGGTTGGCCAAAAGGCCAAGACCGCGCCGAGCAGGAGTCCCAAATGGCGCATCACACCCCCTCGCGCAGGACAGAGGCAGGATCAAGTTTCTGCGCCGACCGCGCCGCTGCAAGCACGGCAAAGACGATCACCAAAAGGACCGCACCCGAAATCGCGGCTGCTTGTGCCGGTTCGATCAGCGTGATCTGCCCCCCGGACGGCAGCCCACCGCCGAACATGTGCGATGCCACCTGCGACGCAATCCCATAAAGCCCGAAGGAGAGGACCAGCCCGCAGAACGCCGCGACCAGCCCCTGCACCAGCGGAAACAGCGCCAGATGCGCGGGCGGGATACCGAGCAGTGCAAT
>JAIYDR010000162.1 GCA_027487395.1 Rhodobacter sp. | reverse complement strand
CTGCATGATCCGGAGCTTTGAGGTCACCCCCGCCTCACGCAACCTGCTGTCCAAATCGCGCAGGTAAAACGCGGTCTTGGGGCCGACATAGCAATTCATCGCGGCGGTCGAAAAGCGTTCGTATTCCCGCATCACCTTCGCCACATCCGAGGAGAGCGTGATATAGGCGTCAGGCATTTCCTCGAGCACGATCTCGCGCGCCCGCACCTCATGCGCGTCGTTCAGGAAGGCGAACATGAAGCCGATGACGACCGAGTTGATGCCCCGCCGCTTGAACACGGCGCAGGCGGCGCGCACGGCGGATTCGTCCAGCGGGGTGGCAATCTCTCCGGTCGGGGGCAGGATGCGTTCGGCCACCGCAATGCGGTTGCGGCGTTTGACCAAGGGCTGGCTTTGCCACGGCACATCGAAATGCAGGCTGAAGTTATAGGGCCGCTTGTGCCGCCCGATGTGCAGGATGTCTCGGAACCCTTCGGTGGTGATCATCCCACAGTCCGCGCCATTGTGTTCGATGGTGATGTTGGTGGCGGTGGTGGTGCCATGCACGATGGTCTCCACCTCAGAGGTCGGAATACCCGCCATGGCGCAGATGCCCTGCACCCCTTGCACCACCCCGATGGACTGGTTTTTCAGTGTGGTCGGCACCTTGTGATAAAACACGCCGCTCGCGCATTCGAGAACGAGGTCGGTGTTCGTCCCGCCGACATCGACACCAATTCTGGCCATGTTGGACACTCCTGTTGGGCAAAGCCGCGCATGGGCGGAGGATGCGCCGGACCTGAGGCGGCCCGGCGCGGCTGGGTTTACTCAGCGGCGAGTTTCGCGCCCGACAGACCCGCGAGGTAGTTCACGCAGGTCTCGACCGTTTCGACATCGCCAAACTTGGCGTCGATATCGAAGAGGTTCCAAGCCACGGCACCGGGGACGCGATCCCCGATGGCCTCTTTGACCGCGATGGTGCGGAACCCGTCCGCCAGCCCGTCGCAGATGGTCTGACGCACACAGGCACAGGCGGTGACACCGGTCACAAGGATGGTGTCCACATTGTTGGCGCGCAGGATGCCGCCCAGTTCCGTGCCATGGAAGGCCGAGGCACGCTTTTTCAGCAGGGTGTATTCGCCCTCAATCGGCGCGATCCGGCTGTCGATGGCCCAAAGGTCCTTGTCCTTGAGGTTCACCACCTCGATCGGGATTTTCTTGTGCCAGAGGCCCATATCGGTGAAGGGCGCGTCCACATCGGTGATCTCATAGGCGGTGGTGACATGGATGACCGGCATCTGGGCGGCGCGGAACGCCTTCAGCAGCGCCTGCATGCCGGGGATGATTTCATTGTCCATCTTCTCTTGATCGCAAGTGAAGGGATTGCCGGGGCGGGTCCAAGCGTTTGCAAGGTCCACGCTGACCAGTGCCGGACGCTTGCCAAAGCCGACACGGCGCTGAAAGCCGCGCTCTTGGTAAAGTTTGCTTGCCGTATCAAAGGCCTGCTGCAACAGACGGTCCAGTTCCTTGGTGTCAACGTCGCTCATGGTGGTGTCCTGTGATGCTTCGCGCGCCAGTGCGGCGGCTGTGACGGTCTGCGCATCCCGGCTTTGCTGTAAAGGCCAGGGCGAGGCTCTGGGACCAGAGTGACCCAAGGATTGACGCGGGGGAAATGGTGTGTCAGCAATTATTGTTGCATCTGGTGCATCAGTGAGACCTTGGGGGAATGCATGAAAAACCTGCCGGGCCTAGAAATGGTGCAGACCTTCCTTGCCCTTGCCCAAGAGTTGAACTTTCGCCGCACGGCAGAGCGGTTGGCGCTGGACCAGTCCGCCCTGACGCGGCGGATTCAAAAGCTGGAGGCGGCTTTGGGCTTTCGCCTTTTGGAACGCACGACGCGCGAGGTGTCGCTGACCCAAGCCGGCCAGCGGTTTTATCAGGACAACGCCCATCTGATGGCGCAATACGACGCCGCCGTGCAGGCCGCGCGGCGGATTGCCGAGGGGAAATCCGGGCTGTTGCGCGTGGCCTATATGGCCTTTGCCGCGACGGAACTGGTGCCCTCGGCCGTGGCGCGGTTCCGTCGGGCGCATCCGCATATCGACATGCAAATCCAATACATCCGCACCCAAGGCCAAAAGATCGCGCTGGCCAATGACGAGGTGGACATCGGCTATATGATCGGCCCCTTTGACCATTCCGAATACCACAGCCTGACATTGACCACGGAACCCTTGTATGTGGTGACCCCCCGCAACCATCCTTTGCTGCTCCGCCCCGTGGTGCGGCCCGAGGATCTGGCCGACCAGGACCTGATCCTTGGCGACATGCGCGAATGGGAAGAATATCGCTGGCGGCTGAACGACATGTTTTCCGCCGAAGGCATCGCGCTGCGGGTGACGATTGAGGCATCGAACACCTTGGCGCAACTGGGCTTGGTGGCAGCAGGTTTGGGGATCACGATCTATCCCGAAAGCCTGATCGGCTTTCTGGGCCGCAACGTCGAAGTGCGCCAGATCATGGACCCGCGCTTTCGCCACCGCACGAGTCTGGTGTGGAAGCGGGCCAACCGCAGTCCACAGGTGCAAGCCTTTGTGAAGTTGGCCAAGGCGGTGGCACCGGGGCGTGGAACGGGTTAACGGGCATTGGAATGGGGGGTTGGGTCGGGATTTGCACAGCAGGAATGTAGGGCGCGCATTCATTGTCGCAATGATCAGGATTGCCCCGATGCCCAAAGCATCGGGGCGCGCCGGCACCGCCCCACCGGGGCGGGCGCACATATATGTGCACCCACCCCGCGGTGCGTGCGCGCCCCTTTGGCTGAGGTAGTGATAAGCAGCCGCTTCCATCTGGAACCCCACTCGGCCCCAGTGTACCACTCCCCCATGCCCGCAGCCTCGCCCCTCCTTTCCACCTACCTCGCCCTTGGGCCGGTCCTTCAACCGCTGGCCCCGCTCTTGCTCAAACGTCGCCTCAAGCAGGGCAAGGAAGACCCCGCGCGCTGGCGGGAAAAGCTGGGCCACGCCACCCTGCCCCGGCCCCAAGGCCCATTGATCTGGCTGCATGCGGTCAGCGTAGGCGAAGGGCTGTCGGTTCTGCCCCTGCTCAACCGTCTGGTGGCAAGTGGTGCCGCGGTCTTGGTCACTTCCACCACGGTCACCTCGGCCCGGCTGTTGGCCGACCGCCTGCCCAAAGGCTGCCTGCATCAATTCCTGCCACTCGATCTGCCAGGCCCGGTCGCGCGGTTCTTGGATCATTGGCGGCCCAATCTGGCCGTCTTTGTCGAAAGCGAATTCTGGCCGCGCCTTTTGCGCGACACCCGGGCGCGCAACATTCCGATGCTGCTGGTGAATGCCCGCATCTCGGAGAACTCCGCACGCAACTGGCGGCGAGTGCCAGGACTGTCACGAGCGATCTTGTCCGGCTTTACCGCCATTACCGCCCCCGATGCCCGCGTGGCAGGATTGCTGGCAGAACTTGGTGCAGACCCCGTCCGTATCCGCACGACGGGATCACTCAAGCGCGGCACAGGGCGCTTGCCGGTGGAGGCGCGCACCTTGGCCGATCTGCGCCAAGCCTTCGGTGATCGCAAGGCGTGGCTTGCGGCCTCGACCCACCCCGGCGAAGAGGACGTGATCCTCGACGCCCAAAAAGCCTTGGCCGACCGCCTCTTGGTCCTCGCCCCGCGCCACCCCGCACGCGGCGACGCGATCCGTGACCTGATCACAGCGCGCGGGCTGAACATGGCGCAGCGTTCTCGCCATGAACCCATCACCCAAGACACCCAAGTCTACCTCGCCGATACATTGGGAGAAATGGGGTTGTGGTTCGACCTCTGCCCCGTCTCCTTCATCGGCGGGTCTCTGGTGCCCGTTGGCGGGCACAACGCCTATGAGGCTGTGGCGCATGGTTCTGCGGTTCTGACCGGGCCAGAGATCAGCAATTTCGCGGCACTTTACGACAGCCTGCTGATGTCCAAAGCCGCCGTGATGGTTCGGGACGCTGCCGCCTTGGCGAAAGCCATTCGCGCGCTGGACGATCACGCCACGCATGCCGCCCAAACCGCTGCCGCCACCGCCGCAATCAAGGCCGAAAGCGATGCTACGGCAGAGACTGCCGCGATGATCCTGTCGCGACTGACACCCTGACGGGTTAGTTCCCCGCTTTGCGCCGCGCCTCGGCCAGCGCGCGGCGATGCGCCAACCGATCCGACACCTGAGCCGGGTCCAGCGCTGCCTGCGACGGGTCTGGCTGCATGTCATAAACACCCAGTTTCCAGCGCTGATGCGTCCAGAGCCACTGGTCGGGGTGGGCACGCACCTGTGCTTCCAGCGAGTCATTCAAGGCCTGCGTCATCACCTCGGGCGTGGTATGGGGAATGGGGGCTTCAACGATCAAATCAAACCCCAGATCGGCGCGGCGGATGCCATAGGTCGGAACAACCAGCGCGTCATAGCGCAGCGCCATTTCTGCCGCCGACAGCGAGGTCAGCGCATCGCGCCCCATAAAGCCCAGTTTGGCCCCATCGGCCATATGCTGATCCAAAACCAGCCCAAGCATCCCGCCCGAACGCAAAAACCGCAGCATATTCGCGAGGCCTTTGCGCCCCCGCGGGAACAAGGGCGTCCCAATCCGGGAAATCGCGGCGACGTAATGGCGGTTGAAAAACAGGTTCCCCATCTCGCGATAAAGGCCCCCCACCTTGTAGCCTCGCAGGATCAAGGCTCCGCGCACCGCGTCGTAATTGCCGATATGGCCGGTGACCAACAGCACGGGCCGCCCAGTGCGATGCGCCTCCTCCAAAGCCTCCACCCCAGCACCCAAGATCCTCTCGGCCCCAATGCGGGTCAAGAATTCTGGCCCCGAATAGATCTCGGCCAAGGTGCGTCCCATATTGGCCGGGACCGCGCGCACCAGACGATCAACCTCTGACGCCGAAAGGTTAGGCAGCACAAAAGCCAAATTGCGCCGGATGCGCGCGCGGTAGCCCGCCACCGGGGCAACCACCGCAGACATCAACCACGCACATAACCCCAAGCGCGCCGGATAGGGCAGCCGCAGCATCACCCAAAGCGCCAGACGGATCAGACGATCGGCAAGCCAGTAACGGGTAACCTCACCTTTGGTCAGCGGGGCGGACATGGTCCGGGAACTTCCTTTGGTACTTCGGGGCGCCTGGCCAAATGGCCATCGCGCGACATATAGCCCCCCCCGCGCCGGGGAACAAGTTGCCGTCCCCACATGCCACAACGGCAGACCTTCTGTGGTGACAGCCAGTTTCGTTGACAGGCGCGGTGCCATGCGGTCTATGGCCCACACCCCTGCCCATGAAAAACCGCTCCAAGAAAGCTGCCCCTAGAAAGCCGCCCCTAGAAAGCCGACATGACCCGTTCCGAGACACCCGAAGTTTTTGTGCCCAACTTGAACACCCGCTTTACCGGCGTGTCCTCGACCGCGCGGGCGGTGATGCAGCAACACATGGGCAAACATCGCGTGGTTTTGGTGGGTGTGCCCCTGCCCGGCCTGCCTGCGCCGATCACCAAGATGCAGGCGCTGCGCCTGTCGCGGGACAGGCCGGAAGGCAGACCGTTTTCCATCTGGCACACAAGGCGCAACACTGAAATGGCGCTGGCTATCTTCGCCCGCGACGTGCTGCGACTACCAGTGAAGATCGTCTTCACCTCTGCCGCGAAACACGTCCATTCCCTGCTGCCGCGCCTGCTGATCTCGCGCATGGACCGGATCATCGCCACGAGCGATGAGGCCGCCACCTGCGTCGGTCGTCACGATGCCGTGGTCCCACACGGCGTGGACACCGACCGCTTCCACCCTGCGCAAGACCGCCGCGCCGATTGGGCGGCGACGGGTTTTCCCGGCGACTATGGCATCGCCACCGTGGGGCGCGTGAGGCCATCGAAGGGCAGCGACATTTTCGTCGAGTCGATGATCAAGGCCCTGCCTCAGCTTCCCGGGGCCACGGCCCTTGTCATCGGTCTGGCCAAACCCTCTGAGGCTGAGTTTCTGGCCAAACTCAAGACCCGCGTGGCCGAGGCCGGGATGACCGATCGCATCCTCTTCACCGGCATGATTCCTGACGATGACCTCTTGCGGGTGCTGCGCGGTTGCCGCCTGCTCTGCGCCACGCCGCGCTATGAACCCTTTGGCGTCACCCCGTTGGAAGGCATGGCCTCTGGCCTGCCGGTCGTTGCCACCGCCACGGGTCACTTCGCCGAGGCTGTCGGCGCGCCGGGATCCAACGACCAAGCCGGGGTGATCGTGCCCGTGGGCGATGTCGCAGCGATAGCCGAAGCTGTCGTCTGGACCCTGTCAGACGAAGACCGCTTTACATCTCTCGCCTACAACGCCCGCGACCGCGTTCAGCGCTTGTTTTCCATCCAGCGCGAGGCGCAGGCCGTCACAGAGGTCTACGAAGATCTGTGGCATAACGGCGCCGCCCGCGCAGCAGCCCCCTGACATCAAAGGATAATCCGGCAGACAACCCCTCGCCCAAGAGGACGCGAAAAAATCCACCCCAACCCGCCACTAGGGTCTAGGAATCCGCCCCCGCCTGTTATATCACCCCGCCAACGCCGCAGTAGCTCAGCTGGTAGAGCACGTCATTCGTAATGATGGGGTCGGGGGTTCGAGTCCCTTCTGCGGCACCAGATCATCCCGAGTAAATATAGGGTAACAATCTGTAAACGCTTAATAAATCTTCTTCCCGGTTATCCGGCTGGATAGAGCGTAGACCAAATTGAAGAACACCAAAGCGGGCAGCCAGCAGGTCGGCGGTGATGGTGGGCGCTTCGGTCGGCCATTCGCTGGTCATGCGGATCAACGCCCCAACATCGGCAGAGCTTTCGGTCTGCAGGGTCAGGGCCAGCCGTTCAGTCTGATCGGCGCGGGCGAGGTGCGGCTCCATCGCCTCGGGATCGGCGGCGGCAGAGGCGGCGCGTTCCGCCTCAAGTCATGCCGCGAAGTCGGCGGCAATCGTGGTGGGGGTGTTGGTCTGCATGTGCGTCTCTCCATTGGTCGCGGCTGGCGGAATGCTTCACCGCAGGAGCGAACCAAGAGAGGGCAAGGGCAGGCCGAATGGCGGGATGATTGGCGGGACAGGCCGAAACTGTTTTCGGTTTTCCCTTTATTCTTATTCGCTTAGGCTGGCTTCATTGGTGGAGCAGAGGTCCACCACAAGACATTCCAGCAAGCGCCAAGTTTTTCCACTATACACCTGTATTTCAACGAAAAAATGAATAACTTTTTCCTTCACATTCCTATCGGTCCCATGGTATTCCTACCGGTATTGGGGGAAGAAACGGGGGAAGACCTTGAGCACCTCACTGAACCGGCGGCCGGAGAAGGCGCTCACCGCTCAACAAGTGAAGACTCTAAGTGAACCTGGCAAATACTTTGATGGGCACGGCCTTTACTTGCGGGTCGATCCGAATGGCTCTCGGTTTTGGGTGCAACGGATTGTAGTACGTGGAAAGCGTTGTGAGATTGGGCTGGGATCACCCACATTGGTTCCTCTGGCGCAAGCGCGTGCACTCGCTCTCGAGAACCGCAAGCTTGCACGTTCAGGCG